>JAYVKL010000063.1:0-25541 GCA_043768465.1 Pyrinomonadaceae bacterium
GTTTCCGAATCTTTTCGCAAATCAACAAAAACATCGAGAATTTTTCCCTGAACGACGCGCACCAGCTTTGTTTCGGAATGTGGAGGCTTTTGAAAATGCAGTCCGCGCACCGTGTAAAGCCGTGATGAATAAGACTGATTTTCCTGATACCAGTCGGTTTGCAGATTATTTTCGGCAAACAGTTTCTTGTCGTAGCTACGCATAAAATAACCGCGCGAATCGCCGATTCGGTTAACGGTTATCTCAAAACTTCCTCGTAATTTTAAAGGTCTAATTTCCATTTTTGTCTTCGTAAAACTTGATTTGTCGGCGGGTCGTTTCCGCCATATTACTTTTGTCTTTGAACGCTCGATACCATTCGGTCGTTAGATTTATCGCTTCGGGTAAAGTTAGTTTCGGCAGCCATCCAAGTTCATTTTTGGCTTTCGCGCTGTCTAATTTTAATAAACGCGCTTCGTGCGGCTGTTCGCCCTGAGCAATTTCCCAGTTGACGGGCGCGTTCCAGATTTGTTTAATTTCGTCTAAAATCCAGCCGACGGATTTAGCATCTTCCTCGTCCGAACCGAAGTTCCACGCTTCGGCAAACGATTTTTCGCCGCCAAATAGTTTTTCGGCGAGTTTTAAATAACCGGCGAGCGGTTCCAGGACGTGCTGCCACGGACGAATCGAATGCGGATTGCGAATTTCGAGTTTTTCACCGAAGATAACCGACCGAAAAACATCGGGCAAAAGTCTGTCTTCCGACCAATCGCCGCCGCCGATGACGTTTCCGGCGCGTGCCGTGGCAATCAAACAGTCGCTGTCACTGAAAAATGAATTCCGATACGCCGAAACCGCCAGTTCCGCGCAGGCTTTGCTGTTGGAATATGGATCAAAGCCGCCGAGCCGTTCGTTTTCCCGGTATGCCCAATACCATTCTTTATTTTCATAAACCTTATCGGTCGTAATGATAACGATGGATTTGACGAAATCCGTTTTCCGGGCGGCTTCCAGAATGTTGATGGTGCCGACAACATTGGTCGTGTAAGTTTCAATCGGCTCTCGATAAGATTTTCTGACCAGACTCTGCGCGGCAAGGTGAAAAATAATTTCCGGCTGAAAATCCTTAAGAACTTTTTCAAACGCCGGTAAATCACGAACATCGCCGATCACCGATTTTATCTGTTTAGCGAGATTGAGATTGGCAAAAAGATTCGGTTCACTTTCGGGCAAAAGCGCGTAGCCGCAGACATCCGCTCCGAGATTTTTTAACCAGAGTGTCAGCCAGCTTCCTTTAAATCCCGTGTGTCCGGTAATTAAAACCTTTTTTCCGTTCCAAAATTTTTCCATTTACCAAACTTTCCAAGTCGGATTGCCGCTGTCCCAGAGACTTTCCAGAAATTTTTTATCGCGGAGCGTGTCCATACACTGCCAGAAACCATCGTGACGATACGCCATCAACTGCTTTTCGTCAGCGAGCCGTTCGAGCGCGTCTCTTTCCATAACGCTCGAATCGTCGTTCAGGTAATCTAAAACCTGCGGCTCGAAAATTATAAAACCGCCGTTGATCCAACCTTCGTGCGTTTGCGGTTTTTCGGTGAATTCGGTTGTGAAATCTTCATTTATTAAAAGCTCTCCGTAACGCGCCGGCGGATGAACCGCCGTGACGGTTGCCAACTTCCCGTGCGATTTGTGAAACTCGAACAATTTTCGGAGATCAATGTCGCTCACGCCGTCGCCGTAAGTTACCATAAAAGGCGCGTCCCGCAAATGATTTTCTAACCTTTTGATTCTTCCGCCGGTCATCGAATTTTGTCCGGTTTCCACCAAATGTAATACCCAATCTTCACTTTCACGCTCGCGGATTTCGGTTTGCCCGGTGGAGAAATCAATCGTCATATTGCCGTTGAGATTACAGTAATCGAGAAAGAATTTTTTGATGATTTCTCCTTTATAGCCGAGCGCGATGAAGAATTCCTTGAATCCGTAATGTGAATACGTTTTCATAATATGCCAGAGAATCGGATAGCCGCCGATTTCGACCATCGGTTTCGGCTTGACTTCGGTTTCTTCGGCGAGACGTGTGCCGAGACCGCCCGCGAGAATAACAACTTTCATAGTTTAGTTTATTTTTAGTTCAAAAATTAAATCAAAAGCGCATTTCGATTGATCGGGAACGCCGACCGATGAGGCTTCGGATAAGTCGAAAGTCATCGTTGCTGGGAAAATCGAACGAAAATTATGAAAAAGCGGTTATTTCATCGTTCGCCTCCGCTAACAGTTCACGCAGTTGCCCGACGGAGATATTTTTGTCTTTCGACGAATACTCGCCATCGAGGGCGGGCGTAAAATCTCCGGTTTCGCGCAGTTCCGGCAAAACCGGCAGAATCACATAATAATCGCCGCGTTCGACCGTGCGGAAACACTCTTCTTCGGAAACCATTATCTCGTGAACCTTTTCGCCCGGTCTGATGCCCGTGTAAATTATCGGCAAATCTTTCTCGCCCATCAACGCTCTGGCGACATCGGTGATTTTCGCCGCCGCGACCTGCGGGACAAAGGTTTCGCCGCGTTTGCCGTTTTTAACGGCGGCGAAAACCGTGTCAACGGCTTTATTCAAACTTAACAGAAAGCGCGTCATCGCTTCTAAAGTTACAGTGATCGGCTGATTTTTTCTGATCTGTTCGACGAATAGCGGAACGATTGAGCCGCGCGAGGCGATCACGTTGCCGTAGCGAACGCACATAAAATTCGTGTTTGGGCAATCGCGGTTGGCTTCGAGCAAAACCCGTTCCTGCAAAGCCTTGGTCATTCCCATCACGTTAATCGGTTTGCAGGCTTTATCGGTTGAAATTCCGACGACGGTTTCGATTGAAAGATTATTTTCACGAACGGCGCGGGCGACGTTGTGCGCTCCGAAGATGTTGGTTTGAACGGCTTCAAACGGGAAATACTCGCACGACGGAACCTGTTTCAAAGCCGCCGCGTGAAATACGATGTCGGCATCACGCATCGCCGCCAGCAATGCCGGATAATCGCGGACATCGCCGATGCGAAAATTTAACAGATTCTGCGAGTTTTCGTAGATAACATCGTCGGTCGCGGTTTTTTTGTGCAGAAAATCGAGCCGCATATAATGCTGTTTGGCTTCGTCGCGAGAAAAAACCGTGACCCGCGCCGGTTTGCCCATTTCCCCCGTCAAAAGTCTGCCGACCAGAGTTTGTCCGAGCGAACCGGTGCCGCCCGTGACTAAGATTTTTTTGCCTTCTAAATTCAACATAATTAATGTTTCCGACGCTTTCCGACGGTTGCCGTCAGTCGCTTAAAGACATTGACGAATGAAATAAACTTCGGGAGTCGGACTTGCCGTCCAAAGTTATAAATTCTAAACGGCTTGTAAAATATCAACAAGCCGTAACCGTCTTTTTATGATTTTTGTTTCTACATCGAGTTAAAAACGACCGGCAATTACGCCGTTGAAAATTTGAAACGGTGTCAAACAGGCTGACAGCCTGTTTGACGTTTTCGCCGTCGGCTATTTAGTTTTCCGAAGGCGTAACTTCTGAACGACATTTCTTTGACGACTCATCCGATTTTGAATCCGTCCGTCCGGTTACAACGAATAGTGTGAATATACAATGAACCGCCAAACGCCGAGATTCAAAAATTATTTTTGTTTCGGTTTGTCTGCGTAGTTAGTTGTGTTAAAGTCAAATACGATTTATTCAGAATACACAAACTTTGAGGACAGGAAAATGAACAAAAACATTATAGCGACAATTTTTGCAGGCGCGGCGGTTGCTTTAGCGACGGGCTGCCCGGCACCGGCGAACACGAATATGAATTCAAATGCGAATCGGATGGCGAACGCCAATTCGATGAGCAATACGATGACGAACGCCAATTCGATGAGCAATTCGATGAGCAACGGTAATATGACGAGCAACGCCAACACGATGGGCAGTTCATCGAACCCGATGGTCGGCGGCGCGGCGATGCTGGCAACCAAAAACATCATCGAAAACGCTTCCAACTCGAAAGATCACACGACTTTGGTCGCGGCGATCAAAGCCGCCGGTTTGGTCGAAACTCTGGAAGGCACCGGACCGTTCACGGTTTTCGCCCCGACCAACGAAGCGTTCGACAAACTGCCGAAAGGCACGGTTGACACGCTGCTCAAACCGGAGAGCAAAGAAGCCCTGAAAAAAGTTTTGACGTATCACGTCGTCGCCGGAAAAATGGATGCCGCCGCGATTGCCAAAGCAATCGAGACGGGCAAAGGTAAAGCGACTTTGAAAACCGTCGAAGGCGGCGATTTGACCGCTTCGATGGACGGCAAAGATTTGATTTTAACCGACGGCAAAGGCGGCAAATCGAAAGTCACCATCGCCGACGTGATGCAGTCGAACGGTGTCATTCACGTTGTTGACACGGTTCTGATGCATAAATAATTGACGTTCGGATAAATTCGAAAAGCCGCCGGGTTTGTTAACAAACCCGGCGGCTTTTCGATTTTAGATTGCCGACTAACCTTTTCGCAATTCGGTCAAAACCTGTTTCGCCACGGCTTTGAGCGTATCGAAAACGCCGCTGCCCTGCGAAGCGGTCGCCTCAAAAACCGGCTCGCCTTTGCGTAAAAGCTCGGAAGTCAATTCTTCGGTCGGCGCGACATTCGGCAAATCGCGTTTGTTTAATTGCAGAACATACGGCAGGTTCATCAAATCGTAGCCTTGCGATTGCAGGTTTTCTTCGAGATTGTAAAGCGATTCGATGTTCGCGTCCATCCGTTCCTCCTGCGAATCGGCGACGAAAACCACGCCGTCCACGCCTTTCAAAATCAGTTTGCGCGAGGCATCGTAATAAACCTGACCGGGAACGGTGTAAAGGTGAAACCGCGTTTTAAAGCCGCGCACCGTGCCGAGTTCGAGCGGCATAAAATCGAAAAACAAAGTGCGGTCGGTCTCCGTCGCCAATGAAATCAATTTTCCCTTCGCCTGCGGCGCGGTCGAATCGTAGATATATTGCAGATTGGTGGTTTTCCCGCACAAGCCCGGTCCGTAATAAACGATTTTGCAGTTGATTTCGCGGGAAGCGTAGTTGATGAATGTCATATATTTACAGTTAGCAGTCCACAGTTAGCAGTTATCAGTTAGCAATTTCAAGATAATAATTATTGACTGTTAACTGAAAAGACTATCAATGTCGTCGTCGGTAATTTCGGTGAAAAAAGTTTTTTCTTCGGCTCGCTGGTTTTCCGAATCCTGCGCAATGTCTTCTAAAATGGCGGCGACTTCGTAGCTCGACCGTTTGGTTCGGAGTTTGACGAGGCTGACGGTCGAACGCTCGTCGAAAATGACGACCAGCAGGCTTCTGCCGATCACGCTGATATAGATGCTTTCGCGCTCGCCTTCGTGGACGACCGCCGGAAAAACTTCTTCGCCGATCAGTTGCGCCATACTCGTTGTCGCCGCCACGTTGCCGGCGGCGAGACTGGAAAACGAAGTCGTATCCAACCCGATAATATCGCCGTGCGCCGCAATCGGCTGACCGTCGCGGTCAACCAGCAGCACGACGCGGGCGGCGCATTCGACGCAGATACGCGCCAGCACGGATTTTAATTTGATGAACTGATGTTCGTGTATAACAACGGGCGTTTCTGCCATTTTGACCTTTTTTCTCTCTCTCGATTATTCGGTTATTTGAAGGGTGAAATTGTAAGTTTTTTCAAAAAAGCGGTTTGTAAAAACTCTTTGCGGTGTGCTTTGGCAAGTTTTACAACCAGCCACATTTTTAATCTAACACACGGAGCGCGTCGGCTTCAAGTGTTTTTAATTTTTTATTCACACAATTTTTTATCCGTCTCGACGGTCGCTTTCGTTATCGCGTATTCCGCCGAATCAGTTCGCCGGAAATAAATGTGTCAGAGGCGCGAACGATTGTTTCGACAAAATCCAAACTGCCGCCGAAGACGCGCGGGAATTTGAAACGCCCGCGCGTCTTCGGCGGTAGCGTTTCTCGAAATTGGCTGACCGATGCCGAAGCCCGCACGAAGTATTGATCGTGCTTTTTTTCTTATTTGATGGAGCGGTTGAAATAAAGGCAGTCGCTCAAACCAAGGGTGTTTTGAGCGACCGCCTGATTGTTCGGAATCAGCGCACGAAAGCAGCCGGTGTCGGTCGGTCGTCGCTCGCTCCAAAAGCGATTCCGGTGAATCCGGCAGTCGAACGGTTCAGATACCAGATGCCGCTGCGAAACACCGCGACATCGGTTTTCCCGTCGCCGTCGTAATCCGCCGGAACCGGGATGTCCGTTCCCGCGCCGAACGCGATGCCGGTAAAGCCTGCCGTTGACTGCAACAAATACCACGTTCCGTTACTCGGTCGGAAGACGGCGACATCGGTTTTGCCGTCGCCGTCGTAGTCCGCCGGAACCGGTTTGTCGTCCGCCGTCCCGAAACCGATGCCGGTGAAGCCGAGTTGTGAACGCAGCAGATACCAGATGCCCGAGCGATAAACGGCTAAATCGGCTTTCCCGTCGCCGTCGTAATCGCCCGCCACGGGTTTGTCGCCGTTTTGTCCGAACTGCACACTTGTGAATCCGAGTTGCGAGCGCAGCAAATACCACACGCCGTTACTCGGTCGAAACACGGCAAGATCGGCTTTGCCGTCGCCGTCGTAATCCGCCGGAACCGGAATGTCGTCCGCCGTGCCGAAACTGATAGCGGTAAAGCCGAGTTGACTGCGGTTGAGATACCAGACACCGCTGCGGTAAACAGCGACATCGGTTTTGCCGTCGCCGTCGTAGTCGGCGGGAACGATTTTATCGGCGGCAACGCCAAACTGAATTCCAGTGAAACCGCTGCTCGATTGGAGTAGATACCACGCGCCGTTTGACGGGCGAAAGACGGACACGTCCGCTTTGCCGTCACCGTCGAAATCGAAGGCGCGGCGAGCGGTCGGCACGACGGTGTTGAGGCTCAAATTTAATGTGTAAGCTCCGGTGGCGTTCTCCGCATACGAAGTGGCGCGAATGGTGTAAACGCCGGTTGCCGGAATGGTAAAAAAGCCGCTGATCGGAATGCGCGAATTGGTGTTGGAAGTATCAATATCGTCGTTTTCCGCGATGACTGCGCCGCTCGCGTTAAGCAGAAATAAGTAGGTGTCGAACGCGCCCGAACTCATCGAGACGGCGATTTGCTGTCCGGCGGTCGCCGCAAATGAATAGTAATCGGCGTAACGGACGAGATTTTCGGCGGAATTTCGGTCAGCCGCTTTGTTCGGGTTGGAAACCGCGCCGTTTTCCAAATCTTCCGGTGCGCGGGCAACGCCCAGACAGCCAGCCGCGCCGAGATTGCCGTTGACGGTTTGACCGAAATTAACGGCAACCGGAGCGCACGGATTAGTCGCCGTAAAACTGCCGTTGAGCCGTGAAATATACGGTTGGGTCAGACCGTTGACTTTTCTGAAGTCGCCGCCGATGAGAATTTTGCCGTCCGTTTGAATTTTGACCGCATAGACGTTTCCGCTGAAACCGTCGTCGAAAATCGGCGTAAAGGTCGGGTCGAAAGTCCCGTCGCCGTTAATCCGTGCCATATAGCGACGATCCTGTCCGGCGACCTGGTAAAAATCGCCGCCGATTAAAATTCTGCCGTCCGCCTGCAAAGCGAATTCGTAAACACTGCCCAGGATGTTCGGGTCTTGAAAGGACGTGTCGAGCGAACCGTCGGCGTTTAATCTCGCCAGGCTGCGGCGCGGTTGTCCGCCCGCGTTGTAAAATCCGCCGCCGACGAGAATTTTGCCGTTCGGTTGAAAAAAGATTGTTGATACGCTGCCGACGGAATTTTGGAAGGAGGCATCGGTCGAGCCGTTGGCGTTCAAACGATAGATGCCGCCGCCGCCGACTAAAACCTGACCGTTTGCCAGCGGCACAATCGCGCTGGTGTCGGAAATTTGGTCAAAGACGAAACTCGCATCGAGCGAACCGTCCGCGTTCAATCGAGCCAGACGAAAACGATCCTGCCCGTTCACTTTGTCGAAGTGACCGCCGATGAGGATTTTGCCGTCCGCCTGCACCGCGACCGTGTTCAAATCGCCCGCGCTCGAACCGTTCGTCACATTCGGGTTAAAGGCGTTGTCGAGAGTTCCGTCGGCGTTCAGCCGGATGACGGCGGTGCGGGCGATGCCGTTAACCGACGTTATATCGCCGCCGACCAGAATTTTTCCGTCCGTTTGAAGGGCGATGCCGTAAATTCTTCCGAGTGTCGGATAAGTGGTCACGATGTTGCTGTTGACAAAGGACGGGTCGAGCGAACTGTCGGAATTGAGTCGGACAATTTGCTTTCTCGTTCGCCCGCCCGCCGAGGTGAATGCGCCGCTCACGAGAATTTTGCCGTCCGGCTGCAAAATGATTCTGGAAACTGTGCTGTCGAGGGAAATGTCTTTCGGAAAAACCTCCGGCGAGCCGTCAACCGCTAATCGCACGAGATTGATGCGGCGTTGTCCGCCGACGGTTTCAAAATAACCGCCGACAATTAATTTGCCGTCCGTTTGCAGGGCGAGCGCGTAACTACTTGGAATCAAGCCGTTGATGTTCGGATTATAAGTCGTGTCGAGCGAGCCGTCGGAAAACAGACGGGCGATGTTGTTGCGCGGTTGTCCGCCGATTGAATTGGAGAAAAGAACGGAAGTTCCGATGATAATTTTGCCGTCGGGCGACAGCGCAATGCTGTAAACATACGAAGATTCAATCGTCGGATCGTTAAAAGACAAATCGAGCGTTCCGTTGCTATTAAAGCGCACCAGACTCTTGCGGTTGATCGAAGTGCCGTCCGGCAATTTGACGAAAGCGAAACTGCCGCCGACCAGAATTTTGCCGTCCGCCTGAATTTTAATCGCCTGAACCCGCGAGGAGACATACGACGGAAATGATGTGTCATAAGTTCCGTCGGCGTTCAAACGCCCGAAATAACTGCTGCTCGTCCCGACGAAAACATCGCCGCCGACTAAAATTTTGCCGTCGGCTTGCACGGCGAGCGCGTAAACGGTGCTGACACCGCTCAACGCCGGATTAGCTAAAGCCGTGTCTAAACTGCCGTTAGTATTAAAGCGGGCGACCTCCTTGCGCGCCTGACCGCCCGCGACGGCGAAACTGCCGCCCGCGATTATTTTGCCGTCGGCTTGGACGGCGACCGTATAAACCGTCGCGTCAATCGCCGGATTAGCGAACGTCGTATCGAGCGCGCCGTCGGCGTTCAAACGGGCGAGACGCGCCTGTGGCTGACCGCCGACCTGCGTAAAATCGCCGCCGATGACGATTTTGCCGTCGGTTTGCACGGCGACCGCCTGCACGGAATTATTGGCGTTCGGCGTAAAAGCGCGGTCAATCGTGCCGTCCGCGTTCATCCGCACCACGCCGATTCGCGCTTCGGACGCGAAGGAAGTAAAAGTTCCGGCGACGATAAATTTGCCGTCCGCCTGTAGTGCCACCGCCCGCGCTTGTCCGCCCGCTAGTTGGCTGACGAATGTCGGGTCAACCTTGATGTCAGGCGCGGTTTGCGCTTTAACCGCGATGTTTAAAATTATTAAAGCGACGGCGAGAAAGGCGATAGCCGGCGGATTGAAAATCGGATATTTTTTCATTCTTATTCTCCTCTTATTTTATTTTCAGTTCCCGAAGGAATTTTTATTGGCATTGATATATGCCGAATTGTTCAGCGAAAATGCTCAAAATTTTAGACAGACGGTGAAAATACTTGTATAGTTCACGTATTTAACTGATTGAATGGCGGGAAATAAGGACATCACAGAACTTTTGCAGCAGGGAAACTCACGGGCATTAGAAGAGTTGTTCCCGATTGTTTACACCGAACTGCACGACATCGCCGCCGCGCTTTTTCGCGGTGAATACCGGGCGAATCACACTTTGCAGCCGACGGCTCTGGTCAATGAAGCGTTTGTGCGGTTAGTCGGCGGCGGCAAGGATATTTCGTGGCAGAACCGGGCGCATTTTTTCGGCATCGCGGCGCGTTCGATGCGGCAGATTCTCGTTAATCACGCCGTTTCGCGCAACGCCAAAAAGCGCGTCGGCAACAAAACGATGGTCGCTTTGGACGATGCCGTCAGTTTTTTTCAGACGCGGGATGTTGAAATTCTCGCGCTCCACGAAGCCCTCGAAAAGTTTGCGCGGTTGGACGAACGGCAAGCCGCAATCGTCGAACTGAAATTTTTCGGCGGCTTGAAAAACGAAGAAATCGCGGAAATTTTGAACATTTCCATTTCCACCATCACGCGCGAATGGGAAATGGCGCGCACCTGGCTGTATCGTGAGCTGAAAAAATAAAAAATTATGCTCCCGTCAAACAACTCGCTCGATTATCAAAAAGTAAAAGAAGTCTTCGTCGCCGCGCTCGACGTGGTGCCGGAAAAACGCCGCGCATTTCTCGCCCAACAGAGTGCGGACGCGGAGTTGCTCGCCGAAGTCGAATCTCTTTTAGAAGCCCGCGAAGAAGCCGGAGAATTTCTCAACGATGTCTCCGCCGCAGATACGATTCAACAGTTGGCGGATCACAACGGCAATTTTATCGGGCGAAAAATCGGGCATTACCGCCTCGAAAAGGAAATCGGGCGCGGCGGAATGGGCATCGTTTTTCTGGCGGTGCGCGAAGATTTTCGGCAGCAGGCAGCGGTCAAACTGATCAAGCGCGGAATGGATTCGGACGCGATTCTCCAACGATTTAACCGCGAACGCGAAATTTTAGCCGCGCTCAATCACCCGTTTATCGCTCGCTTGACCGACGGCGGCACGACTGAGGACGACGTGCCGTTTTTCGTCATGGAATACGTCGAAGGCGTGCCGGTTGACGAATACTGCCGAAGCGGAAATCTGCCTGAGAAGGAAATGCTCGAACTCTTTCGCAAAATCTGCGAAGCCGTCGCCTTCGCGCATCAAAAACTGGTCGTGCATCGAGATTTGAAGCCGTCCAACATTTTAGTCACCGCCGAGGGAACGCCGAAACTGCTCGATTTCGGCATCGCCAAACTCCTCAATTCCACCGACGCGAACGAAACCCACACCAATCAACGCGCCCTCACTCCGGCGTATGCTTCGCCCGAACAAATCAGCGGCAAGCCGATTGACACGACGAGCGATGTTTACAGTCTGGGGAAAATTCTGGCGGAGCTTCTGCAAAATAAAAACGCGCCGGCGGAACCCGGAAAATCGCCGCCAACCGTTCCGAAAAACAATCTCGACACCGATTTGCAGAATATCCTGGCGATGGCTCTGCGCGAAGACAATGCGCGGCGTTACGGTTCGGTCGAAAAATTCAGCGAAGACCTGCGCCGCTACCTAGCCGGTCTGCCGGTCGCCGCCCGCAAAGATACATTTTCGTATCGAACCGCGAAATTTATCCGGCGCAAACGCTACGCGCTCTTGTTCGCGCTTTTGTTCGGGTTGACTCTTTGCGGCGGTTTGCTCGCCACGCTCTGGCAGGCGCGGGAGGCGCGGCGCGAACGCGAAACCGCCGAGCGGCGGTTTGAAAATCTGCGAAAAGTCTCCGGTTCGTTCGTCACGGAAATTCACGCGGCGATCAGGGATTTGCCGGGAAGTTTGCCCGCCCGCCAGATGCTTCTAATGCACGCCGTCGAACAGCTCGACGCGCTCGCCGCCGAATCGGACGGCGATCCGATGCTGCAGGACGAACTGGCGCAGGCTTATTTCAACTACGCCGAGCTGCCCGATGTGCGGTTGGCGGAGAAAGACATCGTTTTCAAAAAAGAAATCGCCATTTATCAAAAACTAATCGCCGCCGATCCGAGAAATATCCATTACCGCGAACAGACGGCTCTGGCTGATTTGGAATTAGGCGATGCCGCCAAGGTGCGCGGTTCGGTCGCCCAAGGAATCGAACTGAAAAACCGGGGCGTTGTTTTACTCGAACAAATCGCTGGGGAAGAGCCGGAGAATCCGGCGCATTGGATAAATTTGGCGACGGGCTGCGCCGACATCGCCGTTCTTTATATGCTCAAGGGCGATGCCGAAGCCGCCCGGCGAGCGACCGGGAGAGAATTGGCGGCGGTTGACAAACTGCGGGAGTTGAATCCTTCCGAACCGAGAATAATTTGGCTGCTCGACCTCGCCCATTTGCAAACCGGCGGCGAAGAAACGCTGGCGGGGAACTATGAATCGGGAATTGTCATTCTGCGCCGGAGTTTGGCTGATTTTGCCGCGATGCAGATTGAATCGCCGAATGACACCCGCATCAATTATTATTTGTGGAGTGCCAATCGCCGTCTCGCCGAATCGCTCGAGACGACCGGCGACGCGGCGGCGGCTTCCGAACATTTCAAAACGGCTTTGGCAATCATCGAAAATCTATTGGCGGAAAGCCCGAAGGATTTCGGCTACCATCGAAATTCGGCTTTTACCAATATCCTCTACGGGCAAACGCTGGCGCGGCGAAAGCACCCGGCGGAAGCCGTCAAATTCTTTCGCCGCGCCGTCGAACTCAGCGAAAAGGTTGTGAAAAACGACGCGGACAATGCCGAATCGAAAGCCGATTTAGCCTGGGCGAGCGGCAGTCTCGGCGACGCGCTGTTTCAGGTCGGCAGCCAAAGCGAAGGCTTAAATTATTTGACCGAAGCGGTGAAAATCTTCGACGAACTCTGCCCGGCTGATGTGGAAAACATCCGTCTGCAAGCCAATGGTTCGCAGAGCCGCGATTGGCTGAAATCGGATTCGTTGCTTGCCGAAATAAAAAAATGATAAACTTTCGTGCGAACCGAGTGATTCGGCGATGGTCGAAAACGGGTGTTTTTCGATGCCCGCAGCAAATCGCCAACTTCCCGTTTCACCGAACTTTTATTTTCAGTCGAAATTTTTAGAAGTTACGCAGTTGAAAATTTTAGAGGGATATTTTAACCGGATGAAGCAGGATGAACAGGATTATCGAACAATTCAGCCGCTCAGCTTCTGCCCGGTCAATTCGGTCTATCCGGTTAATTTTTCTTTCGACTGCATAATCCGTAATTTTTTTTGAGACGAAATGAAAAACCACTTATTTTCTAAAAATTCGCAAGGTCTGAATTTCGTCGCCATCGGCGGCGGAACCGGGCTTTCGACGCTGCTTTCGGGCTTGAAAAAATTTGTCGGCGGCGATGAAACGGATAAAATTCGCCTGGAAAATTTGTCGGCGGTCGTCGCCGTCTCCGACGACGGCGGCAGTTCCGGGCGACTGCGCGACGAATTGCAGATGCTGCCGCCCGGCGACATTCGCAATTGTATGGTCGCGCTGTCGGAAGACTCGCATCTTTTATCGAGACTTTTTCAACATCGTTTTCGCGGGCAAGGCGAACTCGGCGGGCATAATTTCGGCAATCTTTTTCTCGCCGCGCTTTCGGAAATAACCGGCGATTTTGCCGAAGCCGTGCGCCTTTCGTCGGAGATTCTGGCGAGCAAAGGTCATATCTATCCGGCGACCGTGGCGGATGTTCGTCTCGCGGCGGAGCTTTTTGACGGCTCGACCGTGTTGGGCGAAACGAATATTTCAAAAGTCGGAAATTTAATCAAACGGCTGCGGCTGGAGCCGGAAAACTGCCAGCCGCTGCCGGAAACGCTCGCCGCGATTGCCGATGCCGATGTCGTCAGCGTCGGTCCCGGTTCGCTTTTCACCAGTCTGCTGCCGCCGATTCTGGTCGAAGGTGTGGCGGACGCGATTGCGGAATCGTCAGCCGTCAAAGTTTTCATTTGCAACCTGATGACGCAGCCGGGCGAGACCGACGGATTTTCGGCGAAAAAGCATCTCGAAATCGTCCGCCAATACGCGCCGCAAATCACCTTCGATTACGTTATCGTCAACAATCGCCGCATCAGCGACGAGCAGATGAAACGCTACGCCGAAGACGGAGCCAAGCAGATCGGGTTGAGCGACTCGATTTCGCCGGAAACGGTCGAAGGCGCGGAAATCGTTTATGGTAATCTGTTGGACGGCGACGGAAAAGTGCGTCATCATTCGGACAAACTGGCGCAAGTCGTTCTGCTCTGCGCGGTTCAGTCGCACGAAAAAATTTTAGTTTGACCGAAATGAAATTTAACCGGATGGACAGGCTAGGCAGGATTTGAGAATGGAATTTTAGGTTTTGGTTTTATCCTGTTTATCCTGTTCATCCGGTTAAACTTTGCTAGATTTATGGAAAATAATTCCAACGAACAAAAAATGCTTGACGTTTTGATTTTGGCGGCGGGTTTAGGAACGCGAATGCGCTCGAATCTGGCGAAGGTGCTGCACAAAATTGACGGTCGCCCGCTGATTAATCACGTTTGTCTGACGGCGACGGCACTGGCTCCGCGCAAAATTTACGTGGTCATCGGGCATCAGGGCGAGGATGTGCGACGCGCGGTTTTAGAGGAACTCGACGACGAACACGCCGCCTTTGTCTGGCAGAAGGAACAGTTGGGAACGGGACACGCCGTGAACGCGGCGCGGGAATTTCTGGAGAATGAAGATTCGACGCTCCTTATTTTGTCGGGCGATGTGCCGATGATTCGCGCCGAAACTCTGGCGGCACTGGTTCAGCAGCATTATCATCATCGCGGCAGAGGCGCGGCTTGCACGATTCTAACCGTCAAACTCGACGATCCGAACGGTTACGGGCGCGTCGTGCGCGACGATGCCGGATTTTTCAGCAAAATCGTCGAGCAGAAAGACGCGACGGAAGCGGAAAAGCAAATCAACGAAATCAATTCGGGAATTTATTGTTTCAACACCAAAAAACTTTTCGCCGCGCTTTCCAAAGTTCAGAACAATAACGTGCAGGGCGAGTATTATTTAACCGACGTTCCGGCACTTTTGCGCGAAGCGGGCGAAGACATTTCGCTTTACAATCACACCGACACGCGCGAAGTTTCCGGCATCAACAATCGCGCCGAACTCGCCGATTTGGAGCGGATTTTCTGTCGCCGGACGATCTCCAAAATGATGCTCGATTACGGTGTCAGCTTTATCAATCCGAAAAATACCTGCGTCTCCGAATCGGCGAATATCGGGCGCGACACGGTAATTTATCCGAACGTCGCCATCGAAGGCAAAACCGTGATCGGCGACGGCTGCACGGTGCGCGCCGGAACGCGCATCACCAATTCGCGCATCGGGCGCAACGTCGAAATTCTCGATAACTGCGTGATTACCGATTCGGAAATCGCTGACAACTGCACCGTCGGACCGTTCGCGCATCTGCGCGGCAGAGCGAAAATGGAAGAATCGGCGAAGGTCGGCAACTTCGTTGAACTCAAAAAAACGATTCTGGGGCGCGGCTCCAAAGCCAGCCATTTATCTTATCTGGGCGACGCGACCATCGGCGAAAAAACCAACATCGGCGCGGGGACGATCACCTGCAATTACGACGGTGTGAACAAACACGCGACGATCATCGAAAATAACGTCAGAATCGGCTCGGACACGATGCTCGTCGCGCCCGTTCGCGTCGGCAGCAATTCAATCACGGCGGCGGGTTCAGTCGTAACCAAAGACGTTCCGCCCGACACTTTGGTCGCGGGCGTTCCGGCGCAAATCAAAAAAAGTTTTAGGAACAATAGTCGGGAATAGGAGTTACGCAGCTGAACAAAGAAATTAACCGCGGTGAAGAGGATGGATCGGGATCGGAGAGGGTTTTTAATGATTGATTTTTCTATCCTTTCCATTCTTCTCATCCCTATTGATTCTGCTTTCTTTGTTCAACTGCGTAGCTCCTAACACCAATTCAAAACAAAGTGTGCGTATCGTTGCTCAAAGAAGTCAGAACCGCCTGCGGTCGCGGGTGGGTTTCCCGTGCGGCGTTGACCCGCCCGCTGCCGCAGGCGGTTCTGACAATACGCACCAATTAACTTGAATTGGTATAAGTTTGGTGATTTTGATTTTGTCGCTTCTTCATTTGATAATTTTGAAAGCGGTAAATTTTGTCGAACGAAAAGTTGCTTAAATTACATTAGAAGCCGCGTGAGATTGTGATAAAATCCTTTTCGGATGGTATAAAAGCTATGACCAAAAGAGCAAAAGTCGTTAAAGAAATAAAAATCGAGCGTCCCGAACGGATGAAACTCTCGGCGGAAGAATCTTTGAAGCGAATGAAGGAATTCGATAAACGAAAGGAGAAATTCATTGCCGCCATCCGTGAAAGCAAGGGTTGAAATTTATATTCCCGATTTACCGCAACCGATTTATCAAAAAATGTTGGAAATTTTCGCCGAAGAATTTACCCGCGTTTTCGGCGGCTGCACGATTATTCGCGGACTTGACGGTAATTATCTTTCAAAATTCGGAAAAATAACAACCGACCGTATTAATCTCATCTATACCGATACTTCTTTTGATTTTCAGGAAAATTTTTCAGTGCCTTCAGATTACACGGACAAACTTCGTCAAGCCGCTTTTGAGGCTTTGGAAGAGGAGGCGATTTTAGTCGCCGCTTGGCAAATTTATCATTCAAACTAATTTAAAAAATATGTGTGGAATTGTCGGATACGTCGGAAATAAACAAGTGGTGCCGCTCATCATTGACGGCTTGCGGAAATTGGAATATCGCGGTTACGATTCGGCGGGAATCGCCGTCGTTGACGAAAATCATCATCTGACCCTGCGCCGCGCCGAAGGGAAACTGCGGAATCTCGAAGAGTGCATTCGGCTCAATCCTTTGGACGGGAATTACGGCATCGGGCATACGCGCTGGGCGACGCACGGGCGACCGACCGAGGAAAACGCGCATCCGCACCGGGATTGTTCGGGCAGAATCGTCGTCGTCCACAACGGCATTATCGAAAATTATCTGAAGTTAAAAAAAGAGCTGCAGGAAAAGGGACACGAATTTAAAACCGAAACCGACACGGAAATCGTCGCGCATTTAATCGAAGAACACATCAAAACCGACGGCTTGAGTTTTGAAGAAGCCGTCAGAAAATCAGTTCAGCAGCTCAAAGGAATTTTCGCGCTTTCGATAATTTCGGCGGACGATCCCGACAAAATCATCGCCGTCCGCGAAGGTCCGCCGGTCGTCATCGGTTTGGGCGACGGCGAGTTTTTCGTTGCATCGGACATTCCCGCGATTCTTCAGCACACCCGCGATGTCTTTTATTTGGGCGAAAAGGAGATTGCGATTCTGACGAAGGACTCGGTGCGCGTAACCGATTACGACGGCAACGTCGTCGAACCGAAACAGCAGCGCATCACCTGGGACCCGATAATGGCGGAAAAAGGCGGCTTCAAACATTTTCTGTTAAAGGAAATCTACGAACAGCCGCGCGCCGTCCGTGACACCGTGCGCGGGCGAGTTTCGCTTGATACGGGCAAAGTTTACCTGGACGCGATGGATATTTCCGAAGAGGATTTTCGCGCCGTGCGCTCGATTAAAATCGCCGCCTGCGGAACGAGTTGGCACGCCGGAACCGCCGCCAAATATATGCTCGAAGAATTGGCGCGAGTTCCCGTCGAAGTTGATTACGCCTCGGAGTTTCGCTATCGCAATCCGGTTCTGGACGAATCGGATTTGCTGATCGTCATCTCGCAATCCGGGGAAACCGCCGACACGATTGCCGCGATGCGCGAAGCCAAACGCGCCGGCTGCAAGGTTTTAGCGATTTGCAACGTGCAGGGTTCGATGATTACCCGCGAAGCCGACGGCACGATTTTAACGCACGCCGGACCGGAAATTTCGGTCGCGTCCACCAAAGCCTTCACGTCGCAAATCATCGCGCTTTATATTTTCGCGCTTTACCTAGGCGAGCTGCGCGGCAAATTGAGCGAAGAACAAGTCAGAAAACACGCGCAGGAATTGATCGAACTGCCTTTGAAAATCGAAGAAGTTTTGAGCGAAGCCGACACGATTGAAGAGATGTCGAAGGAATTTTTTCGCGCCCGCGATTTCCTTTATTTGGGGCGCGGCATCAATTTTCCGGTTGCGCTCGAAGGCGCGTTAAAGCTCAAGGAAATCAGCTATATTCACGCCGAAGGCTATCCGGCGGGCGAGATGAAACACGGACCGAACGCGCTGATTGACGAAACGCTGCCGGTCGTCATCATTAACACGCGCGAGGAAGGCAACGAAAATTCCGAACTGCGCTACGAGAAAACGCACTCGAACATCGTCGAAGTCAAAGCCCGCGACGGCATTATTTTTTCGATTCTCACCGAAGGCGACCAGATGAGTTCGCTCGTCTCCGATCACATCATCGAGATTCCGAAGGTGTCGGATTTGCTCGCGCCGATTCTGTCAATCGTGCCGCTGCAACTGCTGGCGTATCACATCGCCGTGCGGCTCGGCTGCGACGTTGACCAGCCGCGCAATCTGGCAAAATCCGTGACGGTCGAGTAAACCCATCGGCAAACCGGTTCGGTGTGACAAGCGACTCGCCGAAGTTATTTTGCTGTGTTCGGTTGGACGCGCATTAAAAGAGTAATTTGAAACTGCGGATAGACACCGATTAACTTTGATAAGGTCTGGAAAATCCGTGTTTATCCGTGAAAATCCGTGGTTTCATTTCTTTAAAATTATTTTGCCCTGCCGTTTAAGTCGTTGCGGTGTCTTTATAATCTTCCTTCCTTAAAAATCCGCGTTTACCTGCGCTGATCGGTGGTTTCAAATTTCTTTTTTGCCGCAAATTATGAACGAAATCGTCAACCTTCTGGAACACCAGTCAATCGCGTGGACACCGCCTGCCGAAGTCATCGAACGCGCTCGATTAACGAAATTTATGCGGCAAGTCGGCGCGAATTCCTTTGACGAGCTTTATCGTTATTCGATTGCAAACGTCGAAGAATTCACCGCCGAAGTTTTGAAATTCTTAGACGTTCGCTTTGATCCGCCGTATAAAAAACTGCTCGACACATCCGGCGGCGCGGCGTTTCCAAACTGGTGCGGCGGCGCGGGTTTGAATATCGTTTCGCATTGCGTTGACCGTTGGCAGACGGATGAGATGCGCGACCAGCCCGCGATAATTTGGGAAGGCGAAGAAGGCGAAACGAAAACTTTAACTTATGCAGAGTTACAAGATTCAATTAAATCATGCGCGTCGGGTTTACGCGCAAATAATTTAGGCAAAGGCGACGCAATCGGAATTCATTTGCCGATGGTGATTGAAACGGTTATTGCACTTCTCGCAATCAATCGAATCGGCGCGATTGCTGTTCCTATTTTTTCCGGTTATGGAGTTGAAGCAATTGCATCGAGGTTAAATGCAGTCAAAGCCAAAGCGCTTTTTACTTGTGATGGATTTTCAAGGCGTGGAAAGTTTTTCAATGCTTTTGAGATTGCCAATCAAGCAGTTTCAAATTGCCCAACAATCGAAAAGCTAATTATTGTAAGCGGCTCAATAGAATTTATTGAAGGCTACGATTTTTTTACAATTCATAAACCAACATCAATTCTTTTTGGCAATCTATTAAACGACGGACTTGCGCCTTATAATCGCCATCTCACCGAAATTGAGCCGACTAACGCCGAAGACCCGCTGATCATTCTTTACACCAGCGGCACGACGGGCAAGCCGAAAGGCATTTTGCACACGCATTGCAGTTTCCCGATTAAAGCGGCGCAGGATATGGCTTTCGGAACCGATGTTGGGAAAGGAACGCGCATTTCGTGGCTCACCGACATCGGCTGGATGATGGGGCCGTGGCTGATTTACGGCGCGTTGATCAACGGCGCGACGATTTGTATTTACGACGGCGCACCCGATTTCCCGAAGCCCGATAGAATGTGGGAATTCGCCGCGAAACACCGAGTCGAAATTCTCGGCATCTCACCGACTTTGATTCGTTCGCTGGCGACGCACGGCGACGATCTGCCAAAAAAGCACGATCTTTCACATCTACGCGCTTTCGCTTCGACGGGCGAGCCGTGGAATCCCGCGCCGTGGTGGTGGCTGTTCGAGAAAGTCGGCGATTCCAAATTGCCGATTATCAATTATTCGGGCGGCACGGAAATCTCCGGCGGAATTCTGATGAATAATCCGCTCCTGCCGATCAAACCGTGCGGCTTTTCCGCCGCGTGTCCGGGAATGGACGCGGCTATTTTGAACGATCAAGGCGCATCGGTCGGCGCGGGCGAAGTCGGCGATCTGGCAATTAAAAAACCGTGGATCGGAATGGCTCGCGGTTTTTGGAATGAACCGGAGAGATATTTGGAAACTTACTGGTCGCGCTTTGAAAACATCTGGGTTCACGGCGATTGGGCGATGACGGATGCCGACGGACATTATTTTATTCTCGGACGCTCTGACGACACTTTGAAAGTCGCGGGCAAACGAGTCGGACCGGCGGAAGTGGAAAGCCTTCTAGTCGCGCATCCGTCGGTTACGGAAGCCGCCGTCATCGGCATACCCGACGAAATAAAAGGCACGGCGATGGTCGCGTTCTGCGTTCTCACCAGGAGCGCGGACGGCTCGTCCGCATCGAGCGCGGCAGCGCGAGAAGAACTTTTATTAACCGAGTTGCGTGTGGATAACGCAGCCAACGTCGCTGCTCCGTTGGCGGACGAGCCGTCCGCGCTCCAATTGCTCCAATTGCTCCAATTAGAATTAAAAGCTCTCATCGCCAAAGATATGGGCAAACCGCTCGCGCCGTCGCGGATTCTTTTCGTCGCCGCCCTGCCGAAAACGCGCAACGGCAAAGTGATGCGCCGCGTCATTCGTTCGGCGTATTTGGGCGAAGAGGCGGGCGATTTATCGGCGTTGGAAAATCCGTCGGCGGTTGAGGAAATTAAACAAGCCCGGCAATGAACGTGAGAACGTGTCTGAAAAGTATTTCAAGTTTCCAGCCGAATGGGAATCAAGCGTATCGTTGCCCGCACATAAACCATCGCTTTCTCGCCGGTCTCGCATAACGCTTCATGGTCCTTGGAAAGCCGCCGCTGCTTGATGAGCCAGCCGAACGTGCGCTCGACAATCCACCGGTTTAGGCAGCACCGCAAATCCTTCTTGGTCGTCGCGCCGCTTGACCTGTTCAATTCTGACCGCCCGCCGCCTTGTCAAGGTTTCAACCCGCGAAAAAAGCGAATTCATATAACCGCCGTCAACCCATATTATGCAGATGAGCAAAAGTTTCGGGCATTTTGAAAAGTTCCGAGTTCACCCTTTCAGCGTGCTGCCCGCAGAGCGAAGCGCGGCGGGCAGGCACAGTGCGTTCCGCGTTTGAACTCAGAACGCCAAGCAAAATGTTAATGTTCAAGCACGGCGGGCGCGTCGTCGTTCCGGCGGACAGACTTTTACGATAAAAAGAGGCGACTTGAGAATCGTTCCGCGCGGCACGCCGCACCAGCGCAATTGCGTCAAAGGCGAACAGTTTTCGATGATTCTCATCAAAATGTTCGCAGAACTTTTGCCCGCTGCGAAAAAGCAGCGATAATCCGAAAACATTTCGACAAACTAAAATCGGAAAGGCTATTAGAGTTAGTCTGAAAAGTCCGTCAGTTCGACTAAACTGTTCTAATGACCAAAAGAGAAAGTTATCCAAGTGATCTAACTGACGAACAAATTGAGTTTATCAAACAATTTTTACCGAAGTCGAATCAGTTCGGGAGACCATCGCTGGATTTGCGGCAGGTTTTGAATGCGTTGTTGTATGTGGCGGTCGGGGGGATCGCGTGGCGGAAGTTGACCGGCGGATGAAAAAAAAGTTAGTGGAAAGACGCTGAAACGGATTTTGCGGGCGGGGCGGCAGCGGTGGAAGCGAGTGCGGCGGAGTTTGCGGCAGAAGCGCGAGGAAGAATTATTTCGGGTCGCGCAAAGCGAGTTGGCAGAAATCCGGGCGCAGTTGCGCGCCGGAGTGAGCGAGAATGTTCGATATTAATTTCAGCGTCAACAGCGGCGCAAGCGGCACGACTGCCGTTAGTTTCGGGAATGATCCGGTAACGCAAACCGCATCGAATCCGCAAGCCGGAGTCGTGCAGGTCTTAAATACACCTGGAATCGTGACGCTGCTGGCACCGACGGCGGCGACCGTCACGCTCGGCGGGCGCGTGTTAATCGGCGCGCGCGGCTTGGCTAACGCCGCCGTTTATCTGACCGACCAAACCGGCGCGATCCGGGCGGCGCGCATTAATCCGTTCGGTTACTATCGCTTTATGGCAGTCCCGGCGGGCGGCACTTATGTCATATCGGTCGTCAGCAAGCGATATTCATTCGCGCCGCAAGTGATCAGTGTGATCGGAGATGTTGATGATATAAACTTTACTGCCGAATAAACCTCTAAAAAATTGCAGCCACCGATTTTCGCCGATAAATACCGGATTTGGAAGTTACGCGATTGAAAAATTAAGGCATATTTTAAGCGGCACATCGAAGCGAAGCTCCAGAAAAAAATCGCCGCCGAAAAGCCTCGGCGCGTGCCGAATCTGTCCATAAGTCTGCCGACGACCAGCGAGCCGATGGCGTAAGCCGCCCGAAAAGCCGCGTTGACGAAACCGTATTCGGCTTCGTTCCAGCCGGTTTGCGCTTTAAATGTTTCGTCGGTAGGATTTGTCTGATTTTTAAGTTGCCGATGTCTGGGCAAAAATTTCGGTCAAATTTTTAAACCGCGCTCAAAACGATAATTTCACTGCGGCGTTTGGCGAAGTCGAGAAACCTTTCGATGTCGTTTTCGACTTTTTGTTCGGTTAGAAACCGGTTGATTTCTTTGCGCTTTTCGTCGAGCGGCGGCATCAGCAAACCCGGATTCAGTTTGCGAAATTCCAAAACGTAAATGTCGCGGTAGTATTTCGCTTCATCTTCGGGCGTGATGACGACGAACGAGCGAAAACGAAAATCGAGATATTTTTCAATCGAAACGCGCTGCGCCATCATTCGCTCAAAATTTTCGTCTTTCACCGAATCGAAACCGACGACGCGCAGCCGTTTTTCAAAGTCGGCGGTGGACGGGAACTGCGCCAGAACGCGCTCGATTTCTTTCTTAATCTCTTTTTCATCCGGCGCGGCGCGTGGAACCCTTTCGGCTTCCAAAGCGAATAAACGCTGATTGATTAAAAGCTGCAAGGCGCGATTCAAGTCTTCCGAACTCGGCGGATCAAGCGGCACATTCGGCTGTAACGCCAATGTCCACAGCAAATCCGAATAGGTAATCAACTCAGGATTGCCGGAGCCGTCGCCGATGGTCGCCACCGTTTTATCAACCACCGTCTGCGCGTTCGTTTTCGAGACGAGCATTGCAAACATCAAAAAAAACAGACCGCCGCAAACGAAAATTCTGCCGATTCGAGAGTTTCTATTTTCCATATCAATTTCTTTGATTTTTCTTCAGATTCGGAATTCTGTCAAACGCCGCGATTCAAATTAAAATGTTAAAACCGTTGACAAAATGTTAAAAATCCTTTTTAATGAGATAGAAAGTTTTTAACTTTCTCACATCCGAAATTCTATCCAACCTCTCTGATGATGAAACCTTGAAAGAGTTTGTCGGAAGGCACTGATTAAATCAAAATGTTAGCCCCAAAACGAGTCCAACGCGAGACCGAATCGTTTTCCGCCCCAAGGAAAAGTGTGGATTCCTTGCGCCAGTTGAAGTTCATCGCCGAACTCGGGCGCAGTCTGCTCTTCACGGTTCATCCGAAAAAAGTCGCCGGGCGCGTCGCGGAAGCCATTTGCAGAGAAACGGCGGCGGAAATCTGCGCGGTCGTCGTCAAACTCGAGCAAATCGGACTGGTCAGTTCGGATTTCAACGCCGGAAGCGGCGAGCCGAATTCAAATTCGGTTAACAGAAATCGTTTTCAAAGTTGGCTGGAAGTTCTGCCGCCGCAAATTTCGCATTTAAGAGATAACGAAAAAGAATTTTTGCTCGAAGGAAAATCTCACGATTTCGAGTATGTTTCGCCGCTGCACATCAACGGCGAAGTCAAAGGCGCGATTGTCGTCGGCTTCAAATATAAAACCGACTGCACCGAAAAATCACAGCGTTTGATTGACGCGGCGACGCAGATGGCGGCGATGTCCATCAATTTATCGGCGCATTACGAGGCGACGATTAACACTTCGATCAGTCAGGCGCGGGAAGAGCATCGGCGGTTTACCGAAGCGGTTTTGGACGCGCTGCCGGTTTCGATTTATGTGATTGACCGCAATTACCAGATCGTGACCTGGAACCGGCACCGTGAAATCGGCGTGCAGGGAATTCCGCGTGATTCGGTGATCGGGCGCAATGTTTTTGAAGTTCTCGCCAAACAGCCGAGCGGCAGACTGAAACAGGAATTTGAACGGGCGTTTCGGACGGGAAAAATCGAACGGCTCGAACAAAGAACGGTTGACGAAAACGGCGCGACGAAACATTGGATGGTCAGCAAAGTTCCGATGCGCGATAAGGAAACGGGCGAGATTACGCACGTCATCACGGTCGGCGAAGATGTCTCAATGCGCGTCGAAGCGATTCACGCCGCCGGACGCGCCGAGAAACTCGCCGCCGTCGGCAGGCTCGCGGCGGGCGTGGTTCACGAAATAAACAACCCTCTGGCGACGATTTCCGCCTGCGCCGAGTCCTTGGAATCGCGCGTCGAAGAAGGCGTTTTCGGCGCGTCGTCCGACGTTGACGATTTGCAGGAATATCTCGGACTGATTCGCAGCGAAGCCTTTCGCTGTAAATCAATCACCAACCATCTGCTCGACTTCAGCCGCGTCCGAACGGGTAATCGGTTTCCGCTCGATGTCGGCGCGGTTCTAAAATCCTCGGTCCGACTTTTGATTCACCAGCGACGCGGCGACCAGATCGAATTCGACATTGACATCGAAGAAAATCTGCCGCCCGTCAACGCCGACGAAGGACAGCTTCAGCAGGCGATCATCGCGCTTTCGACGAACGCCATTGACGCGATGAACGGCACCGGGAAACTCGGCTTCCGCGCCTTTTCCGAACACAGCCGCGTCGTCATCGAAGTTTCCGACACCGGACACGGCATCGCCCCGGAAGATGTCTCGAAAATCTTCGAGCCGTTTTTCACCACCAAAGAGCCGGGCAAAGGCACGGGCCTCGGACTCTCCACAGTCTTCGGCATCGTCAAACAGCATAACGGCGCGTTCACCGTCGAAAGCGAAGTGGGAAAAGGCACGACGTTCCGGCTCTTCCTCCACGCCGAAGAAGCCACCGCCCAATCCTGCGCCGAAGAAGCCGTGAAACCCCGGCCGCGCGGCGGAACGGAAACCATCCTGCTCGTCGAAGACGAACCGGCCGTCCGCCGGCTGACCCGCATCGTGCTGGAGAGGGCGGGTTACAATGTCCTGGAAGCCGCGCAGGGAATCGAGGCGCTCAACATTTGGGAACGGGAAGCGGAGAATATCCGACTCTTGTTGACCGACATCGTCATGCCTGAAGGCATCAGCGGGCGGGAACTGGCCGCCCGCTTGCGGGAGAAAACCCCCGGACTCCGCGTCCTTTTCACCAGCGGCTACAGCGCGGACATCGCCGGGCGGGAACTGGCTTTGCAGGAAGGACAGAACTTCATCCAGAAGCCCGTCGCGCCGCAGCAACTTCTGGAGACCGTCCGCCGTTGCCTGGATGCCTGACGCGCGCCCGCGACAATCCCGGCCGATCTTCGAAT
>JAYVKL010000064.1:0-29437 GCA_043768465.1 Pyrinomonadaceae bacterium
GTAGTTGAAATAAATGTTGAAATAACCTGGGTTTTCTCTGCGTCCTGTTTGCCTCTGCGTGAGAAATCATTTCACGCAGAGGCAAACAGGACGCAGAGAAGGAGTTTAAGCGATTAGCGAAATTCCAACTACTGATTCGCATTAATACCAATTCAAGTTGATTAGTGCGTATTGTCAGAACCGCCTGCGGTCGCGGGCGGGTCAACGCCGCACGGGAAACCCGCCCGCGACCGCAGGCGGTTCTGACTTCTTTGAGCAACGATACGCACACTTTGTTTTGAATTGGTATTATTCTGCCGCTCGCTGTTTTGCGCGCGCTGAATTCCTCTGAATTGGCGCGGTGCAAAAAACTTCGCTCATCCTTTTTATCGGGTGCCGCCGTTCTGCCCGAACAATACGAATGAGAAGCCTTTGAATGCTCGCGGCGGCGCGGGTTTGTGATGAATCTTCGCCGCTTCTTTTATGTTTGCAAACAGTTCATAAAATCGCTTTACAGATTTTCAGGATAGCGATAGCATAGAGACATCAAAATTTTCAATCTATTTTGAAAAGCAGACTTCCCCGGAAAATTCTCGGCAAAATAATTTTTAAGAGCGGCGAATTTTACTATTGACGCTTTCCGATTTACTATACTCCTCAATCAATTATGAGCAAATATCGCAAAATTGTCTGGAATGAAGGAATGCTTTTGACACCGCATCATTTTCAGCAGTGGGATAATTATTACGAGGAACTCGTTAATTCGCGCGTCCGTTCGGTGCTGCCGTTTGAATACGGAATTCTGGATTTGCAGATTAACCGCGAAGCCATCGCCAACGGCAATTTTCAGTTGACCAATTGCCACGCCGTGCTGCCGGACGGCTTGGTGATCAATGTTCCCGATACCGAATCGGTTCCCGATTTGCGACCGGTCGGCAATCATTTCTCGCCAGAGGCGGAAAAGCTCGGCGTTCATTTGGCGATTCCGGCGAAGAAGTTCGGCGAGGCGAATTTTCAGGCAAACGGAGCTAAAGCCGGCGGCAATCTGCGGTTTTTGCAGGAAGGCGCACTCGTCAAAGACGAAACCAGCGGCACCAACGAACAGCCGCTTGCGCTCGCCAAAAGCAATTTGCGAATCATCTTCGACGACGAACTGCGCGACGGCTTCACGTCAATCAAAATCGCCGAACTGACGCGCACGCCGACCGGACAGATGAAAATCTCCGACGATTTTATTCCGGCGACTCTAAAAACCGCCTCTTCCCAGTGGCTCGTCAATATGCTGCGGCAGATGGTGGAAATCCTTAATACCAAAAGCGGTTCGCTCGGCGAGCAAAGGCGGCAGCGAAACGCTTCCCTAGCGGATTTTACGACTTCGGAAGTAGCGATTTTCTGGCTGCTGCACACGATCAACACCTCGATTCCGATGATGGCGCATTTCTTTCGCTCGCCGCTGCTGCATCCCGAACGCCTCTACCTGGAAATGGCAAAACTCGTCGGGCAGTTGATGACGTTTTCCATCGAACACAATCCGCGCGACATCGTAAAATATGACCACGACGATTTATATTTGACGTTTTCCAATTTGTCGGGAATCTTAAAGGAACTGCTGGAAACCGTGATTCCGAGCCGCTGCGTTCCGATTCCGCTGGAAAAAACGCGCGACACTTTATACGTCGGGCGCGTCGAAGACGAGCGGCTGCTCAAGGAAGCCGGATTCTACCTGGCGGTTCGCGCTCAGATGCCCGAATCGAAACTGATCGAAGGCGTGCCGCGCGTGATCAAAATCGCTTCGCGCGATGTCATTGATACGGTGATCGGTTCGGCGTTGCCGGGCGTGGTTTTAACGCACGCCAATCCGCCGCCCGCGCCGATTCCGGCGCGCGTCGGCTTTCGATACTTTATGCTCGACACGATTGGACCTTATTGGAACGGCATCAAAGGCTCGAAGGTCATCGCCGTTTATGTGCCGGACGAGATTCCCGATGAAAAATTGGAAATGTATGCGGTGAAGCCTTGATAAATAGGTTGATTAAAAATTTTGCAGATATTTTCTCGTTACTTTAATCCAATGATACAACCGGAAAATCAAAATAAAAGTTATCAAAAAATCTTCACATTCATTGATGACGGCATAACAGAAGTTCCGCAGTTTCAACGAGATTTTGTTTGGGATAAAAAACAAACTGCCAAACTCAATTCTCAATATTACAATTGTTGACGATTATTTAAATAAGCACGATATTGAAACTAAGCCACCAAACCAATATGCGAAGAAACATATTAAATCAAACGAGAATCCTGATGAACAATGAAAACTCACCTAATTGATGACTTTGATAATTCAGGAATTTGGAATAACGACTATGAAATTTTTCTTGAAAAGCGCGGCAGAAGATTTATAAAAGAAATAAAGACTGCCAAAAAACTCGAATGAATGAGGTGATAATGAAGACACCAAAGATTCAGGTTTATATAATAGAGCAAAAAGGTTTGACGCGACGACAGCAACAATTTGGCGGACTGTTCATCCTTATTTTAAGTTTGATCGGCATCGTCGGAATTTGGTATATGGCTCTTTTCAAAGGATATTTTTACGCGATGCCGAGCGCGGCTGGTCCGGCTTTTTTGTTTCTCGGAATAGGTTTGATACTTTTCCCTGATTATCGTGCCGAAAGAACGGCTCGCGGGAAGATGTCTCGGAATTGAGCGGTTTGAAATTATTGACGGCGCGTTGGTGGGCAATTTTAATCACCGGCTTGCCGGCTGGATTCGGCAATTTTATTCTGCTTAAATTTTTTGACTGAAAAGCAGAAGGTTTTAATGTGTTTGAGTTTTTAATATGCTCCGAAGTCATCGAAAATGACCAAAATGTTTTCCAAAATACGCATTATATATCCAGACGAGAATTACGATTATGAGTGAACGAACGACTAAGAACGATCTAATAGCTTTTGCGGGTCCGGTTTTCGATCTAATTTTACGAATCAAAGCCGGAATCGTTACGCCTTCCAACGATTTGCGCCCGAAAGTCGCCGCGTTGTTAACCGATTTTGAAAAACGCGCCGAGCGTTACCGGTTTAACCATAAAATCATTCAGGTTTCAAAATTCGCGCTCGCCTCGTTTTTTGACGAGACGATTTTGACGAATAATTTTCCGCTCAAAGACGAATGGGAAAAAAACCCGCTCCAACTTGAATACTTCGGCGAACAACTGGCGGGCAATAAGTTTTTCGATAAACTTTCTTCGATGCTCAAGCAGGTCGAACAGACGGCGGACGCGGTGGAGATTTATTATTATTGTATGCTGCTCGGCTTCAAAGGCAGATACGCCGTTTACGAACAGGACAAACTGCTGGCGATTATGCAGCAGACGGCGAACGCGCTGGTGAAAGTCGGCAAAATCAAGCCGACCGAACTGGCGCCGCACTGGTTGGCGAATGATCAGCCGAAGCCGCCGGAAAAAAGAGGAATGCCGATTTGGGCAAAAATCGGCGCGGCAAGCGGTCTTGGTCTAGCATTTATTATTTACCTCGTGATGTTTTTAATGTCGTCGAAATTTGTCAACGAAGCGTTGGAAAAATTGGTGATGTGATAACCGAATTTTAGTTAAACGCAGTTTTACCGGCGTTCGTCGTGTTTCCTAATCGTTAGAACAAACAATTTATGAATTCGTGGCATCTTCAACAGCTTAAATTTGCGTTCGGAATCGGCGGTTTTATGTCGTTTTACGGCATCGTCGGGTTAATCGTCGTGATGCTTCCGGCGGGAACCGCTTCGTATAACCAAAAAATCGTTGTCATCGCGCTAGTCGTGCTGACGATGCCGCTGGCTTTAATCACCGGCTACGTCGTCAATCGCCGCAGCAAGAAAAAAGCGGCGCAAGCCGAAGCCGAAACCGCCGCTAAAGACGGCGAAAAAGTCGTTGACGAAAAAGCGGCGAAAGTCGGCGCGCCGGTCGGCGATTTTACCGACCTCAACAGCAGCACCGAAGAAGTCGTCCAATTTTTGAAAACCTCGAATCTCGGTGTCGCCGGCAAAGATGCCGTTTATTCCCTGCCCTGGTATCTGGTCGCGGGAACGCCGCGCAGCGGGAAATCATCCCTGGTGATGGGTTCCAATCTGAACTTTCAAAACCTGCCGAGCCAGCGGCAATCCGAGCAGAAATTCGTGCGCTCGACGCAGAGCGTTGATTGGCGCGTGACCAGCGACGCGGTTTTCGTGGACACGGCGGGACGTTATCAATCCGACGGCGCGGAGGCGGACGAGTGGGCGGGCTTGATTGAAGTCATCAAAAAATATCGCAAAGCGCGCCCGATCGACGGGTTTCTGCTGGTGGCGAACGCCGAGAAAATACTGGGTTCGAGCGATGAAGAGGTCGAGCAGATGGCGAAGGTTTTGCGGACGCGGCTCGACGACGTGATGACGCGGACGAAAATTCGTTTTCCGGTTTACCTGATTTTCACCAACGCCGATTCGATTGAAGGTTTCCGCGATTCTTTTTCGACTTCCAAAAATGAAGCGAAAAACCTCGTCTGGGGCGCGACGATTCCGATTGAAAAGTCGGATAACGCGCAGACTTTGTTCGACGGCGAATACGAAATCCTGCACGACTCTTTGATGAAACGCCGTCTGGTGCGGCTCTCCGCGCCGTTTCCGCCGGTTCGCCAGCTTCGCATTTTCAACTTTCCGCTGCATTTCGGTTCGGCGCGGCGCAAGATCGGCGCGTTCGTCTCGACGCTTTTCCGTCCGAATCCGTTTAGCGAAAGCCCGTTTCTGCGCGGTTTTTATTTTACCGCCGCGCCCGTCGTGCGTCCGCAAATGCCGCCGGGCGGACAGACGATGCCGCCGAATCAGCCGCAGATTGTCGGCAGCACTTATTTTACTGAACGGCTGTTTCGGGATGTTATTCTGCGCGACAAGGATTTAGTCCGCACGATGCAGGAGCAGAAACAGCGTCCGCCGATTCTCGGCTGGATTTTGACGACTCTGGGTGCGCTGCTGGTTTTGAGTTTGCTGACTTTAGCCGGAGTTTCGCTTTACAATAATCACAAAATGCTCAACGAAGCGACGGTGCGCGGCGAAGCGGTCATCAACATCGTCAAAGCCGACGGCGGCAACAGCCCGCTCGGAAAAAATCCCGAACAGGCATCGCGTGAAATCAGCGCGACCGACGATTTGCGGGAAACGATGGTTAAACTCGACGATTACAACCGTAACGGTGCGCCTTTTTATATGGGTTTCGGGTTGTATTCGGGCGACAAGGTTTTTAAGGAAAGCCTGCTGCCGATTTATTTCGCCGTCGTCGAGCAGCGTTTCAAAGCTCCGACGGTGGCGCGGGTGCAGAACGAGTTAAAAAAGTTCGCCGCGACTCCGGCAGTGACGAATCCGAATCAATTGAGTCAGCAGGAAGAGGAAAATCTGGGCAAAAATTACGATTTGCTCAAGGCTTTTCTGATGCTGTCGGGCGATTATAAAAACAAGGCGAACGCCGCCGATATTGCAAATGCGCTGAAGGATTATTGGGTCAGCGAGTCGAAGCTGCCGTCCGATTTGGGTTTGACCGCTCAACAACAGCTTGGGTTTTGGGCGAAACAGGTTGACCGCGAAAATTTTCCGCGTTTCAGTATCGAACAGGATTTAACCAACAAAAATCTGGTTAAAGCCGTCCGCGAAAAATTAAAGGCGTTTCCGCCGGTTTCGCGTTATTACAAACGCAAGGTCGCGGAAATATCCAAAGAGGTTGACGAAAAAATCGGACCGACCAACGTGTCGGCAATTTTAACCAACAACGGCGCGGACGCGAGTCTGGTCGAAGGTTCCTACACCGTTCCCGGTGCTTATACTCTGGAAGGTTACAAGTTGATGAAAACGGCGATTGAGGGCGCGGACAAAGAGTTGGGCGTGGACGATTGGGTGATGGGCGAGCAGGGCAAAACCGCTATCGCGCAGTCAACAGATGTCGGCAAACTCAACGAATTTTATCTGCGCGATTACGCCCAGCACTGGCGCAATTTCGTCAAAGGCGTGAACGTCAAACCGTATAAAAAAGACACGGCGCGCGATGCTTTACAGGCGTTTTCGTCGGTCAGTTCGCCGATGAAAATTCTGGTCAAGCAAATCGCTCTGAACACGAATTTTTCCGCCAAACCGGTCGCCGCCGGTTGGTGGGGCTGGATCACGAGTTTCTGGAACAAACCGCCCGTTGCCAACACGGGCGGCAACACGCCGGTCGAGAAGGAATTTTTACCGCTCTTTACCTTCGTCGGCGACGACGCGAAACCGAACGCGCCGGTGGAAGCCTACCAAGCCGAAATCGGCAAAGTTTCAAATCGTTTCAGTGGACTTTCGGTCACGGAAATCAACCAGCTTTCACAGGATTTGGCGAAGGACGATGACAAGAAATTTCCCGAACTGCGTGCCGCCAACACCAAGATCGGCGCACTTTTAGGCACCTTCAACTCGACCGGAACCGGACAGGATATTGCGACGCTTTTGAAGAAACCGCTTGGTAATTTAAGTTCCCTGCTCGGCGCGGATGCCCAGACGCAGCTTGAAAAATCCTGGAAGGAACAGCTTTTGCCGCAAGCCAAAGACCTCGAAAAAGGCTTTCCGTTTGAGGACGCGGCGAACGAAGCGGACATCAATAAACTGACGGCTTATCTGAATCCGGTGAACGGAACCTTCTCGAAGTTTTACGACGAGCAGTTGAAGAAAAATTTCGACGGCAATCCGGGACAACTGAAATTAAAAGAGTCGAGCGCGACTAAATTCAGCGACGAATTCGTCGTTTACCTGAACAAGGTTTTATTGCTGCGCGAAACTCTCTACCAGAAAAATGCGGCACCGGGTTTTGAATATGAATTCAAACTTCTGCCGGTCGCCGACTCCTTGATCGAAGTGACGATTGACGGGCAGAAAATTACTTCCGAAGGGACGGGCGCGACGAAACTGAAATTCCCGGCGAGCGCGGGAGCCGAAACCGGCGTTTTGATGAGCTTCGCTTCGACCGGCGGCACGACTTCGACGGCGGGAACTGCGCCGCCGGCGAATACTGCGGCGGCAAACACGGCGGCGGCGAACACTGGCACGACGGGCAAGACGAATTCGACGAGTAAATTTATTCCGAGCAACAGCAACACCGGCAAAACGGCGGCTGATGCGTCGCCGTCGGTGATTAAATATCCGGGAACTTGGGGACTATTCAAGTTTTTCTACGCGGGCAGCCCGCAAAAATCGGCAACGGGCGAATACGCTTTGACTTATAAACTCGGCGGCAAAACCGTGACGGCGGCGATCACGCCGAGCGGCGGCGATTTGTTCGACAAAGATTTGTTCCGCACGATGCGCGCACCGGATAAATTTTTGAAGTAAAAAAATTATTCAGTTTTCTGTCTTTAGGCTGATTGCGAAAAAATCTAGCTGTAATTTCTTTTGCCAGAAGATATATTATTGTCGAGATTTCGGACTTGGCTTCAATATTCCGCCAGCGAATAAGCTCTATTCCTAAAAGTGAATTTTCTTTGAGACATTTATGATTAAATTTATCTTCTATTTTATGTTGTGTTGCAACTTTTTCCGTTTCAATTTTCGGTCAGAATTTGGAGGCTGATTTGAGAAGGCATTTTAACAAATTCAGCGTCGTCAGAATAAACGACCAGGAGGCTTTAGCAAAGGCACGATCTCTTTCGCCTTTTAATATCCAAACCAACGAGAAAAATTTTCAATTCATTTTAAGGTTCAACGATATACGTTCGGCTGATTATCGAGCAGAAGACACTGACCGTGACGGGAGACATATTCTACCAAGAAGCGAAACTTTCACTTATAAATCAACACTTATTGGTGAAAGTAAATCGGTAGTTGCTCTGACTGTTGACGGAACAAAAACCGAAGGTTATTTAGCCACCGAAAATGAAGGCTATTTTATTGAATCGGCTAGGAAGTATTCTTCTCACGCAAGGGATGATGATAAAGTCATTTATCAAGTCAGAGATAAAGTTAATCACGATGATGGAGTTTGCGGATTAGATGAAGTTATTGCGTTGGGAATAGAAACTGCAAAGTCTAACGTTAATTTTAACAGTGTTTCTAGTGGTCTCTCTGGTCGAAGAATATTAAAAGTTGCGATTGAAGCGGACAAAGAGTTCGTTCTTGAACAGGTTACAGGAAACGGCGATCCAGTAACAGCAAACGCTCATATCCTATCTGTTATGAATCAAGTCGATGCTGTCTTCGAACAACAACTTAATATAAAAATTGTTATAACTTTTCAACATGCTTGGATGCCCAGCACGATTGATCCTTACGAAGGTATAACTAATTTCGGTCAGATGGTAGTTGCCTTTGCAGATTATTGGAATAATAACTTTCCCTCATCAAACCCACTTTATCGTCGGAACGTAGCACATCTATTTACTCAAAAGCCAACGCCCAAGGTTGATGGATATGCTTACGGTATCGTATGCGGCAGTCTTGTTCCTTACTCTTTTACTTCAACTCGAGTCTTTTGGAAATGGATTGTTACTGCACATGAATTAGGACATAATCTACATGCTAATCATACCGACCAACCACCTCCAGCACCGCCTGATTGTGTAAATACGATAATGCAACCACCTCTTAATGGAGGAATTAACAGGTTTTGCTCTCTCTCAATAACGCAAATAACTTCTTATTTGGATAACTCAGGCTCGTGTTTAGAATTTGAGCCGTCCACCGAAGTAAGAACATTATTTGATTTTGACGCAGATGGAGAAGCTGACGTAAGCGTTTTTAGACCGTCAAACAATTTTTGGTATATCCAGCAATTAACTAACGGATTTTATGCGACCGCTTTTGGATTACCGACCGATAAATTATCACCAGCAGATTTTGACGGGGATGGAAAAACGGACATTGCCGTTTTTCGTAATGGAAGTTGGTATATTCAAAGAAGTAACAATGGTTTTATCAGCATCGGATTCGGCACATCGGAAGATATTCCTGTTCCAGGTGATTTTACTGGTGATGGAATATCTGAATTAGCAGTGTTCCGCCCCTCGAATGGCTATTGGTATACTTACGACTTAACAAATAATCAGTTTAGCGGAGTAGCGTTTGGAACTAGCGAAGATAAACCGTTATCAAGTGACTTTGACGGTGACGGCAAGATAGATTATGCGGTATTTCGCCCATCAACAAGCGAATGGCGCATTCAGCAAAGTTTGCAAGGCTTTTACAGTTTAAATTTTGGAATTAACACAGACCTACCCGTTCCAGCCGATTATGACAATGATGGGAAAGCGGATATAACTATTTTTCGACCTTCCACCGGAATGTGGTATTTACAGCGTTCGGTCTTGGGTTTTCAGGCGTTTCCTTTTGGCAATAACTCGGACAAAATCGTTTCCGCTGATTATGACGCGGATAATAAGATGGACTTTGCAGTTTACCGCAACGGCGTTTGGTATATTCAGAGAAGTAGAAACGGATTTATCGCGGTTCAATTCGGCAATGCCAATGACATCCCACAACCCGCTGACTACAATGGAGACCAAAAGGCGGAAGTAGCAGTGTTCAGACCGTCAACTGGCGTGTGGCATTTGTATAATTTAGCGACCAACCAGTATCTCTCATTTCAGTTCGGACAAGCGGGCGATGTTCCCGTAGCGGCTGACTATGATGGAGACTTAAAGACTGATATGGGGGTTTATCGTAACGGAACTTGGTATTTGAATAGGAGCCAAGACGGTTTTGCTATTTTGCAGTTTGGGCAATCAGGAGACAAACCCATACCGGCAAACTACGACGGAGACGACCGCAAAGTTGATGTAGCGGTTTTCAGACCTTCCAACGCTACTTGGTATATCAATGGTTCAAGAACGGGATTTACCGCTGTGCAGTTTGGTTTTGAAACGGATAAGCCTGTGCCGACGGATTACGACGGCGACAGTAAAGCTGACATTGCTGTTTACCGCAACGGCACTTGGTATATTCAAAGAAGCCAATTAGGATTTATCGCCTTTGAATTCGGCAATGCGAGTGATTTGCCGATTGCCTATGATTCTGTGCCGTAAAAAGTATTTATTCTTAAAATCTAACGTTGGAAAACCAGATAATTTCGAGTTATTTATCTTTTTGATAGATAAGCACAAAACAAAAAAATGAACGAAGCGAAAACACAACTTGACGCGGGAAATTTGCAAGGCGCGGTGGAAGCGGCATTGAAAGTCGTCAAAAAAAGCCCGACGGATGCGGCGGCGCGAACTTTTCTTTTTGAACTAGCGTGTTTTTCCGGCGATTGGGAACGCGCCGAAAAACAGCTTGACGTGATCGGACACCAAGATACCAACGCGATGATCGGGGCGTTGATTTTTCGGCAGAATCTGAAAGCCGAGCGGAATCGTTTGAGACTTTTCTCCGACAGCCTGAAGCCGGAATTTATGATGCCGCCGCCCGATTATGTGATCGGATTGCTCACGGCAAACAATCGTCTGCGCGAGGGAAACGCGGCGGAAGCCAGAGAAATTCTCGACCGGGTTGAAAACGAGCGTCCGGCGTTCGCCTGCAAAATCAACGGGGTCGAAGCCGAAGACTTCCGCGATTACAACGATTTGACGAGCTGCGTTTTTGAAATCATCGTCAAAGATACCTACGTTTGGCTGCCGATGGAGCAGGTCGAAAAGATAGAATTCGCCGCGCCGAAATCCCTGCGCGATCTTTTCTGGATTCAGGCGAAGGTCGAGACGACGAACGGCACCAACGGCGAGATGTTTTTCCCGTCGCTCTACGCCAATTCGTTCAAAAGCGACAACGATCAGGTGCGGCTCGGCAGAATGACCGATTGGAAAGAGATGGGCGAAGAAATTTACATCGGTGAAGGAATGCGAATGTTCTGGTCTGAAGGCAAAGACAAACCGATTCTGGAATTAAACGAAATCGAATTTATTCACGCCGAAGAAGTCGAAGAAGTTGAAGAAGAAAAATCGGAAGAATAGGTAACGATGGTTGAGCCGTGGAAGTCGTTCCGCCCGGCGGCATTCTCTCGCCCGTCAATCTCAAGGATATAAAAACGGCTTTGGAAAAACGGCAGCAAACAATGAGCGGGCGGCAAGCGAGCCGTCCAACGGATACATTTAATTTCAGACGAGTTGAGGAGATTTTTCAATGGCAGAAATTGCAGCGGTTCCGCCGATATTAAATTTTGAAGCGTTGATGCAGCCGATTTCCGAAGAGAAACCGGCGGGCGAAAGTCAGCAGTATTCGGGACTTTACGACGAAATCCGCGAATCGCGGCGGGCGGACGAAAATCTGGCGCAGGGACAATGGAAGACCGAATTGAAAATCGCCGATTACCGGCTGGTGATCAGAGTGGCAACTCCCGCGCTCGAAACGCAAACCAAAGATTTGCAGATCGCCGCGTGGCTCTCCGAATCGCTTATCAAAGAACATGGTTTTACGGGTTTGCGCGACAGTTTGAAAATGCTCTGCGGCTTGCAGGAAAACTTTTGGGAGACGCTGTTTCCCGAACTTGACGAAGGCGATATGGAAGGTCGCGCCAACGCGCTCGAATGGCTGGACGGGCAAGCCGCCTTTGCGATTAAGGAAGCCAAAATTACCGGCGGCGCGGGTTACAGTTTTTTTGATTACGAAGATTCAAAAAAATTTGACATTCCTGAAAACATTGATACTCTTGATTCAACCGACCAACAGAAATATCGTGAGTTGTCCGCGCAAGCCGAAAAGGAGAACCGCGTGACCGCCGACAGATGGCGAAAAGCCAGAGCCGCTTCGCGCCGGGTTTTTTACGAACAGTTGTCTTTTGACCTCGGCGAATGCTTTGCGGAACACAAAGAATTAAACCGCGTGATCGAGGAAAAGTTCGACCGCAATCAAATGCCGGGAACGAGCAATTTGAAAAAGGCTCTGGACGAAATTCAAACGCTCGTCAAACGATTACTCGAAGAAAAACGCGCCGAAGAACCCGATGCCGCCGACGAAACCCCGGCGGCAGCCGAATCAACCGAAACCGGCGCGGCGGGCGCGGCAGTCGGCGGCGGACAAACGGCGGCGGTTGCCGGCGGAGCGGTTCAGAATCGCCGGGACGCGCTGAAACGGCTCGCCGAACTCGCCGAGTATTTTCGCAAAACCGAGCCGCATTCGCCGCTTTCTTATCTGATTCAAAGAGCCGTCAAATGGGGCGAAATGCCGCTCGAAACGTGGCTCCAGGACGTAATTAAGGATGAAGCGGTTCTCTTTCAATTGCGCCAAACGCTCGGATTCAACACCGCTGTCGCCGGTTCGACCGGTGCGGCGGGCGGCACGGGCGCGATAGATACGTCCGGCGTGGTCGTCTATGAATAGGCAAAGATATTTTCCCAAAAATATAAACTAACCAATAAAAAGGAGATAAAAAATGGCAAGTAAAGAAAGTCTGCAACACAAACTGGATCGCGTGCGACCGCCGCGCGTCCAAATCACCTACGACGTGGAAGTCGGCGGTGCCATCGAATTAAAAGAACTGCCCTTTGTCGTCGGGGTTTTAGGCGATTTTACCGGCAAGCCCGAAGAGCCGCTGCCCGCGCTGAAAAACCGGAAATTCGTCGAGATTGACCCGGATAATTTCAATCAGGTTCTGTCGGGTATGAAACCGCGTCTGACTTTTTCAACCGACAATAAATTACAGGACGACGGCAGCAAAATGGGCATTGAACTGAAATTTAACAGCATCGAGGATTTCGAGCCGGATCAAATCGTCCAACAGGTTGACCCGCTTCGCAAACTCGTCGAAGCGCGGCAGAAACTTTCCGATTTGCGCTCGAAAATGGACGGCAACGACAAGCTGGAAAGTATGCTGAACGACATTATCTCAAGCACTGATAAACAGAAAGAATTGAGTGCCGCACTCGGTTTGGACGGAGCGAAGGAGGAATAATTATATGGCTGAAAAAGCAAAACAGGCGGAAGCCGAAGTTCAGGAACAAGCGCAGGAAGTCGGTCTGCTCGACCAGATTTTGACCGAGGGCAGAATGGCGCGGGACGATTTCCAAAAAGAACGCGCCAAGGATATGATCGGCGAATTCGTCGGTCAGGTAATGGCAGGCGAATTAACGCTGTCTAAAAATATGGATGTCACGATCAATTCCCGCATCGCGGAAATTGACCGGCTAATTACGGCGCAGATGAATGAAATTATGCACAACGAATCGTTCCAAAAACTGGAAGGTTCGTGGCGCGGACTGCATCATCTCGTCAAAAACAGTCTGACCAGCACACAGTTGAAAATTCGCGTGATGTCGGTGACGAAAAAAGATTTGCTCAAGGATTTTGAACGCGCTCTGGAATTCGACCAATCCGCCCTGTTCAAAAAAATCTACGAAGAAGAATACGGAACCTTCGGCGGTGCGCCCTACGGCGCGTTAATCGGCGATTACGAATTCGGGAATCATCCGCAGGATATGGCTCTGCTCGAAAGTATGTCGCAGGTCGCCGCCGCCGCTCACGCGCCGTTTTTGAGCGCGGCATCGAGCGAGCTTTTCGGCTGGGATACGTTCTCGGAAATGAACGAAGTGCGCGATGTCGCAAAAATTTTCGACCGCACGGAATATGCCAAATGGCGCAGTTTCCGCGAGTCGGAAGATTCGCGCTACGTCGGGCTGACTTTGCCGCACGTTCTGGGACGGGTGCCTTACGGCGCGATGACCAAACCGACTGAAACTTTTAATTTTGAAGAGGACGTTGACGGCACCGACCACAAAAAATATCTGTGGAGCAATGCCGCTTACGCGCTCGGAACTCGTTTGACCGAAGCGTTTTCGATGCACGGCTGGTGCGTGGCGATTCGCGGCGTGGAAGGCGGCGGCAGAGTTGACGGCTTGCCGACGCACACTTTTGCGACCGACGAAGGCGAAATTGCGATGAAATGTCCGACGGAAGTGGCGATTACCGACCGCCGCGAAAAAGAATTCTCCGACAACGGATTTATTCCGCTCGTGCATTGCAAAGGCTCGGATTTCGCGGCGTTTTTCGCCACCCAATCGGCGCAGAAAGCCAAAAAATACGATACGGACGATGCCAACGCCAACGCGCGCTTGTCGTCGCAATTGCAGTATATTTTCGCCGTTTCGCGTTTCGCCCATTATTTGAAATCAATGATGCGCGACAAAATCGGCTCGTTTATGTCGAGACAGGAAGCGCAAATCTTTTTGAATCGCTGGATCAGCGGTTATGTTCTGGAAAACGATGTCGCTCCGGCGGCGCAGAAAGCCAAATATCCGCTGCGTGAAGCGCGAATTGATGTCGCGGAGGTTCCGGGCAAACCGGGCGCATACCGTGCCGTCGCGTTTTTACGTCCGCATTTTCAACTCGACGAGCTTTCGGTTTCACTGCGTTTAGTCGCTAATTTACCGCCGCCGGCTGGTAAATAAACGGGCGCAAATAAATTGCGATTTTTTTTCAAAGTTTCGCAAAAGAATGTTTTCGCCTCGTCTTCAATACATAGCGCGAGTAGCGAAACTCGTAAAAGAACGGCGAAAACTTAAAATTTACTCGTTTTGCTACCAAGCGAAACTAAAATCGAACAGATAAATATTCTGCAAAGGAGAAAATTAAAATTATGGCTAATGCTGATTTCTACTTAAAACTTGATACTATCGAAGGCGAATCCGAAGCGGTCGGATTTGAAAAACAGATGCAAATCGAATCGTGGTCGTTCGGTGCCAGCAACTCGGGTTCTTCAGGCATCGGAACCGGAGCCGGAACCGGCAAGGTTTCGTTGCAGGATTTCCACTTCGTCATCCAAAACGGTAAAGCGAGTGTTCAGCTTTTCCTGGCGACCTGCAAAGGCAATCACATTCCGCAGGCGATATTAAGCTGTCGCAAAACGGGCGGCGACGGCACACCTTATACTTATTATAAGGTTACATTCGGCGACTTGGTCGTCTCCAGCTTTAACACGGGCGGCAGCAACGGCAGCGGCGTACTGCCGATGGAATCAGTTTCCTTTAACTTTACGAAAATTACGCACGAGTATTCGCAGCAAAAATCGGACGGAACGGTTGCTTTGACCAATACCGTCAGCTACGACATCAAAAAAGTCGAAGGCAGCGGTGCTTAGTTCCGAATTTCCCAAACATTCGATGTCCGTCGTTTTACCAAAAACGACGGACTTTTTTTGGTTGAAACTCGGTTCGGTAGATTTCCTTTGTGTTTTTTTCGATTGTGTGGTCTATTTCTTCTAATGGCACGAACCGAAAATGAAATCAGAATTACGCCGTCGGTGCTTGACCGGCTGCTCGACTTTGAGCCGACGGCATCGCAGGAAGCCGCAAAATCCCGCTCGAAATCATTGCGCGAACTTAAACAATCGGTGCGGCGCGATTTGGAATGGCTTTTGAATACGCGCTGTTATCCCGAAGACGTTGACGAAGGTCTCGAAGAGGTTTTGAAATCGGTGGTTTTTTTCGGATTGCCCGACTTTACCGGCGTGAGCGCAAAAAGCCATATCGAGCAAAAGCGTCTGACGCAGGCGGTCGAGACGGCGATCAAGTATTTCGAGCCGCGTTTTTTGGATTTGAAGGTCAAACTCGAACCGATTGATAACATTGACCGGGTTTTAAGATTTCGCATCGAAGCGAATCTCGACATTGATCCGACACCGGAACCCGTCGCTTTCGACACGGTTTTGCAGCTCGGAAGCGGTGGTTTTGCCGTTAAAGAAAACTAAATTTTAATCTGCTTGCCAAATGTTTATGCCGGCTCGCCGTCAGCCGCTTTTTTTATCCGCGAAATTGATTTATAATCAACTCTCTCAAACGATTCTTTAACTAAACCGACCGATGCGTGACGAACTTTTAGGCTACTACGAGCGAGAACTTATTTTCCTGCGCCGGATGGGAGCGGAGTTTGCCCGCAAATATCCGAAAATCGCGGCGCGGCTGCTGCTCGAAGAGGAAAAAGTCGAAGACCCGCACGTCGAGCGAATGATCGAAGCGTTCGCTTTTTTAAGCGGGCGCGTGTCCATTAAACTCGACGACGAACTGCCCGAAATTACCGAGTCGTTCATCAATGTTCTTTACCCGCATTATCTCGCGCCGATTCCTTCGATGGCGATTGCCCAATTTACTTTCGGCACGCCGAACGATAAATTAACCGCCGTTCAGAAACTCGACGGCGGCGCAAGGCTTTATTCGCGCCCGGTTGATGGAACGCCGTGTCGTTTTCGCACGAATTACGACGTGCAGCTCGCGCCGCTCGAACTCGAATCCGCCGCGCTCGAATCGAACGCGCCGAAAGACGCGCGCGGGAAATATGCCGACAGCTACCTTCGGCTGAGTATGCGCTGTTACGGCAATTCAAATTTGTCCGAATTCAAAATGGGCGATTCGGACAAACCGCCGGAGTTTCTGCGCTTTTATTTGAACGGCGACCCGCAGCTTGTTTTTCCGCTTTACGAAATGATTTTCAATCAGGCGGCGGCGGTCGAATTTCGTCCCAGAGATACGCCAATCGGCAACAAAACGCTGATGACTTTCGCCAACATTCAGCTCAAAATGCCCGATCCGATTGTTCTGCCCGCCAGCAATATCAGACAAGTCGGCTTCGACGAAGGCGAAGGAATTCTGCCTTACACGAAACGCTCGTTTTCGGGTTATCGCCTTTTGACCGAATACTTTGCGTTTCCCTACAAATTTTTGTTTTTTGACATCTACGGACTCGACCAAGCCGTGAAAGGTAAATTCAGCAGTCATTTCGACATTCTAATTCATTTGAAAGACGTAACACCGCCGCGCGCACCGATTACGGCGGACACTTTTCGGATGGGCTGCACGCCGATTGTCAACCTGTTTTCGCGGATGGCTGATCCGATTTATCTTTCGCAGCAGAAATACGAATACCACATTATCCCGGACGTTCATCGGCAGAATACAACGGAAATTTATTCGATTGACGAGGTTATCACGACCGATCCGCGCACCAACACTTCGCGTGAATTTTCGCCGTTTTATTCTTTGCGGCACGCTTACGGCGAGCAGATGGAAAAGGCGTTCTGGTATGCCAACCGCCGACCTTCGCAGCGTCCTGACGACGACGGCACGGAAATTTTTATGGCGATGGTTGATATGAATTTCAACCCGCGGGTTCCCGCCGCCGAAGTCATCAATGTCAAGACGACCTGCACCAATCGGGATTTGCCGGCAAAACTTCCCTTCGGCGGGCGCGAAGGCGATTTTGAAGTCGAAGGCACGGCGTTGTTATCGCGTGTCCACTGCCTGACGAAGCCGACCGAAACGATTCGCCCGCCGCAGCGTCGTTCTCTGCAATGGCGGCTGATTTCGCATTTGAATTTGAATTATCTGTCGCTCGTCGGCGAAAACGGCACGCCCGAAGCGTTGCAGGAAATACTTCAGCTTTACAATTTCGACGACTCGAACGTCACGCGCAAACAGATTCTCGGCATCACCGATATTTCCAGCCGCAAAGTCGTCCGGCAAATCGGCGGACACATCGGCGCGGGCTTCGTGCGCGGACTGGAGACGACGCTGACTTTTGACGAAACGGAATTCGTCGGCAGCGGGATGTTTTTGTTCGCCTGCGTTCTGGAAAGATTTTTCGGACTTTATGCTTCGCTCAATTCCTTCAATCAACTCGTGCTGCGAACCGTGCAGCGCGAAGAAATCGTTAAACGCTTTCCGCCGCGCACGGGCGAGCAGGTTTTACTTTGATTTCATTTTCACCGCCGAAGCGCGGAGAAGAAAACAAAGATAAGAGAAGTAACCGGACAGAATTATTTTGGTCGAAACCGTCGGCGGTCGCCGACGGTTAGACTAGATCAGGTTAACCTATCGGCGACCGGACGCATAAATTCAGTCAGACTACTGGATTAAAGCAGTCCGCAGAAATTTCTGTGGCTTGGTGTTTCGGTGGTGAAATTTTTATGAGCAGCAAACCACTTAATCAGGAACTTTTCGACGAACCTTACCAGTTCGAGTTTTTCCAAGCCGTGCGCCTGCTCGAAAAGATATACCCGGAACGCCGCGCCGTCGGACGCGAGGCGACGATTACGCCCGAAGTCGTTCGTTTTCGCTCACGTCTCGCGCTCGATTTCCCCGCCAGCGAGATTCACCAGTTAAAAGAAACCAGCGACCCGAAACTCGATGAACAGCGTCTGGAGATGTTCGTCAATTTTATGGGAATGATCGGTGTCAGCGGCGTGATGCCGACACATTATACCGAGTTGGCGATGGAGCGCAGGCGTTATCAGGACACGACGCTGTGGTCTTTTATGGACATCTTCACGCATCGCGCCGTTTCGATGTTTTTTCGCGCCTGGGAAAAGTATCGTTTCCCAGTCGCCTACGAGCGCGGCAGCGACGATTTTACGGCGTTTCTTTTCGATTTCGCCGGACTCGGAACGCCGGGTTTGCGCGGCAGAATGGATTTGGCGGACGAATCTCTGCTGCCTTACAGCGGCTTGATCGCCCAAAAACCGCATTCCGCAGTTGCGTTGGCGAGCATTTTGAGCGATTATTTTGGCGTAAAAGCAAAAATCGAACAGTTTTTCGGTCAATGGCTGCAATTGGACTCGGAAAGCATCACGACCCTCGGACAGGCGAACAGTTTGCTCGGCAGCAATGCGATTATCGGGACGCGCATCTGGGAACAGCAGTCGAAATTTCGCGTTCGTTTGGGCGCGATGGCTTTCAAGGAATTTCTGGACTTTCTGCCGAACGGCGCGGCGCATAAATCTCTCAAATCAGTCGTTCGCTTTATGACCGGCTTGGAACTCGATTTCGATATGCAGCTCGTTTTGCTGGCGAAACAGGTTCCCGGCACGATTTTAACGACCCGCGCCAAACGCCGTCCGATGCTCGGCTGGACTTCGTTTTTAAAGACCAAACCGTTCAAAAGAGACGACCAGCAGGTTATTATTCAAACTTTATAACAAACCGTTTTAGTCGGAAAAGGAGAAAAAACAATGAACGTGAATTTAAAATCTTTAGTCGGAAGATTAAATGAAACTTGTCGCGGCGCACTCGAAGGTGCCGCCGGATTATGCCTTTCGCGCACCAATTACGATGTCGAAATCGAGCATATTCTGGCGAAACTGCTCAGCGAAGACGATACTGATCTGCATAAAATCTGTCATCATTACGAAGTTAACATTGACCGTTTATCGAAAGACGTGTCGGTCGCGCTCGACCGCTTGAAAACTGGCAATTCGCGCACGCCCGGCTTGTCCGACCGTCTGCCGGATTGGTTTCAGGATGCGTGGCTGCTGGCTTCGGTTGATTTCGGCGCGGCGCGGATTCGTTCGGGACACCTTCTTTTGGCATTGCTTTCCAACGACAGCAACGCCCGGCTCGCCCGCGATATTTCAAGGGAATTCAGTCATATTTCAGTCGAATCGCTGCAAAAGGATTTGCCGGATATGACATCCAATTCGGCGGAAGCGCGGGATGCGGTGTCGCTCGGCGAAACCGGCGGAGCCTCGAACGGAACGCCGGTAGCGACCGGCATTCCGGGCAAAACCAAAGCTCTCGACCAATATACCGAAGACTTGACGGCGAAGGCGGCGGCGGGAAAAATTGACCCGATACTTGGGCGCGATTTCGAGATTCGTCAAATCGTTGATATTTTAACGCGCCGCCGGCAGAACAACCCGATTTTAACGGGCGAAGCCGGGGTTGGCAAAACGGCGGTCGTCGAAGGTTTCGCACTGCGAATTCATCAGGGCGACGTTCCCGAACCGCTCAAAAACGTCGCCGTCCGAACGCTCGATTTGGGACTGCTGCAAGCCGGCGCGGGTGTCAAAGGCGAATTTGAAAATCGTCTGAAATCGGTGATCGAAGAAGTGAAATCCTCATTGCAGCCGATTATTTTATTCATTGATGAGGCGCACACGATGATCGGCGCGGGCGGACAAGCCGGCGGCAACGACGCGGCGAATCTGCTGAAACCGGCACTCGCGCGCGGCGAACTGCGAACCATCGCGGCGACGACCTGGGCGGAGTATAAAAAGTATTTTGAAAAAGACGCGGCACTCGCCCGTCGTTTTCAGGTGGTCAAAATCGAGGAACCGGACGAAGAAAAAGCGATTTCGATGATGCGCGGCATCGCCGATAAAATGGAAGAGCATCACAACGTCCGCATTCTCGACGAGGCGATTGTCGAATGCGTCAAACTTTCCAGCCGCTATATTACGGGGCGGCAGCTTCCCGACAAATCCGTTTCGGTGCTTGATACGGCTTGCGCGAAAGTCGCTATCGGACAAGGAGCCACGCCTGCCGATGTCGAAGACGCGACGCGGCGCATTCAAAATTTAACGACGGAAATAAATTCGCTGGAGCGCGAAGTCGTCACCGGCGCGGCGCACGACGAACGGCTCGACGAGTTGGGCAAGAAAAAGGGCGAAACCGAAGCCAGGTTAGCCGTTCTGAACGAGCAGTGGATGAAGGAAAAAGATTTGACCAAACAAATCAAGGCTCTGCGAACAAAATTAGAGATGTCGCGGCTCGACGGAAAATTAGCCGGTAAATTAAACGGCAGCGGTCAGCCGACCGCCGATGCCGTGTCGGAACCGTCCACTGCCGCCGATGGCTCAACGGCTGAACAGCCGGAAGCTGCCGCGCTGACGGCGACTGCCATCGCCGCGGATGCGACGGTTTCGGGCGAGTCTTCGGCGACGGCTGCCGCGCCCGCGCCGGAAACCGCGCCGCCGCTCGATGTTCAGGCGGCGAAAGACGAGCTTAAAAAATTAACCGCCGAATTAAAAACCGTGCAGGGCGAAAATCCGCTGATGCAGCCGGTCGTCAACGGTCAATCGGTCGCCGAAGTGATTTCCGGCTGGACGGGAATTCCCATCGGCAAGATGGTCGCCGACGAAATCAACGCCGTTCTACAACTGCACGAAACACTCGGCGAAAGAGTTCTCGGACAAAGCCACGCGCTCGAAGCGATTTCGCAGAGAATCAGAACTTCCCGCGCCGGTTTGACCGACCCGAAACGTCCGATTGGCGTGTTTTTGCTGGTCGGAACTTCCGGTGTCGGTAAAACCGAAACGGCTCTGGCTTTAGCCGATTCGCTTTACGGCGGCGAGCGGAATTTGATTTCGATCAATATGAGCGAGTATCAGGAAGCGCACACGGTTTCATCGCTCAAAGGTTCGCCGCCGGGTTACGTCGGTTACGGCGAAGGCGGCGTTTTGACCGAAGCCGTGCGTAAAAAACCGTATTCGGTCGTCCTTTTGGATGAGGTCGAAAAAGCGCACCCGGACGTGATGGAATTATTCTTTCAGGTTTTCGATAAAGGCGTTTTGGAGGACGGCGAAGGGCGCGAGATTGACTTTAAAAACTGCGTGATTTTGCTGACATCCAACGTCGGCACGGCGACGATTATGAAACTCTGCGCCGACCCGGACACCAAACCCGAACCCGACGGACTGCTCGAAGCGATTCGCCCCGAACTCGTGCAGGCTTTCAAACCCGCGCTGCTCGGTCGAATGGTGACGGTTCCCTTCTATCCGATTTCCGACGATATTCTGCGGCTGATTATTAGACTCCAGCTCGAAAAAATCAAACATCGCATTTCGGATAATCACGGAGCGCATTTTTCATATGACGATTCGATTATCGAGACGGTCGCCAGCCGCTGCACCGATGTGGATTCGGGCGCGAGAAACGTATATAACATTTTAACCGGAACACTTCTGCCGGAAATGTCGGGCGAAGTTCTATCGAGAATGGCGAGCGGCGAGGGCATCAAAAACGTCCACGTGACGGTCGGCGAAAACGGAAATTTCGCCTACGATATAAAGTGAACAAATCTGAGTGTTGAGTTGAAGTAAAAGTCGGAATCAGACTAGGGACGAACGCCGATGAAGCGGATTTTCGCCGACTGTTTTCAGTAAAATTTTCGGCGGAGCAGATAACATATCCGTCAAATTCGCATTCATCCGCGTCTAATTTTTTCCTGTTTCAACTCAAGACTCAAGTTACATAAGATGCCTGTTCGCCTTCCGATTACGGACGGGTAAAACTTGCCGGTTTAACTATGACAGCCGTATTTTTAACGATTACGGCGATTGCCGGTAACACTCGCCACGGAATTTCAACGTCGAAGGTTGAAATTCCGGCTGTCATAAATTAACGTCTTCAAAAAACCGCCTCGTCGGCAGCAACAGTCGGAAATTTCATTCAACCCGGATAAATTTCTTTGAAGGCTGAAGCAATTCGGTTTAAAAATTATTCCCCAACGACGCAAAATCTTCGATTTTTCCGGTCTATGATAAAAGGTGGTCAATGTCTGTTGACTTTCTGCCTGACCGATTTGCGTAAATAAATATGAGTGATACTACCCAACAAAACAGATTGCTGAGTATTTCGACTCCTTTGGGAGAAGATTTCCTGCTGATAAATCGTTTGACGGCAACCGAGGAAATTTCCGCGCTGTTTGAGTATGAAGTCGAACTGCTGCACGAGGAAGATGCACCCGGTTTCGAGGCAACGACGATTGACGCTAAAAAACTGCTCGGTCAGGCGGTTGCCATCGAAATCAATCAGCGCGACGGAACCAAGCGACTATTGAGCGGGATGATTACTCATTTTTCGCAGGGACACCGCGATATTCGCTTTTCCTATTATTACGCGACGATTGTTCCCTACGTCTGGCTTTTAACGCAAATCAGCCAGAGCCGCATTTTTCAGCATCTCAGCGTGCCGGATATTTTGAAGAAGGTTTTTGACGGTTTTGAAGTTTCTTACGAACTGCAAGGCACTTACAATCCGCGAAATTACTGCGTTCAGTATCGGGAAACGGATTTTGATTTCGCTTCGCGGCTGATGGAAGAGGAAGGCATTTACTACTACTTCGAGCATACCGACGGCAAAGACAAAATGGTCGTCGCCGACACGCCGCAGTCGCATCGTGATTGTCCGTCGAAAAGCGACATCCCGTTCGCCTTGAAAGTTCCCGGCGAGGAAGATTTTATCACTTCGATTAAAAAGTGGCAGAACGATCACCAATTACAGTCGGGAAAAGTTTCGTTCTGGGATTACAACTTTCAACTTCCCTCCAAAAAACTCGACGCGTCGCAGCCGACGATTTTCAGCGTTGCCGATAATGAGAAGTTGGAACTTTACGACTTTCCCGCCGGTTACGCCCGCAAAGCCGACGGCATCGCCAGCGGCGGCGGCGAACAGGCGAGCGATTTGCAGAACGTCTTTGAGGACAAAACGCGCAAAGCCGAAATCGTGATGCAGTCCATTGATTCGCAGTATCGAATCATTTCGGGCAATTCCGATTGCAGTGCTTTGACCAGCGGTTATCGTTTCAAGTTTTTCAATCATCCGACCGCCGATCAAAACGGGCAATATGTTATTACGTCGGTTAGTCACGAAGTCGAACAAAATCCGACTTACACCACCGACGACGACATCGAACGCCCGTATAACAACAGTTTTACCTGCGTCGCGCACGGTTCGGGCGCACCGCCGTTTCGTCCCGCGCAGAAAACCGAGAAACCGACGATTCAGGGCAGTCAGACGGCGATGGTCGTCGGACCGGCGGGCGAGGAGATTTTCACCGACAAATACGGGCGCGTCAAAGTGCAGCTTCACTGGGACCGGGAAGGTCAGGACAACGCCGACAGTTCCTGCTGGATTCGCGTTTCGCAGCCGTGGGCGGGCAACGGCTGGGGAACGATGTTTATTCCGCGCATCGGAATGGAAGTGGTCGTTCATTTTTTGGAGGGCGACCCGGATCAGCCGATTATTACCGGCTGCGTTTATAATCCTTCGACGATGCCGCCGTATAAACTGCCCGATGAAAAAACCAAATCAACGATAAAATCCAATTCGTCGAAAGGCGGCGGCGGGTTTAACGAGTTCCGCTTTGAAGATAAAAAGGGTTCGGAACAAGTCTTTCTGCACGGCGAGAAAGATCAGGATATTCGCATCAAAAACACGCGGCGCGAATTTATCGGCAACGACCGGCACTTGATCGTTTACCGCGACAAACGCGAAAAAGTGAAGCGCGATAAACATATCATCGTCGAACGCGATGTCATCGAAAAAATCGAGCGCGATTATCATCGCCACGTCGAAGGCAAAGTAGCGATGCGAACCGACGGTTCGGTTTCGCACAAAATCGCCGGAAATATGGCGGAAGATGTCGCCGGAAGCCAAAGCATTCAAGTCGGCGATACGCTTTACATCAAAGCGGGGACGAAAGTCGTCGTTGATGCCGGAACTCAGATTACGCTGAAAGTCGGCGGAAATTTCGTTGACATCGGTCCTTCCGGCGTAACGATTAAAGGCACGATGGTTCTGATTAACAGCGGCGGCGCGGCAGGCTCGGCGAGTCTGCAAACGATTGTCCCGCCGCTCGACCCGGAAGAAGCGGAAATCGCCGACAATGCCGATCCGGGAAGTAAAGCACCGACGTATCGAAATCAGCGGGCGCAGATTCCGCATCCGAAAATTCCGACTTTTACGCAGCCGACGCACAAGCCAAAGTCGCCGAAAAACAAGAGCAAAACTTCCTGGATTGAAATCACCCTGGTTGATGACGAAGGCGATCCGGTGGCGGGCGAACGCTATCGCGTAACTTTGCCCGACGGTTCGACTTTGGCTGAAGGCACGACGGACGATAAAGGTTTCGCCAGAGTCAGCCATATTGATCCGGGAATCTGCAAAGTTACCTTCCCGAACATTGACGGACGAGCCTGGAAACCGGAATAAATTATTTACCAAGAGAGGAGAAAAAAATTAGATGCCGTCGAGAAAGGTTACCGCAAAAATTGGTGATTCGTTGTGCAATATCGCATTCCTGAACGGTTTCGGCGACTGCAAACCGTTGCGGGAAGACCCGGCGAATGCGTTTATCGTCAATCGGGCGGACGATCCCGGACAGGTTCGTCCCGGCGACATCGTTACCATTCCCGAATTTATCCTGCACACCGAAAACAAAGGCACGGAAAAGAAACACAAATTCGTCAAGCGCGATAATTTCGCTATCCTGCGTTTCGTTCACGGTTCGTTGAGCGGCACTTTAAAAAATGATCGAGCGCTGACTTCTCTCAATGTCAGCAATTACATTACCAATCAAGCCGGCGTTCCCGACGGCAATGTCGCGTTTCCGAATTCTGCGGTCAGAAATTTTAACGCCGATGCCGACAAAGATCAGGACGCTTTTAAGATCGAGGTTCTGGATATAGACGCGACCGCCGATTTGACGGTCGAACTGGAAGTTTTGCGACCGACTTATAACGTGGCGGGGACGGTTACGGGACACCAACGGTTTCCGGCTGCGATTCGCGCCGACCGACTGCTGACGGCGACGGCTTCCAAGCAGGGTTCGACCAATCGCTTTCGCACGGCTTATTTGAGACTCGTCACCGACACAGTGGACAAAGCCGCCGCCAATGACCAAACGCTGCTGACATCGGATATATATGACGTGAACGACGCGGCGGCTAAAAGAGTGGAAATTTTAGACCAGACGGTCAAAGCCACTTATACGATTGCGAAATGTCCGCAAACCCCGAAGTGCCGCTCAACCGTAGCACTGCCGATTGGCACAGACCGCCGCCGTCTGCGAATGGCGGTTCACATTCTGCGCGGCAGTGTCGGCGGTGCGCCCGTCGTTACGATTGCCGATGCGGAAAAAAGAATTTTAACGTGGTTTCGACGAACCTACGCGCAGATTTCCATCGCGCCGAAGTTCGTGCTTCCGATTCACGAAGTTGACCCGCCGGAAAATTTGGTTTCGATTTCCAACGATGCCGGTTTGACCGCCGCCGGTCCGACTCCCGGCAATAACGGCACGATCAGTTTTCGCATTAAAGCACCGGGGCAGCCTTCGCAGACGGTCGCCGTCGTCACCGCGGCGGGCGATAAGCCGATCAAAACGGCACAGGCTTTGGCGGCGTTGATCGTCGCGCCGTTCAGGGCGGTGGCGCGTGAAAATTCGGCGCGTTTTATTGATCCGGCGAACAGAAAATCCGCCGACATTCTGATCACCGAAATCGGTGGAGCGCACGTTTCGATTGATCGGGAAACCACTTTCGATACGCGGCAGACGATTACGGTCGGCAGACCGAACTCGCTACTTTTTCAGGAATGGAACGGTAATAATTGGCTCGTCGGCTCAATCGAACAGCGCGCGGTTTTGAGAAATTACGACACCGGCGATGACCGCTACGAACTTTTTATCATCAGAAGATTTGTTTCGCCGACACTGCTCGGCGCGGCGATGATGTCCGGTCATATCGTTGATCCGGCGAGAAGAGCCGTCAGCCAGATGAAATGGTCGGGTTTCGTTGATTTGCGTTCGGCGGACAGCAGCAATACTTTTCCGACGGTCGTCGCTCACGAAGTAATGCACGCCGTCGGCGAAGTAATGCACGCGCAGGCTTCGCCGGCACAGGTAATGAACTCGACCGCCAGCCAAGTCAATGCCGTCGGCATCGAAAAACGGGTGCGCGACGGCGCGGTCACATATGACGGCGGCAACATCGCCGGAAGTCACAATTTGGTAACAAGAATGCGGACGCAGGGCGCACCGCTGTTGGAAACCTGGTAACTTTGAAAAATAAGCGAAACCGCGCGAAGTTACTGGCACGAAGCTGCCGACTCTGCATCTGCGCCGTTTTATTACTGCTGATTGCCTGCGAGCAGCATCGCCCGAAAAACATTATGAACGACGAACCGATAACCGAAACGCCGACCCCGCCGCCGTCCGAGCCAGTGTCAATGCCCGATTTGGAAAAGTTTATCTTTAAGGCGGACACTTTCACCAACGAAATCGTGCCGCGCAAATTGGATGCCGCCGAAGTCGCCAAGTTTCTGTTGGAAAAAATTAACGAGCAGACCGAGTTAAAGCATTTTTTGCAGGTCGAAAAAGCGGCGACCTTTTACGATGCTTTCGAGGTGGCGGAAAAATTCAGAGGCTTTTTGAATAAAAGCGAAGCGGGCGAAGACGGCGTTCGGCGTTCGATTGTCATCACGCGCATCGTCGGGCGCGTCGGCAAACCGGAAGATGTCGAATTTACTCAAAAGTATTATTTGTATTTAGTGTCGAAAATTGAATCGCTGCTCGAATATAAAGAAATAATTCTGCTGCACGATGTCTTAAAATTGGGCAAAAATTCGGCGGTACTGCGGGCGCGATTGCAGGAGAAAATCAAATCGCTCGAAGCGAAACAGGAATCGGACGACCAATCCCGCATCGCCTTTCTGGAATTTCAGGGAAATATCACGCAGCAGTTGAATCGCGTCGAAAGTGCCGCGCCGGTCAAAGACCAAATCTTGAACGCCGTCGACCGCAAAAAGCGCATCGAGGAGGAAATCAAAGCGTATCTCGGCATCGAATACGGCTTTCTGGAATTTTTGCAGCCGTGGGCGGCGGCGCGTCTGCGGCGTGAAACTTGGGGAAACGATTCGGCACAACAGACGGTGCGCGAAGTCAAACCGCCGTTGCAAGCCGATGTCGTCAAAGCGTTTCAGAATTTTCTCGCCAGAGCCGATAAACTTCCCGCGCTGGCTGATGCCGAAGACAAAAAGGCCGCGCAGATGCAGATTCTGCGGGCGATTAAATTTTTCGACGGTCAAATCTCCGAACAGGATGAAAATTTTCTGGCGCAGTATAAAGGAACGCAGGGCGACATTTTAGCCAACGAAGGTTTTATGCTGCCGTAATTAAAATCGGCTTTTCGGCTGCCGACTTTTGAAAAAAGAGCATCCAACGCTTTAATGTTTCAACCGATTCAGTTGAAGAGAATGACAAAATCGAAAATGAAAAACCGGCAAATCAAATTTATCGCCGCAATCTGTTTAGTCGCGCTTTTCGGCTGGATTCCGGCGGCGGGCGGGCGAGCAATGACGAAGGGCAAAGTTCTGTATCGCGTCGGTTTGGTGAAAGATAAAACCAAAACCGTCGCCGTCAAGCAAAACGGCAAGGATTTGGAATTGAGTTTGGACGGCTTCGGTTCGCCCGTCGCCTTAAAAGTCAACGGCGGCGGCATCGAAACCTGCCGCACGATCCTCGAACACAAATCCGATAAGGCGACGGTGATTTTGTCCCTGCCGATTGCGACACCGAACACGCCGTGCCAGATGACCGCCGGTTTCGTTTCGGTCAACAGCCGAACTTATAAAATTTCGCTGACGGAGGAAACGGTGGAAAAAACCGCCGGCAGTGATTTACAATTGAGAAAGACCGTCGAAAAGATTTTCGGGGAAATCAAAGGAGAATAAAATTTATGCCGCCAGCCGCCAGAATTACCGATCCCGTTGCTCATCCTTTGCCGCCCGTTTTAACCGGCGGACCAACCGCGATTACCGTGATTATCGGAATGCTTCCGGCGTGGCGCGGAGTCGGCGGTGCCGTTGCCGCCGGGATTACCGCCGGCAACAAAGCCGCGACAACGGCGATTCAAGTGGCGGAAACGGCGACCAAAGCCGCCGTCGGACCGGCGGCACCAATCGCGCTCGCCGCCGAACAAACACTGAAAGCATCGCTTTTAGCTTCGATGTCGAGTATGATTTCGGGTTCCGGCACGGACATTCACGTTTGCGCCACGCCTTCGCCCATCCCGCCGCACGGTCCGGGCGTGGTCACGACACCTTCAAAAACGGTGATGGTCGCCAATATGCCCGCCGCCCGGCAGGGCGACACGATTACCGAAGCCATCGGACCGCCGAATAAAATCACCACGGGCGAACCGACCGTGATGATCGGCGGCTAAAATAAAAACAATTTTTTTATTTATTTGAAAGGCGATGTTCTTCGCCTTTTTTTGGTAAAATTGCTCAAATTTCAGAGTCCAAACTTCGTTTTGAATCTGCCGCCGCGCTTCCCAAGGATGATAACGGCGAAGACGGACGCGCCGGAAAACTCAAACGGCAAAACGACGGCGGTCAAAGCGATACAGACGAACTTTCTCGGCGTTGTGGAGTTGGATTCGGCGGAACCCGGACTCGAAAATTTGAGCAGAAAAGTTTTGCTGCTCGATTTGCCGAAAGAGGAGTTGAAAAACACTCAAGTCCTGAAATATATCAAATACGGCGAAAGAGAAAAATCTACCGAACGCTCGACATCAAAAGTCGAACCGGCGCAAACAAACTTTGGTATGACATCAAAACCGACCGGCGAAGCGGTGGTCTCTGGTGCAAAGCGCATCAATATCGCCGCATCGCTTGGTAGAACTCGCATCATCCGAGGGCAAATTGCCGAATGTATGACATTTTCAAACAAGCCGATTATGACGGAAGGTTAGTTGAAATGTTTCTCAGCGGATTGGGCGAATCAACTACGAGCCTTTCGACAACGCAGATTTACACGCACGTTTCGATGGAGAAATTAATCGAAATTTATGATCGGGCGCATCCGAAAGCGTGAATTCGTGAAATAAATGTTAGATTTTTGATAATCACTTTTGCTTTACTGACTCACCTTACGCAGTAGAAGTGAAAAAGGT
>JAYVKL010000065.1:0-11970 GCA_043768465.1 Pyrinomonadaceae bacterium
AATTCGCTCGATTGTTCTTTTCCGGTAAAAAAAAGAAGGCGTAATAAATTCTTGCAATGAAATTGCAAGGTTTTGACCTGCGTGTTTCAAAGAATAAAGGTTTGCGCGAATTGTTCGAGAAAGGTCGGTCGAAATTTATCGCTTCGGATTTTGCGCCGAAATTGCTTCGGCAGTTGGACGCGCTCAATCAAGCCGACTTTCCCGAACAGCTAAACTTTCCCGGTTACGATTTGCACGAATTAAAAGGCGAACGTGCCGGAACTTGGACGCTGAAAGTTAATAAAAATGGCGGCTGACGTTCAAATTTGAAAACGGAAACGCGGTTGATCTGGACTTGGAGGACTATCATTGAGAAGCAAATTATGCCGATAAATATCGAACGTCGTCCGACGCATCCGGGAGCGATTTTGCGCGAAGATACTTTGCCGGAAATCGGTTTGTCGGCAGAACATCTAGCTGATGCTTTGGGCATTTCACGTCAGAATCTCGCTGAAATTTTGAATGAAAATGCGCCCGTCACAGCAGACATCGCGCATCGTCTCGGACGCGCTTTCGGAATGTCACCCGACATTTGGCTGAGAATGCAGCAGGCAGTCGAGCTTTACGATATGCAGGCGGAAAACGAAGTCGTCTATTCACAAATCGAACGGATCGCGGCTTAGAATATGGCGGGAATTTTTGAGCGGTTAAATTAAATGGCACAGCGAATTAAAGGAATTGAAGAAGCGGATGCGTCGTTTATTTTGAAACCGCTTTACGTCGGTTTCAAGCGAATTGCGGGAAAAGTCAGCACTTCGTTGAAGGTTTCGGCGCAGCGTCCTTCGATTGCGTGGTTCGGAAATCTGCTCGGAATCGCCATCGAGAAATCGGGTAAAGTCGAGAAACGGATTCATTTTTTGGCGCGGTTGCGGGCGGCGCAAATCGTCGAATGCCCGTTTTGCATTGATATTATTCCTGCGCTCGGCAAAAGAAGCGGCGTTTTAACCGATGCAGAAATAAGCGCGATTTCACATTATTTCGACAGCAATTTATTTTCCATCCGCGAAAAAGTTGCTATGGAATACGCGGAGGCGGTTTCAAAAACGCCGGTCAAAGTTTCCGACGAAATGTTCGGGCGTTTGAAAAATTATTTCGATGAAAAACAGATCGTCGAATTAACGGCGAGCATCGCGTTTGAAAATTACCGGGCGCGATTTAATCACGCGCTCGGAATTGAAAGCGACAATTTTTACAAATGAATCAAGGGGCAAAATTATGACGGTGACAATCCAATTAAAACCCGAAACCGAAAAGCGTCTGGCTGAACGAGCGCGGCAGAAGAACTTGAAAATCGAAAGTTTTCTCGAAGTTTTTATCGAAGAAAATTTAGGTGGCGAAAATAGTTATGTGATGAAAGAAGATAAAAAACCAGCTCGTGAAGCAGCATCCGAGGAATGGATTGCCAAACTGAAAAACTGGTCGGAAGGTCACGACAGGACAACGTCTTTTTTGTCTGACGAAGCGACGAGACGTGAGAATATCTACTGAAAATTCTATGACTTATGTCTCCGACACGAGTATCGTTCTGCGACTGGCACAGCCGCATCTGCCGATTTACCAAACTGTGTTTCAGGCTCTGGCAAACCTCAACAGACAGGGTGAAGAGATAGTTCTCGTGCCGCAGGTTCTAGTTGAATTTTGGGTCGTGGCGACTCGTCCGACGAACGTCAACGGTTTGGGAATGACACCGGACAAAGCTGAAAAAGAATTAGTAAATTTGCAGGAGATTTTCACGATTCTGCCCGAAAATGAGCGGATTTTCGAGGAATGAAAACGGCTCGTCGCCAAATACAAAGTCAGCGGGAAAGTAGCGCACGATGTGCGGATTGTCGCGGCGATGATGACGCACAAAGTTGAAATCATTTTGACGCTGAATCCAAATGATTTCAAGCGGTTTACCGAAATAAAAGTCGTCAGACCGCAAGATGTTTATAAAAAATTATCAGCCGGAAATAAAAAATCAATCTAAATTGCACTAGATTTTCTTGCTGAATGAGTGTTCATTCAGTTATAATTCAAACAGCAGATTTCAACAAATTAAGAGGTAAAAAATATGGATGCACAGATGAAGAAAGATTACGTCAGAGGCGGCGCGTTTTTGATTGAAAACCGCACGGCGAGCGAGATTTTCACGCCGGAGGATTTGACCGAAGAGCAGCGAATGATCGGGGAGACGACTCGTGACTTTATTGATAATGAGGTGGTTCCGAATCTCGAAGCGATGGAGCATCACGATTGGGAAATGGCGCGTTCGCTGATTCATAAAGCCGGCGAACTCGGACTTTTGGGCGCAAATATCCCGGAAGAATACGGCGGGCTTGATTTAGATCAAACGACGGGCGTAGTGGTCGCCGAAAATATGGGACGCGGTTCGGGTTTCGGTGTCACGTTCGGTTCGCAAACTTCCATCGGATTGCTGCCGATTCTTTATTTCGGTTCGGAAGAGTTGAAACAAAAATATATTCCGCCGATTATTTCGGGCGAAAAAATCACGGCTTACTGTTTGTCGGAATCGGGTTCGGGTTCGGACGCCCTGGGCGCGAAATGCAACGCGAGATTGAGCGAAGACGGTGCGAGTTACATTTTGAACGGCGAAAAAATGTGGATTTCCAACGGCAGTTTCTCCGATTACTTTATCGTTTTCGCTAAAGTTGACGGCGAAAAGAAAAAGTTTTCGGCGTTCGTCGTTGAGAAAAGCGAAACCTGTCGTCCGGGCGCGGAAGAGCATAAAATGGGCATCAAATCTTCTTCGACGACACCGCTGATTTTGTCGGACTGTCACGTTCCGGTCGGTAATCTGCTCGGCGAAGTCGGCGACGGGGCGAAAATCGCTTTTAATATTTTGAACGTCGGACGCTTTAAACTCGGCGCGTCGGCAACGGGCGGCGCAAAGCTCGCGCTTCATCAAACGATTCGCTACGCCAACGAACGCCAGCAATTCAACGTGCCGATTTCATCTTTCGGCGCGATGAAACACAAACTCGCGGAAATGGCGATTCGCACCTGGGTTGCCGAATCAATGTCGTATCGCACCGTCGGAATGATTGACGCTTTAATCGGCGAAGACGGCGGCGACAAAGTGAAAAAACTGCGCTCGATTGAAGAATACGCCGTCGAATCTTCGATCAACAAAGTCTGGTGTTCGGAAGCACTCGATTACGTCGTGGACGAAATGGTGCAGATTTTCGGCGGCGCAGGTTATTCGGCGGATTATCCGGCGGAGAAAGCCTATCGAGATGCCCGCATTAACCGCATTTTTGAAGGCACGAACGAAATCAATCGTCTCCTGATTCCCGGACAGCTTTTGAAACGGGCGATGAAGGGCGAACTCGGACTGCTGCAAGCCGGAAAAGCGTTGCAGGAAGAGATTTTGAATCCGCAAATGTCGTTCGACGAAGACGAAAGCACACTTGCGGCGGAAATCAAACTGGCGCAGAACGCCAAAAAAATCGCTTTGATGGTGATCGGTTACGCGGCGCAGAAATATATGACCGAACTGCAAAATCAGCAGGAAATCCTGATGAACGTGGCGGACATTATTATGGGTGCCTACGCGATGGAAACGGCGATTTTACGCGCTCAGAAGCTGGCTGAAAAAGGCAGCGCCGAAAATCAAATCGCAATGGCGCAGGTTTTCTGCAACGACACGATCCAGAAAATCGAAATGGCGGCGCGCAACACGATTGCGGCAATGGCGGAAGGCGACGAAGGCAAAACTTTACTGGTCGCGCTCAAGCGTTTTACGAAAAACAATTCGCCTGTTAATACGATTGCGGCGCGGCAGAAAATCGCCGACACTTTGATTGCGGCGAACAAATATGTTTTTTAACTTTGTGATTTTAGGTTTGTGAGACGTAAAAAGTCCGAAGTCGAAAGGCTTCGGACTTTTTCTTTTGGTGCGAAAGACGATAATGAAAGAATCATTTCTTTGGAATAACTGATATTTGATGGCTGATAATTAAAAGGTGCGTTTTTGCTGTCATCTCTTCTCTGTTATCTTTCATCTATTCCGGTAGAAAAATTCTTTGGCGACTACGTTCGCCTTCAAAACAAAAAATATGTTCAAAAAAATAAGTTACAGATTTGTGACGACGTGGTTGATCGCGTTGTTTGTTTTCGGTTCGGCTGCCGCGCCCGCGTCTTTGGCATTTGGGAAAGATGTTAAAGGCGACGCGCAGAAGTTTATTGACGATTATACGAAAACGTGGGCGAAACTGCGTTATGAGTCGAGCCTTGCCGAATGGCAGTCGAATATTATGATTGTCGAGGGCGACGACACGAACTCGAAAGCGACGGTCGCGGCGGCGGAAAAACTCGTTGCGTTCACGGGCAGCAAGACGAATATTGACGCGGCGACGAAATTTTTGAAAGAGAAAGCTAAACTCGCGCCGCTGCAAATCAAACAACTCGAAGCAATTTTATACAGCGCGGCGGGCAGTCCTGAAACGGCGAAAGGTTTGGTCAAAGAACGCATCGCCGCCGAAACCGCGCAGACGGAAAAACTTTTCGGATTCGATTTCAAGATTAACGGCAAATCGGTCACGACCAACGCGATTGACAAAATACTGCGCGAATCGAATGATTTAAAGGCGCGGCGCGCGGCTTGGGAAGCGTCAAAAGAAGTCGGCAAGAATTTGAAAGACGGTTTGGCGAATCTGCAAAGGCTGCGAAACGCGACGGTCAAACCGCTCGGCTACCAATCATTTTACAGCTATCAGGTTTCCGAATACGGAATGACGGCGGAAGAAATGAATAGTTTGATGAATCAATTTAACCGCGAACTGCGCCCGCTTTATCGAGAACTTCACACTTGGGCGCGGTATGAGTTGGCGAAAAAATATAACCAACCCGTGCCGGAGCAGTTGCCCGCCGACTGGCTGCCGAATCGCTGGGGACAGGATTGGACGGCGATGGTCAACGTCGAAGGGCTTGATGTCAACGCCGCGCTCAAAGACAAATCGCCCGAATGGATCGTCAAACAGGGCGAAGACTTTTATGTGAGTTTGGGCTTTCCAAAATTGCCGCAGACTTTCTGGGAGAAATCGTCGCTTTATCCCGCGCCGGCGGGAGCGAAATATAAGAAAAATAATCACGCTTCGGCGTGGCATCTGGATTTGGAAAACGACGTGCGTTCCTTGATGTCGGTCGAGCCGAACGCCGACTGGTTTGAAACCGCCAATCACGAACTCGGGCATATTTATTATTTCACGAGTTATTCAAACAAAAATGTGCCGTTACTTTTGCGGAATGGCGCGAATCGCGCTTATCACGAAGCGTTCGGGACGATGATGGGACTCGCCGCGACGCAGCAGCCGTTTCTCGTCGGGCGCGGGCTAATTTCCAAAGACGCGAAGGTTGACGAAACGCAAAAGCTGCTTCAGGAGGCGTTAAATTACGTTGTTTTCACGCCGTTTTCCGCCGGGACGATGCCGCAGTTTGAATACGAACTTTACGAAAAAAATCTGCCGAAGGATCAATTCAATAAACGCTGGTGGGAATTGGTCAAGCAATATCAGGGCATCGTTCCGCCAACGAATCGGAGTGAAGAGTTTTGCGATGCCGCGACGAAAACGCACATCAACGACGACGCGGCACAGTATTACGATTACGCCATCGCCAATGTTTTGCTGTTTCAAATGCACGATTACATCTCGCGCCAAATCTTAAAACAAAACCCGCACGCGACCGATTATTACGGCAATAAGGAAGTCGGCAGCTTTTTGCGAAGGATTATGACTCCGGGCGCATCCGGCGATTGGCGCATCATTTTGAGGGAAGCGACGGGCGAAGATTTGAGTGCCAAAGCGATGCTGCGCTATTTTGAGCCGCTGACGGCTTATTTGAAAAAGCAAAACGCCGGACGCAAATCCACTTTACCGGAATTGCCGCAAAGCTAGGAATTTTTAGCCACGAACAAACACGAAAATGCACGAAAATCAAGTTGTAAAATTTTCGTGTTTGTTCACGGCTAATTCTTGAAAGGCTCATCCGTCTCGAATCCGATCAAAATAAACTTTTCAAACCTTCGGTCAAAGTTATCTCCGGTTTCCAGTCCAGTTCCTGTTTGATCAAAGTCAAATCTGAAACGTAGTTGAGCGGCACGGGCGCGGGCAAAGGATTCTCTTCGTCAATCATCGTTTGATAGCCGGAAACCTCCTGCATTTTTTCAATCAGTCCGCGCAGATTCGGAGCGTTGTCGCGCCCGCCGCCCAAATTATAAAGTCCGTGTCTGATTATCGAATCGGTAAACGCCTGACACGCCCGCGCCAAATCTTCGACGTGCAGCAAATCGCGGCGCGGCGCACCGTTTGCCGGCAGCCGCAGAGATTCGCCCGTGTTGAGAGCGTCGGCGTAATGCGTGACGAAATTCGGTGTGTTGCCTTCGGAGTTCGGGGCGTAAACGGTGGAAAGGCGGAGGATGCACGAGCGGAAATTGTTTTGAGCGGCGTAGAATTCGACGTAGCGTTCGGCGATCAGTTTTGACCATTCGAGCGCGGATTGCCCGGCGTAAATCGTCGGACATTGTTCGGGAACTTCCGCGTAATTGTCGGCGAATCTCCCGTAAACATCTTTCGTCGAGGCGAAAATGAACACGGCGTTTTCATTCATCGAACGCAGCAGATTAACCGTGCCTTCGACGTTCGTCAAAAAAGACATTTCCGCCGCGTCGGGCGATTTGTCGAGCATCGCCGCCAGGTGAATGACGACATCGTAATCTTTTACTTTCTGCGCGTCCTGCATATTGAGAACGTCCAACCCGGAACGCCGCGAAAAATCGTCCGCGTCAAAAAATTTACGAATGTGAGTTCCCAAAAAACCGCTGCCGCCCGTGACTAAAACTCTCATAATTTAAAGCAATAACACAAAATAGAAAAGTCTGCATTGATTATTCCCGTAATCAATGCAGACATTTTGGAGTCTCCGATTTCGCCTTTTGCCTTTATTTTGCCAAACGGAGTCTGAGAAAGCCGTAAAATTGAATGTAGCTGCACAACATCGCCGTGACGATGAGCAAAGTCATCGGCATAAATCGAAAGGTATCCGGCAAAACTACGCCGAGCGATTGGTTGAATATCACGCCGAGCATCACTGCCAGACCCGCAATCAAACTTCTGCCGAAAAGCCAGTTGAGCAAATTCGGTTTTTCGTCCGTTAACAGGAAATACGGCAGAATCGCCACCGCCAAAAGCGTTAGCAACAAAAAGACGTTATCCAAACTCAGGGAAAAAAATGTCCGTCCGAATTCGACGGCTAAAAAGAAAAGAACGAACGACGTGTCTATGGTAAAACCGCGTTCCGATATGTTTTCGTCGTGCGCTTGGCGGCGGCGCGATGTTGATTTCATAATTAGTTATATTTTGAAAGCTACCGCTTTTTCAGTTTTCGCGGGCGTTTATTTTTCGCCCGGTTTGCTGAACTGCGTGTAGGCGACGCGAAAAAGTTCCGACAATGCTTTGGCGGTTTCCGGCGTTAAATTACGGTCGGCGCGAAGATGCGCTTCGATGATTTCCGGCATCGCTTCGTGCGGATAATAAACGACCGCTTCGACGTTTTCGCTCGTTCCCTGCTTTTTCATCACGCGGTCAACCGGCATATCAAGCCAGCTTGTCAAACGCGCAATGTTGTCGGCATCGGGTTTACCCGTGCCGTTTTCGATGCGCGAAAGCGTCGAAGCCGAAACCTGAGTTGTGTCCGCGACATCGCGCAAACTCATACTCAATTCTTCGCGGCGGCGTTTAATCGCGCGTCCGAGTTCGATTGTATTGATTAGACTTTCGTTTTTGTAAGCCATAATTTTCCTCCATTTCTCCTGCTGATTTTCTGAGTCAATTTACCTTTTATTGACTCAAGACCCGTCCTATCCAGAAAGAATTTAGCACAGAAAAATTTTAGATGCAACACTTCGTTTCATGCTTGCAACAGAAAAAAGGTTGTGATACACTGTTTCACAGATGAAACATTTTGGTATTTTTCATCGGCAAACAGTTGATTTAATAACAATTTGCGAAAAGAGTTGAGGACAGAAAAATGACAGCAATCACGATAGAAAAAAATTCGGCGGAAAAAACTGAAAAGCGTGCCAGGTCAATTGCAGCGATGGGATTGGTCAACCGGGAAGGCGATTTGTTTCGCGTTTCGACACCTTCGCTGCGCGGCAGACAAACTTCGTATGAAGTGCGGCGCGACGATTCGGGCAAGATTCGCTGCAATTGTTTGGAGTTTGAAGAAGCGGCTGTCAGCGATGCGGGATTTCGATGCGAACATATTTTAGCGGTGAAATACGCTCTGGTCGCAAAAAACACCGAGTCGGCGACGAAACAACCTTTGAAAGTTGAAATGAACATCGAGGTTCAACCGACGCAGGTTGCTTTGGAAGACAAAAGCGCAACTGAGTCATCTTCCGATTTAGGATTGGGGAATGCGGATTCGGGATTGAATTATAAATCCGAAACCCGGAATCCAAAATTCGAAATCGAAATGTCCACAGATGGCGAACAGAAGGCAGACGAAGTTCAGGAAAATGTTTTGGAGGAAGGACAATCCGAAACGCCAAAAATTGCTGAACCGAGTCATCTTGCGAACACACGAGGAGACAAAATAATGATTCAGGCGAACTTAAAAGAAATACCATTGGCTCACGCCGAAGCAGCGGTTGAAAAAGACACGGCGAACAATGTTTTGAATTTTACTACGACGTTGCGCGAACTGCGTAAAAATGTTGACCCGGAACTGGTCAAACAGCGCGAAGGCTGGCGCGACCGCAACGGCAACACGCATTACGTTGACTACGTCGAATGGCACACGGTCGCCGACATCCTGGACGAACACGCGCCGAATTGGATGCACACGGTCAAAGATATTCGGCAAATCGGCGATATTTTCGCGGTCACGGTCGCCATCACGATTGACGGCGTAACCCGCGAAGGCATCGGCACGGGAACGGCTGATTCGGAAATGGGAATCAAGAAAGCGGAACACGACGCGCTCAAGCGCGCCGCCGTCAAATTCGGCATCGCCCGTGATTTGTATAAAAAAGAATCGGACACCATCGAACGCGAAGGCGCGATTCAGCCGCCGAATCCGAACAACGACGGCTTTCCGTCAAACCCGATTGCCAGAAGTCTTTCGGACTTGGTAACGGCGAAACAACTCGGAATGATTCGGGCGATTTCCCGCGAAATGAATGTTGACGCGGACAGCGAATGTCAAAATGTGATGCAGTGCAAAACCGATGAATTGTCGAAAAAAGCGGCTTCGGGTTTGATTCAGCATTTGCAGGATATGCAGAAAACTCAGGAAGTCGCCGCGCCGCAGCCGATGCGCCGCGCCGGTTAAGATCAATTACGAATTTCAAATTACGAATTGCGAATAAGATTCTCGATGTTCGCAGTTTGTAAATTATGAATCGTAATTAACGAAGTTTTGAGTTGTGAGTAACCGTCCGGCTTTCTCCAAGAGCTAAACTACCTCATTCACAACTCAAAGCATTTATCCAACTCACGAAAAAGAGTCCGAAGAAATTTCTTCGGACTCTTTTTTTTGCGCCGCCGGTAATTTGTTTGCAATACTGTTTGAACGAGCTGCCATCAAAAAGATATGTTTCTTAAAAACCGTTTTCGCTTTTTTCTCCCGCTGTTTTTTATCACGCTGACGGCACTCTCGATTCCGGCGCAAAATTTCAAATCAAATTTTAATCGCGCCCGAACTTACGACGTTCAACATTATATTATACGCGTCGGTTTCGACCGCGAGAAAAAAATCGTTTTCGGCGATACGACAATTCAGCTAAAACCGCTCGACGGCAATTTCAAGCGCGTCGAACTGGACGCGGCGGACGAGATGAAATTTGAATCGGTCAAACTCGAATCCGAAAATAAAGATTTGAAATACAAAAAGTCCGGCGAAAAGATTGTGATTGATTTGGATAAAAGCTACACGCCGAACGACACAATTTCCCTGCACTTTAATTATTCCGTCAAACCGGATAAAGGCGTTTATTTCGTTGATGCCGAAACCGAAGACGGCAAAACGACTCGCGCCGCGCAAATTTGGACGCAGGGCGAACCCGAAGAAGCCCATTTTTGGTTTCCGTCTTACGATTTCCCCGACGACAAAGCGACGAGCGAAGAATACATCACCGTTCAAAAAGACGAAACCGCTGTCGGCAACGGCGAGCAGTTGGAAACCAAACAAAACGCCGACGGAACGCGAACTTTTCACTTTAAAATGCCTGTTCCGCATTCGGCTTATTTGACCTCATTCGTCGTCGGAGTTTACACGAAAGTCAGCGATTCTTATAAAAATATCCCGCTCGGATTTTATATGTATCCGGGAACCGAAGCGTTGGCGCAGAGAAAATACGGCAAAACCAAAGAGATGATGCGCGTTTTTGAAGAGTTGACCGGCGTGGCGTTTCCCTACAACAAATACGACCAAACGATGGTCGCCAACTTTAATTACGGCGGAATGGAAAATATCACGGCGACCACAATGGCGGACGTGGAAATCATTCTGAATCCTGACAATATCGTCGAAGATTTGGTGTCGCACGAACTCGCGCATTCGTGGTTCGGCGACCTCGTAACCTGCCGGAATTGGGCGGAAATTTGGCTCAACGAAGGTTTTGCCACTTATATGGAAGCCGCGTATCGGGAAAAAGCCTACGGACGCGCCGACTATTTGCGAAAGGTGCGCGAGGATACCGCCGAATTTACGACGAGCGATGCGGTGAGCAACAGCAAACACGGGCTTTATAATCAATCAGCGCGTCCCGATCATTCGCTTTTTGACACGACGGCTTATCAGAAAGGCAGCGTGGTCGTTCATACTCTGCGCGAAACCGTCGGTGCGGAAAATTTTTGGAAAGCGATAAACGTCTATCTCAATCGTCACAAATTTCAAACGGTCGAAACGCGCGATTTGCAAAAGGTGATGGAAGAGGTTTCGGGTGAAAATTTGGAATGGTTTTTCAAACAATGGATTTACGGCGCAGGCTATCCGAAATTAAACGTCAAGCAGGTTTATAATCCGTCGAGCCGGCAATTAAATCTGACAATCGCGCAGACGCAATCCGGCGATAAATTAACGCCGGACATATTTATTCTGCCGATGGACGTTGAAATAACCACGCCAGCCGGAACGAAAAACGAAAAAATCGAAGTCAGAAAACGCGAAGAGACTTTCACGTTCAAAGTTGATGACGTGCCGACGAATGTTGTTTTTGACAAGGACGAAAAAATTCCGCTTAAAATTGTGAAATTACAGTCATTGACGATGGCGAAAGGAAAATAAAAACTGTTCAGTCTGACAATTTTCCAAACAAAAAAGTTCCGCGCAACCCACGCGGAACTTTTCTCTTTGAGAAGACAGTCGTCTTAGTTTGATTTGTTGAAAAAAATCAAAGCTACGAAGCACCCACAAAATCGCGCTTGTTACGGCAAAAATTTCTTAGTGACTTCTTCACCAAACCTACGAGGTTAGCTGACGGGCTAGGAAAGAAGAAGTATCCCCGCGTTTTCTTTAGCTAAAACGCTTCGCCCCGTGTTTGAAAAAATGCTTCTCCAAACTTTTGGTTCCCCCGCGCCGTCTTTCTTGCGTTGGACGACTTCGGCGATAAGTTTTCAACATTTAATAATATATCACCCGTTTTCGCTTTTCGCAAGATTTATTTCGGTCTGATTGTAATGCCTCAGTAAAAAGTTATAGAAAAGCATTTGATTAGACATTTCTGGTAAATGTGAGTTATCAAGAGCCAAAGGCGAGAGATTATGGAGTCAATTCCTGCGATGGTTGTTTCGAGAAGCAGCGCGTCATTGACCGTCAATTGGAAGGAATCCAACGGCTCAAACAGAAACTCAATGTCAATCAGCGAAAGAGCGAGAAAGGGTTTTTCGGTTCTGTCACGCCGAGTTCAAAAACTCCTCTCAAGCC
>JAYVKL010000066.1:0-7725 GCA_043768465.1 Pyrinomonadaceae bacterium
CGGCGGTGGTCGTCCAGCTAATCAAAGTCCCGGAAGTCTGAACGCTCGTCCAGCCGGCGGGCAGAGCCGGAGCGGTCACGCCGTCAAAGTTCTGCGTTAAAGAAACGGTTCTGACACCGGTCGTATAAGTTCTGATTACAGAACCGTAACTGGTTGCGCCGTCGGTTAAGTTGAATGTTAATGTTACCGTGCCGCCGCAGAGAATGGTCGAGCTGACGGTGAACGTAAAGTTGCGCGAAACCGTTCCGCCGCCGGGTGTAATCGCACCGTAACTTTGCGTCACCGCGCTGACTACACCGCCGGTTGCCGCCAGCGTCGCCGACAAATTAGCGGTTGCCGTGTCGCCCGCATTGGTTAAAGGCAAACTGACGGTCAAAGTTTCGCCCGGATCCGGTGCGCCGTTCGGCGTTCCGCAGCTTTCGCCGCTGATCACCGACGCTCCCGCATTGATCACTGCGACACCGCTGAAGCAGGTTAGTTTTTGATTATCGTTAGTTCCGGCAAAACCGCCCGCCGGTCCGCGCCCGCCGACAACGTAAAAACTACTGCCTAAAACTGCGCCGGTCATTCTTGAACGCGCTTGCAGCAAATCAGGCAAAGAACTCCAGGTATTGGCGGTCGGATCCCATCGAACCACCGTGGACACTCCCGCCGTGCCGACGACTCCGCCCGCTATCACCCAGCCGTTGCCGAGTCCGTAACCGACTTGCGATGAGGCTGCGCCCCAGCGTCCAGCCGGCAAATCGGCAATCGCCGCGTCGTCCCAGACATTAGTCGCCGGGTCGTAGCGAAAAGTTTTAGCCGAAGGCACCGCTCCGGCAACCGTGCTTAAACCGCCGCCGCCGTAAATAAAGTTTCCCTGTCTGAATGAACTGACAAAGCTCAAGCTCAAAGGATAATTGGCACCGGCGGTCCAGGTATTAGAAGCGATGTCATATATTTCGAGCGCGTTGGTCGAACCGGCGGTGCCGGCGGTACCAGCGAATTTATAAATTTTGCCGTTAAAAAAAACTGCCGCGTGATTCCAGGACGCAACCGTCATCGGAGCCAGGATCGTATAAGTATTCGCCGTCGGATTGTAACGGTATAACGTGTTGACGCTCAGCCCGGCGGCATCCGAACCGCCCATAATATAAATCGAAGTTCCGTCGCTAACCGCCTGGGCATATTCCAAAGCGACCGGCAAAGGCGCAATCGGTGTCCAGACCGTGCCGTCGAATTTATAGGAGGTGGTAACAATCGTGCCGCTGACACCGGAAAAACTGTATAAAGTATTTCCCAGAACGGCGGTCGGCTGATCGAGAATACCCTGCGGGTAAACCGTGCCGGCAATCCACGAACAGGAACTGCCTTCAGGCGTATTCTGAACGCTTTCGACGGGTATATTCGATGATTGATTTTCTGCGGCTCCCGCTCTTTCGGCTTCCGCCCAACTAGCCGTGCTTGCCGCTTCGACGGGCTTTTGTTCTTGCGCGTCCGTTGAGACGAGCGGATGAAACATCAGCGACATCGCTACAACTGCCAGAGCGCAGAAAGCCAATGCCGTGATTAAAGTTGATAATTTTTTGTATGGTCGCATTTTTGGGATTCTCCTTAAAAGAAATTTCGTGAAATTGATGCAAATCAAAAACCGTGTGTCGGATAGTTCGACAATTAGAGCGAATGACGGGCAAATCCGAATTGAACGGATTGACCGCTAAACACTCATAGTTCCGTAGAGATTACGCAAACTTATTTTCTATTTACAAAAACTTCAAGTTAAGATGTGTAACGCTTTCATTCGTCAAGAATGAAAACTCAACAATCCGGCTTATCGGGTAGAAAAACATTTTGACTGTCACCTGATTTCAAAACGTGCCAAGCCGGACAATTACAGAGCCGATCTAAAAGACAAGATGCTTCTGTAACTTGATTTCGATGGTGCTGTCAAGCATAAATAAATAACTGAAATATAGCAAGAGAAAACTCGCTTCATCGAACTGTTCAGTCAAAAAAAAGGCGATGGGCGACGCGGGCATAACCGTTCAGCCCGTTCGGTAAAGTTTCGACACTTGGCGCGGTTTTTTATGATAGACCGCTTGCCGAAGGTTAGCACCGGAAGCGGCAGCGACCGGGTGAACACGCGCCAAAGACCACGCCGCTGCCGCTTCCGTGTTCTGACAAAAACTTAAAAGCAATGATTGAAATCGTCAACCGCCAGCGAAAAACTAAACTCGATGTCGAATACTGGCGCGATTTCGCCGTGTGCGCCGCCGCCGAAATTGTCGAAGTGCGCGGCAGATTTTTCACCGTCGCTTTTATCTCCGACCAGAGAATGCGCGAACTCAACCGGGATTTTCGCGGTTTTAACTCGACGACCGATGTTTTATCGTTTAATTACGAACCCGACGAATTCGATGACGACGCGAATAATTTGGGCGACATCGTGATTTCCGTCGAACAGGCGGCGAAACAAGCGAGCGATAATCATCTCGAATTAGAAATCGAAATCAAGCAGTTAATTCTGCACGGAATTCTGCATCTCTGCGGATTCGACCACGAAACCGACGGCGGCTTGATGAACGCGCGTGAACTCGAACTGCGGGAAAGCTTGGGAATTTAGATTTCTGAACGACTGATTTTCGTTCAGAGTCCACGCTCTCGGCGTGTTCCGCCGCCGCGCTGCGCTCTGTGGAGCAGAGTGCGTTCCGCATGTGGACTCTGGACGAAGGCGAATTTTTGCTTTTCTCATCCGTCTGAATCTGTGTTAATCTGTCCTGAATTATTTTTATGAGCGAAATACACAAACAAGCCGATGCCTGCACGATGATAATTTTCGGGGCGACGGGCGATTTGACCAAACGCAAACTGTTTCCCGCGCTTTATAATTTGGCGAAGCAGAAATTTCTACCCGATTCGTTCGCCGTCGTCGGAGTCGGACGACAGGAATTTACGAGCGAAGAATTTCAAACGAAAATCAGAGCCGATTTAACCGAATTTATCGGCAAAGGCGTTGACCAAAACCTGATCGAATGGTTCGTCGAGCGAACGCATTACACGGGCGGCGACTTTGCAGACCAAAAGACGTTTGAAAATCTGGAGAAGATGCTCAAAGACTTGGACGAAAAGTTCGACATTCCCGAAAACTACTTTTTTTATCTCGCCACGCCGCCGAATCTCTTCGCGCCGGTTACCGAGCAAGTCCTTCAAATCGGTTTGACCGACGAAACCACCGGCTGGCGCAGGTTTATCTACGAAAAGCCGTTCGGACACGATTTGGAATCGGCGCGCAGCCTCAATTACGAACTCGGCAAGCTATTGAAGGAAACCCAAATTTACCGCATTGACCATTATTTGGGCAAAGAGACCGTTCAGAACATCCTGGTCTTCCGTTTCGGCAACAGCATTTTCGAGCCGATTTGGAATCGAAATTATATTGACCACGTTCAAATTACCGTTGCCGAACAACTCGGAGTCGAACAGCGCGGCGGTTATTACGACACTGCCGGAGCCTTGCGCGATATGATTCCGAATCATATTTTTCAGCTCGTCACTTTGACGGCGATGGAGCCGCCGGTTTCGTTTGAAGCCGATGCCGTCCGCGACGAACAGGCGAAAATTCTGCACGCGATTCAGCCGTTCACGCCCGAAGACGTGCTGCACAACGCCGTGCGCGGGCAATACGGCGAAGGTGTGCTGACCGACAAGAAACTGCCCGCTTATCGTTCGGAGGAAAACGTGCCGCCCGCCTCGAATACCGAAACATTTGCCGCGTTGAAACTCTCGATTGACAATTGGCGCTGGGCGAACGTGCCGTTTTACGTTCGCACCGGCAAGCGGATGGCGGGCAAGCAGTCGGAAATTGTCATTCAATTTAAAAAAGCTCCGTTTATGCTTTTCCGCGACACGACGGTCGAAAAGTTGACGACCAATCGCCTCGTCGTTCACATTCAGCCGGACGAAGGAATCACTTTGCATTTCGGCGCGAAAATTCCCGGTCCGATTGTGGATATGGGCGCGGTTGATATGGATTTTAATTATCTCGACCATTTCGGCGAAACCATCTCGACCGGCTACGAACGTCTTTTGTTCGATTGTATGACCGGCGATGCCACCTTGTTTCAGCGCGCCGATATGGTCGAGGCGAGCTGGCAAATCGTCTCCCCGATTATTGACGTGTGGAAGGCGATTCCGGCACGAAACTTTCCCAATTACGAATCGGGCGATTGGGGACCGAACGATTCGGACACGCTTTTGCGGAACGACGGGCGCAGATGGCAAAATTCGGTTAACGAGTAAATAGACCGCTGGCTGATGATTAAAATTTTTTCAAATTCTGAAGAATTATACGATTTTGCCGCCGCCAGGTTCGTCGCCCTGGCGCAAGCCGCCGTCAAAAAACGCCGGCAATTCACCGTCGCCCTCTCCGGCGGTTCGACTCCGAAAGCTCTCTACGAACTTTTGGCGAACGAAAATTTCAGCGGCGCAGTGGACTGGCAGCGCGTCCGCTTCTTTTTCGGCGACGAGCGCAATGTTTTGCCCGACGAAGACGAAAGCAATTTTCTGATGGCGAACACGACTTTGTTTCAGCCTTTGAAAATCGCCGAAAATCAAATTTACCGCTGGCAAACCGAAATCGAACCGCCCGAAAACATCGCCGCCGATTACGCTCGGAACATCGAAAATTTCTTTCACGGCTTTCCGAAATTCGATTTGATTCTGCTCGGAATGGGCGACGACGGTCACACGGCTTCGCTCTTTCCGTTCACCGAAGCTCTGCACGAGACGGAAAAAATCGCCTGCGCCAACTTCGTCGAAAAACTGAATACGACGCGCCTGACTTTGACTTTTCCCGTTATCAACAACGCCCGCAACGCGCTGTTTCTGGTTAAAGGCGCGGACAAATGCGAAATTCTGCGCGAAGTTTTGGAAGGCGGCTGGCAGCCGGAAAAATTTCCTTCCCAAGCTGTCAAATTAACGGACGGCGAACTTCTCTGGCTGGTTGACGAACCGGCAGCGCAATCGCTCACCGCCGAAATAAACTGATTATTTTCTATTTTCTCCTTTCCGTTTTTAAGTTATGCAATTTGAAATCGCCGCCGCTGTTTTGATACTTCTGCTGCTGAGTTTTCTGGCGGCGGCGGATATGGCGTTTTCGCAGTTGAGCGATGTCGGGCTGCGGCGGCTGTCGTCGGATTTTGAAGGCAGCACGAAAATCAAATCGGTCGAATTTCTTCAGGAAATAATGGAAAATCGTCCACGCTTCCGCTTCGCTCTGTCGGCGGCGATTCAGATTTTTCTGATTACTTTTACGGTTTTGGTCACGGTCATTATTTGGAAAATCAATCAGCCGTATTTTCAGTGGCTGGCTTTTTCAATCATCGCCGCCTTCGCCGCCACCATTATTTTCCGCCAATTTCTGCCGCGCCTGCTGACGCGCCGCAACCCCGAATCGAAACTGCTTTTGCTGCTGCCGCTCATCCGTCCTTTTTACGGATTGCTCTCGCTGATCGCCGACCCGTTCCGGCTTTTTACTCGTGAAGAATTGCCGCTCGAAAACACCATCGTGCCGAATCCGACCGTCGAGGAAATTAAGGAAGACAACGCCGAAGACAAACAGGCGTTGATTGAAATGGGCGAAGCCGAAGGCATTCTCGAAGAAAAAGACCGCGAGCTGCTGGAGACGATGTTCGAGTTCAGCGAAACCAAAGCCGGCGAGATTATGACTCCGCGCACGGAGATCATCGCCGTCTCAATAGACGCGACCGTCAAGTTCGTCCGCGATTTAATCATCGAGGAAAAAGTTTCGCGGCTGCCGGTTTATCGTGAATCAATTGACAATATCGAAGGCGTGATTTACGTCCGCGACCTGCTGAATATCTGGTCTGAAGACAGCGCGATGGAAACCATCGAACAGATTCTGCGCCCGGCGTTTTTCATTCCCGAAACCAAATCAGCCGCCGAACTGTTAAAGAATATGCAGCTTAACCGCGTCCAGATTGCGATTGTCGTGGACGAATACGGCGGCGTGGCTGGATTGATTACGGTCGAAGATATTGTCGAGGAAATCGTCGGCGAAATCGAAGACGAAGACGAAAAAGAGGAGATCGTCGAAATCATCGAAGGCGCGGACAAAAGTTACTACGACGTTTTAGGCTCGACGGAAATCGGCAAAATCGAACGTATTTTCGGAATGGAAATCGAAGATGACGATTTCACGACCATCGCCGGATTGGTGACGAGCGAAGCCGGTTACGTCCCGAAAATCGGCGAGAAATTGACGATTCGCGGTCTCGATATTGAAATTCGGCAAGCCGACGAAAAGAAAATCTCGCTTTTGAGACTTAAAAAATTCGTCAGGGAAATCGAGAAAACCGGCGAGATTGTTTGATGACTTCACTCTCGAAACACTTTTTCCGCACGCGACTCGGATTTAAGTATGCGCCGTTCACTGTTGACTATTCGCTGTTAAACGGAAAGACTTCTCTGCCGGAGGAGCGAATAGTCAACAGTGAACGACGCATAATTTTAAGTTTTAAAGGCTGCTTTCGTTCCGTTCGATCACCCGGATTTCTGAGCGGGAAACGATTTCAGCGGTAAATTTCAACCGTCATCACGCCGTCCGCCGTCATTAACCCGCGATACATTCCGTCGGAATTAAACGGCAGCGCGACGTTGCCGAGCGCATCAACCGCAATCAATCCGCCTTCGCCGCCGATTTGCCGCAGGTTTTCGATGACTTCGCCCGCCGCCTTTTCCAAACTCGATTTTTTATATTTCATCCGCGCCGAAACGTCGTAGGCGGCGAGCGTTCGCATAAAAAATTCGCCGTGTCCGGTGCAGGAAACGGCGCAAGTTCGGTTGTCGGCGAAAGTTCCCGCGCCGATAACGGGCGTGTCGCCGATGCGCCCGAACCGTTTATTCGTCATTCCGCCGGTCGAAGTCGCCGCCGCCAAATTTCCCGACGAATCGCAAGCCGCCGCGCCGACCGTGCCAATCGGCTTCTGAACTTCCGCTTTTAGATTGCGGCTTTCATTTTCCATTTTCGATTTTCCATTTTCCATCTTCTTCGCGTGGTCTAGCCGCACGATTCCCTTTTCCCGCGCCTGCAAAAACTGTTGATGGCGATGTTCGGTATAAAAATAATCGTCCGATGCCAATTCGACGTTCATTTCCCGCGCGAACTCGTTTGCGCCGGTGCCGCCCAGAAGAATATGTTCGGTGCGTTCCATCACCAGCCGCGCTAATTTTATCGGATTGACGACGTTGCTGACCGAGGCGACCGCGCCCGCTCTGCCCGTCGCGCCATCCATTATCGCCGCGTCGAGTTCGTTTTTTCCCGCGTGATTAAAAACCGCCCCGCGTCCGGCGTTGAACGGCGGAAAGTTTTCGAGTTCGACGACTGCCGCTTCGACGGCATCGAGAGCCGTGCCGTTTTTACGCAAAACCTCCCAGCCTTTTTTAAGCGCGTTTTCCAAACCGCGCCGGTATTCCGTTTCCGATTCGGCGGTCATCTCCGATTGGCGAATCGTCCCCGCGCCGCCGTGAATCGCCAGTGCAATTTTGTTCATAAACTTTAGGAAATGAATAATGGAAAACGGATAACGAATAATTCAGGAGACAACCGATTGATCTCTCTGATTATTCACTCACCTTACGCGATTTAGGATTTTTCACCGCCAAGGACGCTGTGGACGCAAAGGAATAAAAGAAATATCTACTCGAACAAAAACTGCCTGAAACTTA
>JAYVKL010000067.1:0-4161 GCA_043768465.1 Pyrinomonadaceae bacterium
AATTCGCTCGATTGTTCTTTTCCGGTAAAAAAAAGAAGGCGTAATAAATTCTTGCAATGAAATTGCAAGGTTTTGACCTGCGTGTTTCAAAGAATAAAGCCGATCATTTTCGAGATAGAATAATGACAATGTTATACTGCAATGAAAATTAAACGCGGGGCGAATCAAGCGATTGAATCGTCGAGAGTCAAGGAGGTTGAAGATTTACAATGGAAAATTACACGAAGCCATCGGACGAAGAATTACGAGAGAAATTAACGCCGGTGCAGTATCAGGTGACGCAGCAGGAAGAAACCGAGCCGCCGCACCGCAACGAGTATTGGGACAACAAGGAAGAAGGTTTATACGTTGACATCGTTTCGGGCGAACCGCTTTTTTCGTCCAAAGAAAAGTTCGATTCGAGCTGCGGCTGGGCGAGTTTCGATAAACCGCTGGAGGCGGAAAACTTCGTCGAGAAAACCGACAGCAAATTCGGAATGCGCCGCACGGAAGTTCGTTCCAAACACGCCGATTCGCATCTCGGACATATTTTCAACGACGGTCCGACCGCCACCGGAATGCGCTATTGTATGAATTCGGCGGCGATGCGCTTTATTCCCGTCGCCGAATTGGAAGCCGAAGGTTACGGCGAATATCTTCATCTGTTTGAAGACCGAAAATAAAACCACGAAAGGCTCTTTGCGATACTAAATTCAGTATTGCAGAGGCTCGCAAAATGATAACGCGAAGGCTCGCAAAGTTTCTTGAAATCAAAAAATGAAAAGATTGATTCGCAACAGTAGATTTATCGCGCTGGCGATATTCGGCAGTTTGATTTGTTTAACCCTTTTTCCGTCGAATGCGTCGCTGCAAACCGCCGACACGAACCCGTTTCCCGTCAAGCGCACGGAAACGCCCGAAACTTGGAAGCGCGACGGCGAAGCACATATTCAATCGGCTAAAAATCCGCCAAAGTTCGGCAAGAAAGCCAAAAACGTCATTCTGTTTCTCGGCGACGGAATGGGCATCACGACGATCACGGCTTCGAGGATTCTCGAAGGTCAGATGCGCGGCGAAAGCGGCGAGGAAAACCAGTTGAGCTTCGAGAAATTCCCGAACGTCGCGCTCTCGAAAACTTACAGCACCAACCAGCAAACATCGGATTCCGCACCCACGATGTCGGCGATAATGTCCGGCATCAAAACCGACGAAGGCGTTCTGTCGGTTAATCAAAACGTCGTCCACGACGATTATCGAACCGTTAAAGGCAACGAGACGAAAACACTGTTGGAGATGGCGGAAGACGATGGCAAATCAACCGGAGTCGTGACGACGGCAAGATTGACGCACGCCACGCCGGGCGCGTGTTACGCGCACACGGCGGATCGTGATTGGGAAGCGGACGGCGATATTTTTAGGATCGCGCGAGCGGCTTACGACGCGAAATTTCCCGATATTGCGCGGCAGTTGATCGAATTTAATTACGGCGACGGCTTGGAAGTGGCGATGGGCGGCGGGCGCACCAAATTTTTGCCGAACAGCGCAAACGACCCGGAATATAACGATAAAAAAGGCGAGCGATTGGACGGGCGCGATTTGACGAAAGAGTGGACGACGAAGTATAAAAACTCCGATTACGTTTGGAACAAACGGCAGTTCGACGCGATTGACGCGAAAAAGACGAAGCATCTGCTCGGACTTTTTGAGCCGTCGCATTTGCAGTTTGAACACGACCGACCGAAGGATTCGGCGGGCGAACCTTCTCTGAGCGAGATGACGGCGAAGGCGATTGACGTTTTATCCAACAATAAAAAAGGCTTTTTTCTGATGGTCGAAGGCGGCAGAATTGACCACGCGCACCATCTCGGCAACGCTTATCGCGCTCTGACCGAAACGATTGAATTTTCCAACGCCGTCAAAACCGCGCTCTCGAAAGTCAATTTAAAAGACACGCTGATTATCGTTACCGCCGACCACAGCCACACTTTTACGATGGGCGGCTATCCGATTCGCGGCAATAATATATTGGGTTTGGTCAGGGAAGTTGACGGCAGCGGACTTTTGGAAGAAAAGGAAAAAGGCGATAAAAACAGCAAGCCTTTTACGACTCTCGGCTACGGCAACGGCAGAGGTTACATCGGCGGCACACGCCCGACTTTAACGCAGCAACAGGTGACGAATCCCGATTACAAACAGGAAGCCGCCGTTCCTCTGACGGACGAAACGCACGGCGGCGAAGATGTCGCCATCTTTGCGATTGGCGCGGACTCGCAGTTGATTCGCGGTGTGATGGAAGAGAATTGGATTTTCTATGTGATGAAAGACGCTTTGCAATTGAAGAAATAACCGGCGGATGTTTAGATTTACCGCACCGAATGTCAAAATCTCGGCTTTCGTAAATAAAATCTATTCTGAACGTCCAAAAGCCTATTTACAGATCCAAAATTTATACTAAAACGTCCGAAACCTGGTTTTGAACATTCAGAGCCAACTGAAAATATTCAAAAGTCTATTTGAAATATCCGGCGGCTTATTTTAGGGAGCGTGTTTGGAAATTCAAAAAAGACCGGCAATTTTACATTCTAAATTCTTACCGGATAAAAATTAAAAATGTCGAATGTAAAATGTAAAATTAAACCATCCACTTTTCGACCAAGTGAATTTCCAAACACGCTCTAAACATTCCGTAGTTTGTTCTAAACGTCCACAGTTTTTCAAGCGTGGACTCTGAATGAAAAACACAGTATCGCCAAACATTTACTAAACGCTTAATTATACTGATTCAAATCCGAATCGCAGTTTTACTTTTTCGGCGGAAAGTCTGATAAATTAAGTTGTCGTTTTCAGAAGTAAATGTGTTTTCTCAAAATTCTATGAAAAAAATCAGTTTCGCTAAATTGTTCGCCGGTTTTTTAATTTTATCTTTTTTAGTTGCATCCGCCGCCGCGCAGAAAAAGCGGCTGCCCGGCAAAGCGAAAACCAAGCCGATTCTCTTCGCCGTTTTGAACGACGGCGGAACTATCGAACCGTTTGCCTATATCGAAAAAGGCAAACTGACGCAGGCGGCGGGCGGCAATCCCGACAGTAAAACCTTTGCCAAAACTTATTACCAATCGAAACCCGTTTATCGCCTGATCTTCGGCGGCGCGGACGACGGCGCGGCGACGATCAAAAGTTTCGATCCGACCGCCGAATGCGCTCAATATATGGCGAACATCACGGCAGCACCCGTCAAAGCGAAACTGAAAGGTTTGGTAATGGCGTTAGCGACCGACGCGCCGACGAGCAAAGCGAAAGGCGCGCGCCGCCTGCCGACACCGACCGAACGCAGCGAAATCGAATCGCTCGTCCGCGCCGAATTCACCAAACAAACTAAAAACGATACCGTCTCTCGAAACTTGAAATATCACAACTTAACCGCGCTCGATGTGGACAACGACGGCAAAGCCGAACTGGTCGGCTCCTTCTGGATCGAACCGTCGCCCGACGAACGCGATTTATTATTTTTCATCGCCGACAAAGGCGCGAATGGCAAATACTCATTCGGCTACAGCGATTTTCACGCCGTCAAAAAAGACGACGTAATGAGCGGCGACTTAAAAATGCTCGACACGGGAATCCTCAACGAGTTGCTGCTCGATGTTTACGATTACGACGGCGACGGCACGGGCGAAATTTTCACTTACAGCCAATCGTTTGAAGGCGCGGGCTTCAAAGCCTACCGGCGCGAAGGCGGCAAATGGACGAAGGCGTTTGAAAGTTCTAATTATCACTGCGCTTTTTAAAACTCGACGGTTTCTCAAACAATGGACTTCGAGATTATCAGCAAAATCACCGACATCGAAACGATTGCCGTCGGAAACGGTGTCCGCGACCGCGACCGATTGCGAAAACAACACGGCGGAAGCCGTTGGCGCAAACTGAAAGGCGTTGCGTCAGTGCGGTTGGCAAGTGGTAAAATAAGAACGGCTGAAATTCATTGGTATGAAGCGCACGGCATCGGCGAACGGGAATTCAAATTAAAACTGCCGTTTTTAGATTAGAGATGAAAACAAAAACAGCACATTTTGCGGTTTGCCTGAACAACCGCGATTATCCGGCATCATTGGAAGTCGGCAAATTGTATCGGATGATCCCGGACGAAGAAGCGTCGGCGGAAGGTTATCTACGCATCGTTGACGA
>JAYVKL010000068.1:0-3672 GCA_043768465.1 Pyrinomonadaceae bacterium
TTTCGCTCAAATCACGGATTACAAAACAGAGTTAGAAACGCTTCTCACCTGTAACTTTGGTGTGATTAAATTTTCGCAATCCATTTTCTAATGGGTATATACCTCTTGAATTCACCAACAGCATCCTATTGTTGGATTTTACCTTAAAGCTATCAATTATTCAGTCGTTGTTCGGCAATTTTCAGGCGCGGGCTGTCGAGACTCTGGGATTTTTTTAGTGATTCGTAGCTTTTCAACAATAAAAGATAGGCTTCTTCATAATTTTTCTGACTTTTCAAAAAATCTCCCAATTCACCGAGGGCGACAGCAGTTAAAAAATGTTCTTCAGGCAGATGTTGCTCACGGAGCGCGACGGATTGGCGCAGAATTTTTTCGGCTTCGTCAGTCTTTCCGGTGCGGCTGAAAATTAACGCCTGTACGATTAACGCCGTCGGATAGTTAATATATTGCGGACTGACAGTTTGACGATAGATTTCAAGAGTTTCGCTAATTTTAGCTTGAGCTTCCGTCAAATTCCCCTGGGCGTATAGAACTTGTGCCTGAAGGCGCAGATTGTCGCCGAGCGGCATATACGAAGGATTAAAAAGCTTCCGGTAAATTGCTTCCGCCTGCCGCAGATTTTCTTCGGCTTCATTAAACTCGCCTTTTTCCATTAAAAAACTGCCGAGTCCGGTTAGATTTGCGCTCAATTCAGGCGTTTCGGCATTTGATTTTTGGTGAATATCGGCGATTTTACCGCGCACAATTTTTTCGGCTTCATCAAATTTTCCCTGATCCGCCAGCGTCAAAGCCAAAACAGCCTCGGTCACGCCGCGCGTATTTTCCATCTCAGCCGGATCGCCGAAACTCAAATCAAGACTTTCCCGGAGCAATAATTCGGCTTCTTTTGAATCGCCCTGCGTCCGCCGCAAAACGGCAAATGCTCCCAAAGCGTCGAACAAATACTCCGGGTTATCATCTGTCTTTTGTCTATTGACGCGAAGAATCGGTAAAGACTGGCGATAGATTTGTTCCGCGCCCGTAAAATCTGATTTATCAACCAGTAGATGTCCTAGAATAATCGAAGTCTTGATAGTTTGGAGATTATCGCTGCCGTAAAGTTTTGTCTGCGCGTCAAACGCCGGACGTAAATTTGCTTCGGCTAAATTATATTGACCGAGCGAGAGGTAGCTGTTGCCGATTATCACCTGAAGTTCGGCTTTAATTTCCGGCTGGTTCGATAAATCCTTAGCGGCAAGCCGTTTCGAGGATTCGTCCAAGATATTTTTGACAGTCAGTTCGTGATCTGAGGACATAGCATTCGGATTTGATGCGTTAAGCATCGTTTGCAAAAATCCGCTGACGGTTTCGGCCTTCGCCCGTTCCTGTTCGGCGATTCGCGCCTGCCTGACGATTGCCGCGATACCGGTAATTAACCCCGCCCAAATTAACAGGGCTGTCAGAACCCCGACGCGGTTACGCCCGGCGAATTTGAGGGCGCGGTAACGAAAACTATTCGGACGCGCTTTAATCGGCTGGCGATTGATAAATCTTTTGATGTCTTCGGCGAACGCTTCGACCGATTGATAACGCCGCGACGGTTCTTCACGCGTCGCCATGGCGATGATGTTTAGCAAGTCGCGGTTTAAAAATTGCTTCTCCTTTTTGCCGTCGCTCAAAAGTTCATGCAAGACCATTCCGAGCGAATAGATATCCGAGGTCGTCGAGACGTTTTCGCCGCGAGTTTGTTCGGGCGAAGCATAAGCGGGTGTCAAGGCGCGAAAACTCGTCCGGGTTTGACTTTTCTCCGTTAAATTCTCGTCAGTGATCTTTGCCAGACCAAAATCGAGTAGCTTCGGCTCGCCGTTTTCCGTCACCAAAACATTTGACGGTTTGAGGTCTCGGTGAACGATCAGATTTCGGTGGGCGAAGGCGACGGCAAGACAAATTTTGAGAAATAATTCGAGGCACTGTAAGGTATCCAGATTCTTTTCGTCGGCGAATTCCAAAAGTGGTTTGCCGGCAATGTGTTCCATTACCAGAAAAGGCTCGCCGGCTTTAGAAATGCCACCGTCAAGCAGTTTGGCGATGTTTGGATGATTGAGATTGGCGAGGATTTGACGTTCGCGCTTGAAATATCTTTCGACATCTTTATCAATCAAGGTCTGGCGCACGATTTTAAGTGCGACTTGTTGCTCGAAAACTCCGTCAGCTCGTTCGGCGAGAAAAACCACCCCCATTCCGCCGCGCCCGATTTGACGAACAATCCGGTAATTGCCGAGCTGTTTGCCGGAAAACTTCTGTGCTTCGTCATCAAAAAGCGAGCTGACAATTTTTTCAAAGTCCTCGCGCTCTAAAAACTTTTCTGCACACTCAGATTGTGACAGAAAAGATTCGACCTCGGCTATCAGTTCATCACGCCCGGCACAGGATTTTTCGACGAAAGATATTCTTTCGGCTTCGGGTAATTCCAAAGCATCAAGCGTGATTTCCTCGATTTGCCGCCAGAGTTTTTCGTCCATAACTAACTCACGGTCGTCGATAATTCGCGGTGCAGCCACATTTTCGCCATCGTCCAATCGCGGCGCACGGTTTTTTCCGAAACGTTCAGAATTTTTGAAATTTCCAGTTCGCTTAGTCCGCCGAAAAAACGCATTTCAACGACGCGCAGTTTTCGACGATCAAATTTTTCCAGATTTTGAAGCACTTCATCGAGCCGAATAATATCGAGCGAGTTGTCGCCAGATAAATCCTTTATGTCGTCCAATGAAATGACCTGAATACCGCCGCCGCGTTTCTGCGCGGCGTGGTCACGTGCATGATTGACCAGAATCGCCGCATTAAAGTCGCGGCAACTGCATAAAAATGTGTGCGGTTTTCCCAATTTGTGCGATTTTGATCAATCAGCCGCAGATACGCTTCGTGAACGAGCGCCGTCGGTTGTAAAGTATGTCCGGCACGTTCTTTCGACAGATAATTTCTTGCGAGCCGCCGCAGTTCGTCGTAAACGAACGGAAAAAGACGTTCGACGGCTTGTGCGTCGCCATCGCCCCATTCATGCAAAATCTGCGTAATTTCGTGTTCGCTGGTCGTCATTTTCCCGTCGAAAAATTGAGAAATCTCGACAAATTTTTAATATGACGATTTTAACTCAAATTAAATTATTTGAGTATTTTTTTACAATGTCCGTTTTAGATTTTTTTTCGGGCGTTAGCTACTAAAGAGATATTCCGAAAATAATGAGGTAAAAAATATGCAATTTCAAACAATCGTTCAAAAAATATGTTTAGCAGGCTTAGTGAATTTTGCGGCGGCATCGGCGACACTCGCCCAGCAAGGCATGCTGGATACGACGTTTGGGACAAATAATTCGGGCATCTATCAGGAATCTTTGCCCGCGCCGACACCGGCGGGCGCAACATCCGGCTATATTAACAGTTATTATAATTCGGGCGACGCTTATGCCGACGGCAGAGTAATTGTTTCAGGCGGCATTTCCAGTTCGACCAGCAATGGTATACCCATTAGAAAATGGATTGCGAAAATTTAATCACGCCAAAGTTACAGGTGAGAAGTGTTTCCCACGACGATTGATAACGTCAAAATATTGACCCACACTTTGCCGTATTTCCACTCGGTCCGGTCAAGTGCCAAAATATATTTATCCGACGGTTTAAGTATGGCAATCATTAG
>JAYVKL010000069.1:0-12308 GCA_043768465.1 Pyrinomonadaceae bacterium
CACACGAGTCGGCACAAACGCAAGTTGCTAAACTTTACGCGCTAGCTTTGCTTGGGAAATATGAAGAAGCGGTTGAGTGCGGACAATATGCTCTCAAAATATTTGAAAGATTTAATGATAAGTTGGCGGCGGGAAAAGTTGAAAAAAACCTTGGAAATATAGTTTCTAGGCAAGAGCATCACAAAAAAGCAGAAAAATATTATAATTCTGCGCGAAATCGTTTTCTTAAAATTGAAAATTTATCCGAGTTAACAATGTGTGAAAATGGACTTGCGATCACCTATTCTGCCCTCAACAACTTTCGTAAGGCGGAAAAATTTTATGCTTTAGCACTAGACCGAGCAACAAAAGCCAAGATGTTTGTAACGGAAGCAGAAATCGAAGCGAGTATGGGAAATCTCGCGCTGTTTCGCGGGAAGTTTAACCAAGCCTTAAAGTATCTGGAGTTTTCGCGGCAAAAATACGAAACCTTAAAAATGCCGCATCAAACAGCAATTGCCGAACTGGAAATCGCCGACGTTTATCTCGAATTAAACCTGCTCGAAGAAGCATTTTCAATTTATAAAAAAGTTGTGGAACAACTTCGCCATCTAAAAATGCAGAGTGAAGAAGCCAGAGCGCGAGCAAATTTCGGACGTGTCGCCGTTTTGAGAAACGATTTATCGACAGCACGAAAGCAATTAAAAAGGGCGGCGCAGTTATATATTTTGGAGAAAAACAAAGTCGGCGCGGCGACAGTTAAAATCGCGCAGGCGAATCTTGAACTCACGCAGAAAAATTACCGAACGAGTTTGCAAATAGCGAAAGAAATCGAAAATCTTCTTAGTTCATCGGAAAATTTGCGGCACAAACTTTCCGCTCGATTTATTAAAGCCGAAGCCTTGAGAAATTTAGGTGAAGACGCAGAAGCCGCCAAACAGTTGCGAGAAATTTTCGCCGATTCGGTAAAATTTGAGCAGCCGAACACGGCGCAGTCGGCGCAAATTTCACTCGGCAAAATCGCCGTCGCCCAGAACGATTTCCGGCGTGCCGAAAAACATTTCAAGCGGGCGATTCAATTGATTGAAACGCTTCGCGCGCCGCTCGCGGCGGAAGAATTTCGGATAGCTTTTCTGGCAAATAAGCTCGCGCCGTTTGAATGCCTGACAAAAATCTACCTGTCGGAAAATAAAATCGAAAAAGCGTTTCTGATGATTGAACGAGCGCGGGCGCGGGTTTTGTCGGAAAACTTAGGTGAAAGTTTCACGGCGGCGGTAAACCCGAAAGCATCGAAAACTTTACAGAAAAAACTGGAAACTCTGCGCGAGGAGTTGAATTGGTTTTACAGCCGTCTGAACCGCGCCGACGAATCGGATATTAAAAATTTACAGGCGGAGGCGGGCAGGCGCGAAAAGCTGATTGCCGACGTGATGCGGCAGATTGAAAGCACACGCTCAAACAATGCCGCAGTTCGCGCCGACTTCGGCGGACGAACGGCAAAAGAGGAATCGCAAAACTTCAAACATCTGCAAAAAAGCCTCGACGAACAAAAAGCGTTAATCGAATTCGTCAATCTCGACGGCGTTCTCTCGGCGTTTGTTGTCACCGGCGGGAAAATTCAGTATCTCGACAATTTGGCGCGAGAAAGCGATGTTTTGTCCTTGCTCGAAAGTCTGCATTTTCAATTCGGTGCTTTACGCTACGGAGCGAAAAATCTCGAAAATTTCACTGGCGAACTGAAAAACCGCGCCGATTTTTATTTGCGGAAACTCTACGAAAAACTGTTTGCGCCGCTTAAAAATTTTGTCGGCGAGCGCGATTTGGTGATCGTTCCCGTCGGCGCGACGCATTACGTTCCGTTTCACGCGCTTTTCGACGGCGAACACTATTTGATTGAGGAACGTGAAATAGTTCACGCGCCGGGCGCAACCGTCTGGCGGTTTTTAGCGTCAAAACGGCAGAAAAAATCCGACCACGCGCTGTTAATCGGCTACGCTGACGCTTCGATTCCGCTGGTCAACCGGGAAATCGAAAGTCTGCAAAAGATTTTTCCCGACGCGGAATGTTACACGGGCGAGCGGGCAAACGTCGCGGCTTTTATGAATAATGCGCCGCGATTTGATGTGCTGCATCTGGCTTGCCACGGAGAATTTCGCCCCGAAAGCCCGCTGTTTTCAAGTTTGCATTTAGCTGACGGACGGTTGACGGTGCGCGACATTTCAGCACTGAAATTAAAAGCCGAACTCGTGACGTTGAGCGCGTGTGAAACGGGTGTTCATAAGGTTTTCGCGGGCGAGGAGATTTTAGGTTTGGCGCGGGGCTTTTTGACAGCAGGCGCGAAATCTTTGCTTTTGAGTTTGTGGACGGTTAATGACGAAGCGACGACCGAGTTAATGCAGACTTTCTACGAACAGCGACGGACAGGAAAATCGGCGGCGAAATCGCTGCAAATCGCGCAGCGGAGTTTTATCGAACGCGGCGTTCATCCTTATTTCTGGTCGCCGTTTTTGTTGATCGGAAAATAATTTTTTGAGCAGTGTCTTTTTGCCTGATTTGGAAACACTGTGCAACCGACATAAAGCGAATTTCTGAGGCAGTAATGAATAAATTTATCAAAATTAATCGGTTAAAAGTTTGGACGGCGTTTTTGGTTATTTTTTTGTCGGGCGGTTTCGGGCAGAGAATTTTCGCTCAAAGCAACTGCGATTGCGCGCCGAACGAAGTTATTTTTGAGCTTTCGACGGCGGCAAATCTGCCCGCCGTCGCCGCGCAGTATAAATTGAAAACAACACCGCTCGGACAAGTCGGAACGCCGCCGACTTTCCGAATGGAAATTGACCGGATGCAGACGACGAATACGCCGACCCAAATCGTTTCGGCGATGGCGAGCGATGCGCGGATTGCCAAACCCGAAGTCAATCGCAAACTTTCGGCGGCGGAACGCGAAGGTTTGCCGTGGACGATTGGACATTCTTGGAGCGTTGGACATTCTTGGAGCGTTGGCGGCAGCGCGAAAGGTTATGCTCGGCAATGGTTTCCCGATAAGATTCGGCTTAACGAGGCGCAACAGATTTCAAAGGGCGACGGCGTAACCGTCGCCGTTCTCGATACGGGAATTGATTTGACGCATCCGGCTTTTGCGGGAAAATTGGTTCCGGGTTACGACTTTGTGGACGACGACGCGAATCCGAGCGAGGAAGGCGCGCCGCACGTCGGCTCTTTCGGACACGGAACGCACGTCGCCGGAATCGTCGCGCTGACCGCTCCGAACGCGAAAATTATGCCGCTTCGCATTTTGAATTCCAACGGCGAAGGTGAACTATGGCGCGTGACGGCGGCGATAATTTGGGCGGCGAATCACGGGGCGGACATTATTAACCTCAGCATCGGCTACCCGGAACGCAGCAGCCTCTTGAGAGATTTGATTGATTCGTGCAATGACGGCGCAACCGCTGACGGGAAAGTTTTCCCTGAAATGGGCGCGTATCGCGTTACGGTGGTGGTCGGAGCGGGAAACGGCGGACAAATCGGCAACGGCACGACACCGGTTTATCCGGCGCGGGAGCGGGTCAACGACGGAGAGATAGCCGTCGGAGCCAGCACGCGCTTTGACCGGCTGGCTGATTTTTCGACTTTTGATCTGGATTGGGTCAGAATGGTTGCGCCCGGCGAGAATATCGTCAGCGCGCTGCCGGGCGGACGCTACGGCGTTTGGAGCGGAACTTCGATGGCGGCTCCAATCGTCTCCGGCATCGCCGCTTTGGTGAAAGCGAGAAACTTGACGATCAGTCCCGATTTATTGATTAACCAATTAAAAGAAACCGGCATTAGATGGGAGTGCCAGCTTTCGACGAGAAATGTCCTGCTTAAGACGCGCCGGGTTGATGCTTTGTGCGCCGTGACGAATAATCAGGCTTGCGGAAGTAATCAAAACGTCTGCCACCTGAACGGATTTTGAGCGATTCAAATTGATGCAATTCAGCATCAATCGAATAAAAAAAGCCGATACGAATTCGTATCGGCTTTTTTATTTTGATGAACTGTCTTTTTCCTCAAATCCTTCGCACTGTAAAAACGAACGAATATATTTTGAGGCGCATCGGCTGCAAAATTACGAAGAAAAACAAAATAGAAATTTAGCAAGGAGTATATAATAATGAAACGAAACGAAAACAAATTGAAAAACGGGCGCATTTTGAATGTCGCGGTCGCGGTTTTTGCCGCGCTGATTTTGGCGATCCTGCCGGTCTCGATGCTGGTCAGCGCATCGGATGACATTCCGGTTTTAGTCAGAACGGCAAATTTAGTTTCGCCGACCGGCAGCGTTAATCCGCACGGCGGCGCAAACTATCAGGTTTATCAAAACGGTCAGCGCGAATTAGAAATCGAAGCCGAAGACGTAAACGCGGCGAACGGCACGATCATCAGTTTTTTTGTTGACGGCAGCAACATCGGGCAGGCAACTCTGAACCTGCAAAAAGCCAAACTAAAACTTAAAACCGAACTCGGACAAACCGTTCCGACGGTCAACGCCGGTTCGACCGTCGCCGTCAAAAACGGCGCGACGACGATTTTAACCGGCATCTTTAACGGCGGCACGGGCGGCACGCCGACCCCGACGGTTTCGCCGTCCGGTTCGCCGAGTCCCAGCCCAAGCGTTTCGCCGACCGGCTCGCCGTCGCCGTCTCCTTCGCCGAACGCAGGCAGCGAATTGTCGGCGGTTTTAACCGGCGCGATTATCAACGGCGTTTTGCCGAACGGTTTTGCCCAATATGAAGTCGAAGGCAATCAAAGCGAACTCGAAGTCCGCGTTCGTCAGGTCAATCTTCCGATTGGCACGGTGCTGGCGGTTTCAATCAATAATACGGCGGTCGGAAACATCGTTTTAAGCAACGGCGGCGAAGGCAGACTGCGGATTCAAAGTTATTACGGGCAAAATGTGCCGATTATCACGCCCGGCTCGACCATCACCGTTAAAAACGGGGCGGCGACGATTCTTTCGGGAACATTCACGGGCGGCAATGCAACTCCGAGTCCCAGCCCGAGTCCTTCGCCGAGCGGCAGTCCGAGTCCCAGCCCAAGCCAAACGCCGCGTCAGGGTAGATATTTTGAAGCGCGTTTGAACGGCAGTCAGGTGGTTCCGCCGGTCACGACGGCGGCAAACGGCGAAGTCAAGGTTTTCTTGAATCAAGCCGAAACCCAGGCGACGGTCAAAGGCGAATTTCACAATCTTTCGAGCGCACAAACATCGGCGAAAATCGTTTTGACAGTCGGCAACACGAGCATCATTTACACTTTCCCGGTTGTCGGCGGCAGAAACGGCGAATTTCCGGACGCGACCATCGCCGTCACAGCGGCACAGGTCGCGCAGCTTCGGACGGGTTTATGGTCGGCGGTGATCGCTTCGGCGAATTTTCCGAACGGCGAAATTCAGGGAAGATTAACGACGCATTCCAACCACAGCGATTTTGACGGCGACGGCAGCGACGACCTCGCGGTCTTTCGCCCCTCAGCCGGAACCTGGTATATCCAAAACAGCGAAGGCTTCAGTGCGAGAGTTTTAGGCGGTGCCAACGACAAAATCGTCTCCGGCGATTTCGACGGCGACGGCAAAACCGACGCGGCGGTTTTCCGCAACGCGGGCGGCGCGGGCGTTTGGTCAATCAATCGCAGTTCCGACGGCGGCTTAACCGAAATTCAATTCGGTTTGGCGACGGATATTCCGGTGCGCGGCGATTTCGACGGCGACGGGCGCAACGATTTGGCGGTTTATCGCCCGTCAAACGGCACCTGGTATATTCAGCGAAGCAATGGTTCGGGCTTTATGGGCGTGCAGTTCGGCGCGAGCGAAGACGTTCCGGTTGCCGGCGATTTCGACGGCGACGGCGTAACCGACATCGCGGTTTTCCGTCCGTCAAACGGCGGCTGGTATTACTTGAGAAGTAGCGACGGCGGTTTCCGGGGCAATCAATTCGGTCAGAGCGGCGATGTGCCGGTCAGCGGTGATTTTGACGGCGACGGCAAAGCCGACATCGCAGTTTTCCGCCCGTCAAACGGTTTCTGGTATATTCTGCGAAGTTCCGACGGAGCGTATGATTTCCGTCAATTCGGTCTGAGTTCGGACGTTCCGGTCGCCGGAAATTACGACGGCGATAATAAAGCGGACATCGCGGTCTTCAGACCGTCGAACGGAATCTGGTATATTTGGCGCAGCGTTGATAACTCTTTCAGCTATCAGCGGTTCGGACAGTCGGGCGACGTTCCGACACCTTCGCGCTAATCATCGGAGCGGTGGCGGCAACCGGCTTATTCAGTCGGTCGCTGCCGCTCGCGGTTCCGACTTGAAAACAATTGGCAACGCGAGTTTCACCGAAAAACATCGTAGAGACGCTTCCGAATTTTTTGTCGCATTTATTATACTTTCGGAAGTATCGCTTGAATAAAAGCCTTGATTGCAACTCTCCGCAATCAAGGCTCTTTTTTATTTCTGAGTTCTAACTTGTTTCCAACATTTTTCCGATTTGCCGCAGATGCCGCGCTTCGTGTCCGCCGACCAGCGTCAGCCATTCGTGCGCGGTCAATTCGCCCAGAAACGGGTGTGAAAATTTAAAGTCGGAACACTCGACCGTTTCAAACAGCGGGCGCAATTCTTCCAGCAACTGCCGCGTTTCCGCCATTTTTGCCAGCGACTCCGGGATGGTTTGCGCTCCCGTCGGACGAACCCTTTCCGGTGCTTCCAGTTTCAGTTGCTGCGCTTCGGCGGCTTTCGTCTGAAAATTCTCCGACAAATTTGCCGTCCCGTCCGCCGCTTTCCCGGAGACTTGCGCGGCGGTCAAAAGTTTTGCTGAAATTTTCGCCATTCCGTCCTGCACAATCGCTATATGCTCAAAAATATGGGCAACCGTCCATTGCCCGCCGTCAGCCGAAGCCACATTTTGCTCATCGTTCAATGACGCCGCCAGTTGGATGGTTTTTTCGTGTATTTGATCGTTGTTTGCGTAGATGTCGTTGATGTTCATAGTTTTTTTGGGTTCAGGTTTCAGGTTTCAGGTTTCTGATTTCAGGTTCAAGGTTTTTAGTTTCAGGTTTCCGATTCTCAATCTTGAACCTGAAATCTGAAACCTTGAACCTGAAACCTAATTTCCGAGCGCGACGGCTTGCGGACTGAAAACCAGACGATGCCAGCGCAGGTAACTTCGTGCGCTGTCGGATTCGTTTTTCATCTGTTTCAGATAGCCGGTCTGCAAATAAAGCAAGCTGTCCTCCGTCCATTCGAGGCTGATTATCGGATTGAACGAAACCAGCGAATTTTCGTCGGGCAAAATCGCCGTTTCCGGCAGCGTGTTCGTCGCGGCGTTCGTGTTTCCCGCGCTTTGTTCCTGTCGCTGTAAATTTTCGTCAAACGCTTTCGACGAAATTAAAAGCTGATTTCGCAGCGGAATCGCGGCTTGCGTCGGCGCGTCGCCGACGGCATCGTAAATTCGCGTCTGTTTATCAAACGCCACCGCCACTTTCGCCGAATCCGGTGACCAGACGGGGCGAACGCTCGTCAAATTATCGTCCAGACGACGTTCGCGCCCGGTTTTTTCGATGAGGCGCGGTCTGCCCTGCGGATTAAAATGTTCGCCCTTTTTTTCCGCGTCATACTGCAAATAATTCCATTCCTGAAAAGTCGCCGCCATCGCCGCCAGCGCGGAACTATCGGGCGACCAGACGAAATAAAAGTAAATCAAACCTTCGTTCTGCGTCAGCGGCTTCACGTCCGCGCCGTCCCGGTTAGCGGTGTAAAGCTGTTCGGTGCGAAAAGTCAGCACGGCTTTCGGCGCGTCCGGCGCGGGCGCGGGCGACACCGTGAGATTGGCGTTTGCGTCCGTAGTGGCGGCGTTCGCGTTCGCCGCTGAATTCGTATTCGATTCGCTGTTCGGCTGATTTTCCGGCGGCGGCGGGATCGCGCTTGTTTGGTTCGCCCGGATCATTGCGACAAAAGCCGCCGCGCTCGAATCCGGCGACCAGACAATCGTTTCGGCAAAATGCACCGCCATTCCTTCATAGCTGATTTTGCGAAGCAGCTTTCCTTCCGGCGAATACATATCGAGCCGAAACTCCGAAGGCAAATCGCCCGTTCGATGATAAACCGCCAAAATCCGCAATTTATCCGGCGAAGTTAAAATTCTATCGAGTTGTTCCTGCGGACGATTAACATCGAAATCGGCTTGCACGGCGGGATCTCTCTCTTCGGACTGGTTCGGCTGATTGATCGTCGGCGCGGGAACGTCCGATTCAAACCGAAAATTAAGCCGCAGCGCGGGAACGTCGCGCAGGGTTTTCGGCAAATTTACCGTCGGCGGCGGCGCGGCGTTTCGCTGGCAGCCGATCAAAGCCGAGAAGCTGGCGACCAATAAGAATTTCGCGGCAAAACGCATTTTTTTCGATTGATATTTATCTCTGTTCATCTGCAAATTGATTTTCCGCCAAGCAAATTATTGATTGCCAAACCGAGAGCGTACTTTGCGATTGGAAAAAAGACCGGCAGTTTTACATTTTACATTCGGCATTCTAAATTTTTACCGGATAAAAACTAAGAATGCCGAATGTAAAATTGAGCCGTTAATCCTCCGACCAAATGACTTTCCAAACACGCTTTTAGCGAAAGTTTACGGAAAGGGTCCCAAAAAGTATTTTCCGGCTTCCGAAAACGTCGCCGCCTAGTTCAACGCCTCGCCGAAATATCCCTGATAAAACCGTTTCTGCTCGTCGTTCGGATTATCAACCGGCACGATTTGAAAATTCTGCGCGGCACGTCCGCCCAGAGTTATTTCGATTTCGCGCAGTTCGTCAAAACGGAAAACGGACAATTTAACTTTGTCGTTCGGACGCTTTTCGCTTAAATAACTCGTCAAAAAAGTCTGCGTCGCCCGAACGCCGTCAACCGCGACGATCTGGTCGTTGGCATTCAGACCCTGTTGATAAGCGGGCGTTTCTTTCGGCACGGCGGTGACGGTTAATTTCTCGCCGTCCTGCCGCAGAGTCGCGCCCAGATACGCCGTTTTATTGGCTGATTCGCCGGTCGCCAATTGCAGTCCGAAGCCGTTCAAAACGGCGTTGTAATCAATCTCTTCGGTGCCGCGAACGTATTTGGCAAAAAAATCGTTCAGCGATTTTCCCGCCATCGTTTCCGCCGTTTTCTGATAATCGTCCGGCGTGTAATTTTTGTTTTGCTTGTAAAAATCGGTGTAAAGAAAACGCATTACGTCATCCAGCGATTTCGCGCCGTTCGAGGCTTTGCGGATTTCCAAATCAAGCAGAAAATTGACGATTTCGCCTTTGTCGTAATAGGAAATCTGATTGTTAACGGCGTTTTCGTCCGGTCGGTAATACTTTATCCAGGCATCGAAGCTCGCGTTTTCCAAACTCGTTTCAAATCTTCCGGGACGATTCTGCAACGCCTGCATCGCGGCGGCTTTCCCGGCGAGAAAATCCTCGGCGGAAATAAGTCCGGCGCGGGTGACGAGAACGCCTTCATAATACGCCGTGCCGCCTTCGGCAACCCAGAGCAGGCGCGTGTAGTTTTCGTTTTCGTAATCGAAAGGTCCGAGCGCGTCGGGGCGAATACGTTTGACGTTCCAGGCGTGAAAATACTCGTGCGCGACGAGCGTCAGAAAATCTTTGTAGCGCGTCGTAAAACCGAACCGATTAAATTGCAGCGCGGTCGAATTTAAATGCTCCAAACCGCCGCCGCCGCGCGTGTTCAGGATAAAAAGATAATCGTGATACGGCAACTCGCCGAAGATTTTATAAGCCTGCTCGACGATTTTCGCCGTGTCCGACGCGATTTTATCGAGGTTGTAATTGCCTTCGCCTTCGACGATAAAGCGGTGCGGTTTGCCCTCAACGTTGAACGAAATCTCCTTAAAAGTTCCGACTTCAAACGGCGAATCGTAGAGAATATCGAAGTTTTCGGCGCGAAACGTATTCGCCTGACCTTCGATTTTCGGCAATCCGGTCGCCACTTTCCAGTTGCCGAACGGCACGACTCTGACGGTCGAAGCCGTTTTCAAATTATCTTTCGGAAACATCAGCAGCGCGGCGTTGTTAAAAAATGCGTGATCGGAATTCAGTTCGTTCGTCCGCACCGTCAATTCGTTGGCGTAAATATTATATTTAACAACGATTTCCGGTGCGCCTTTCGTTTCGATCTGCCAGGTATTTTTATTTGTTTTCCGCCACGTCAAAGCGTTTCCGCCCGCGCCGTTCGCCGTAAAACTCTCGACGTGCCGCGCGTATTCTCTGATTAAATAACTGCCCGGAGTCCAAACCGGCATTTTCAGTTCGGCTTTCTCCGGCATCGCCGCCCAATTCAGACGCATCTCGACTTCGAGCAGATGCGTCGCCGGTTTCGACATCGCAATCGTGTAACTAATCGTCGGCGCAGCGGTTTTATTTTCAACCGCCGCCGTTTTATCGCTTTTCGTTTCTTTTCGTTGAGCAGGTGTTTCTTGATACATAGAAAAAATCAGCGCGCCGATAAGTATTATTAAAACCTTTAAATTTATTGTTTTTTTCATCGCTTTGGCAAACACGGTCAAAGTGTTATCTTTTATTTACGATATTTTACTATAAATCTTAGATTCGAGCAGTCGGATTTATAATTTAGTCTCCGAATGAATCAAGAACTACCTGCCGAACAATCCGCTGAAACCGAAAAGTTTTTTACCAAGCCTCTCATCACTATTTTCGTAACGATTTTTATTGACCTCATCGGCTTCGGCGTGGCGATTCCGGTTTTGCCGGAATACGCCAAGAACGAGTTCGGCGCGTCGCCATTCGTCATCGGCTGGCTGATCGCGTCATATTCGATAATGCAGTTTATTTCCACGCCGTTTCTCGGACAACTTTCCGACCGCTACGGGCGGCGACCGATTTTATTCATCAGTCTTTTGGGAACGAGCGCGGCGGCTCTGATTACCGGACTTTCAACCACGCTTCCGCTGCTGTTTTTCGGCAGAATTTTCGACGGCATCACGGGCGGCAACATCTCGACCGCGCAAGCCTACATCGCCGACGTTACGTCCAAAAAAAATCGCGCCAAGGGAATGGCACTCGTCGGTGTCGCCTTCGGATTGGGTTTCATTCTCGGTCCGGCAATCGGTGGAATTTTGAGCAGATTCGGGACGCACGTTCCGTTTTTCTTCGTTTCGGCACTGGCTTTGACGAATGCCGTAACGCTCTATTTCGTTTTGCCCGAATCGCACCAGCCGAACCCGAACGCTGTCAAACGCCAGCGGCGTTTTGCCGATCTCACCGAATCATTAAAAGATTCACGGTTCGGTATCGCCACGCTTTTATATTTTCTGGTGATCGTCGCCTTTTCGATTATGACAACGGTTTTCGTGCAATACACGGCGTTTAGATTCGGCTATAAACCCGAACAAAACGGCTATCTGTTCGCCTATATCGGCATTTTGGCGATTCTCATTCAGGGCGGAATTTTTTCGCGGCTGGTGGATAAGTTCGGCGAAGTCCGGCTGATTATTGTCGGTTGTGTTTTGCTGATGGGAAGTTTTTTCGCCGTCCCGTTTGTCGGACCGGCAAGCGGCGGTTTGACGGCATTGCTGATTGGTATCGCTTTCTTCTCAATCGGAAATTCATTCGCTTCGCCCGCCATCACGAGCCTCGCGTCAAAAGAAGCGCACGACACGGCACAGGGCAAAACTTTGGGGATTCTCCAGTCGGCGGCAAGTCTGGCGCGAGCTATCGGACCCGCGCTTTCCGCCTTTTTGCTGTATAGCGTGACTGCGCCGCAGAACATTGACGACTCCACGATTCAAAGAACCTTTTGGACGGCGGCAACGATTATGCTGATCGCCTTTCTGATCGCCCTCTATTTCCCGAAAATCGAACGCAGCAAGTTATTTAATTGAGCCGCCGCCCTTTTCCTGCATACCTGATAAACAGGTAATTTTTGTATATCCGGTAGCCAGAGTTTAGATCGTTGATGTGCCGGAGTTTATAGCGTCTATTGCTGTTACTTGGAACTCAGGTATCCAACTTCCCTACAACCCGCCAAAAAGTTGAACCGCGTCGCTTCCGCTCCCGTAAACATATTATTTCGCACCATTTACAATCTACGTCAAGTCTTTTTCCCGCTCTGGCACAGCGGTTGTAATAGGGATCAGTGTAAGAAGCGTAAGGCTTCAATAAAAAATAAAAATAAAAAACTTCGAGGAGATTACGAACATGAAAAACATTAAAAATACAGTGGCGGCGATGAGTTTGATGGCGGTTTTGGGATTGGGTGCGGTGACGGCAAACGCCGGCTTGCTAGTCAG
>JAYVKL010000070.1:0-10278 GCA_043768465.1 Pyrinomonadaceae bacterium
GTGGCGAATATCGAGTACTTTTGTGCCGACCGTGAATTTGACGGGTTGGAATTCGTCAGATAGATGGACAAAAAGAGCGTTCCGTTTCGGTTGCGATTGAAAGTTTCGATGCCGATTACGGACAAAAAAGGGAAGCCGATGAAATGCGGTAAGCTATTACGAACATTGCGGGTCGGAGAAAATTACAAGCTGCGACGAGCGCGAAAATACGGCGGCGTGACAGTTTATGCGGAGGTTGGAAGAGGACGTGATACAAAGGACGAGCGTGATTGTCATTTCGTCGGAAAATAGTGGTCAAATTTTGTTGGAGTACAAGCAGCGATGGAAGATCGAAACACTCTTTCAGAACCTGAAAAGTCGCGGATTCGAGTTGGAAGAAACGCACCTGACGGAAGCCGGAAAAACAGATGGGTTATTTGGAGTGTTGGCATTAGCGGCGGCGTGGGCAGTCAAAACAGGCGAACTGGAAAGTTTGGAAAACGCAATCGAGATCAAGCACAGCGGCAGACTACGGAAAAGTTTATTCAGACTCGGATGCGAGATTATTCAGGAAGTTTTATTTGAAATCAAACGCTATGCAAAGGTGAATGTCTTTGAAATTCTAAGATGCTGACAAAACAGGACTTATTTCGTTTTGTCCCGTGCAGAAATCAAACTTTGGAACAACTGCAAACGGAGGTGGACGAGTGGATGAATCACTACAACACGGAGCATCCGCATTCGGGCAGACTCTGTTATGAAAAAACGCCGATGGAAACTTTTTAAGAGCCAAAACATTTGGCGAAAGACAAAGAGTTGGACACTCAAAAACGGTGGGCTTATGATACAAATAACCGGACAGATTCCACTGTCGGAAATAATTTAACTGTCAGATGAAGTCTTGACTATTACAGGTGAAAGTTTGTCAAAACATTGACATCGGTCGGCAAGAAAACTGTTGAAATTTTCCTGAAGCCGTTTTCCGCATTTCGCGCTCCGCTTCGCCGGGGCGATTTTTGCCCACCGGTTACGGCAACCGGAACACGGTTTATAAACGCTTTGCCCGGTGGTCGGCAGGCGGGATTTTTGAAAAACTCGGTGAGCCGTGTGCCGCCGACCGCCGACTTGGAGAAAGCGGCTGATTGGCTCGCCCATCGTTCGCGCTCATGCCTGCGCCGCCGGCGGAGCCGAAAAGAAACACGGTGAGCAGGCGTGAGGCGGCGGCGGCGCACCTTCGAGCAAGATTCATCCGGCGGTCGAGGCTTTGGGGAAACGCCCTGCGCTTTATGTTAAACAGCGGCTCGGATGAAATGTCAACCGAACCCGGAAGCCGTCTCAGAAATCGGAAATTCTCGATTTCACATTTTTCATTCTAAATTTTTACGCGGAAAAATGAAGAATTGAGAATGTAGAATGTAAAATTTAAGCCGACTCGCGGATTTTTGAGCTGGCTTCTAAACCGCGAAGACTGCCGCGTAAGTATTGCTGTCTGCGCTCCGGTTCGAGAATTGAAATTATGAAAATTAAATATGTTCGACGACTTTTGATAATCTGTTTTTTGCTACCGGCGATAAACGCGGCGGCGCAGACCGGAAATCAATTTATTGCGAAAACGACTTTGCCGAAAAGCCGTCTCGAACTCACGCGGCGGACGCAGAACGGTTCTTTTTACGATGTCATCGGGCGCAAATCGGCGGCGTTCGGCTACGAGCATCGAAATATGGAAGCGTGGATTTATCCGATTAAAATTCTCGACGATTTCGCCCTCGATTTTCAGATCGAAGGCTACAATCTGCCGTTTAACGGGAAGGACATTTTGACGAATATCGAAGTTCGACCGGAAGCGACGATTTTCACCTATTCGCACGCGGCTTTCACCGTCCGGCAAATCGTTTACGCGCCGATTGAAGAACAGGGTTTAATCGTTTTGCTCGACATCAATACGAAACTGCCGATGACAGTTGCCGTGTCGTTTCGCCCGAAATTGAAACTGATGTGGGCGGGCAACACGATGACTCCGTTTGTCGGACAGGACGAGAAGGAAAAATACTATTTTATCGGCGAAGAGACCCAGAAATTCTACGGCATCGTCGGTTCGCCCGGTGCGAAAGACGTGTCTTTGAATCCGTATCAGGAAGAACCGAAAGATGTTCCCGTAAAATACGTTTTGCAGATTTCGCCCGAACAAGCGGCGAAAAACTTCGTTCCCATCGTCATCGCCGGAAGCACCGACGGGCGCGGAAAAGCCGTTGAAAATTATAAAAAACTTTTGGCGAACGCGCTGCCGCTCTACGAAAAAAACGTGCGATATTATGAAGATTTTCTCGACCGCACGACCGCCGTTAAAACGCCGGACGAGCGTTTGAACACGGCGTTCGCGTGGGCGAAAATCGGCGTGGACAAGGGCGTGGCGACGAATCCGTTTTTGGGAACGGGTTTGCTCGCCGGTTTTCGCACCTCCGGCGAATCGGAACGTCCCGGCTTCGCGTGGTTCTTCGGGCGCGACGCGCTCTGGACGACTTTTGCGACGACCAGCGAAGGCGATTTTGCGACGACGAAAACCGCCATCGAATTTCTGAAAAAATACCAGCGCGACGACGGCAAAATTCCGCACGAAATTTCGCAGAGCGCGGCGCAGTTGGATTGGTTCAAAGGCTATCCGTATCCGTGGAATTCGGCGGACGCGACCCCGCTTTATGTGATCGCCAACGCCGATTATTACCGCGCTTCGGGCGACATCGAATATCTCAAAGCAAATTGGAATTCGATCCAAAAAGCGTATAAATTTACCGAAGCCACCGACACCGACGGCAACGATTTAATCGAAAACACCAAATTCGGACACGGCTGGGTCGAGGGCGGCGCACTCTATCCGCCGCATGAAGAAATTTATATGCAGGGCGCGTGGATTGAAGCGTCGAAAAATTTGGCGGAAATGGCGGAAGCGTTGGGCGATCAGACGACGGCGGCACGCGCCGTTGCAAATGCCGAAAAAACCCGCGCCGCGATGGAGAAAATCTATTGGCTGGAAGACAAAGGTTTTTACGCTTACGCGACGCAAATTCCACGCAAGGAGCCGGTTAAAGCTGAACCGGGACCGAATCTCGAACGCCGTCAGGCGCGTTTGAACGAACTGCAAAACGCGAAAATTTACGATGAAGATACGGTTTTACCCGCCGTGCCAATGTGGTGGAAAACTATCTCGAATGAACGCGCGCAAAAGCAAATTGACCATCTCGGCAGCGCGAAAATTTCCACCGATTGGGGCGCGAGAATTTTGGCGAACGACAGCCAACTATATGATCCGCTCTCATATCATTACGGCTCGGTTTGGGGATTATTTACCGGCTGGCAGTCAGTCGCGGCGTATAATTACGGTCGCCCGCACGTCGGCTATCAAGCGTTGATGGCGAATGGATTGTTAACGTATTCAAACGCCCTCGGCTATGTGACGGAACTGCTTTCGGGCGATTACAACGCGCCGTTCGGTCGTTCGTCGCATCATCAGGTTTGGTCGGAGGCGATGGTCGTCTCGCCCGTGATGCGCGGAATGCTCGGCATCGAAACGACAAATGCCGGAAAAACGCTGAAATTCGCGCCGCAGCTTCCGGCAAACTGGAACGATTTGGAGGTCAAAGGCGTTCGCGCCGGAGCTTCGCAAATTGATTTCAAACTAACACGCGGCAATGGCAAAATGTCGATTTCGGTTGCTAACCGAACGAACAATCAAGCGGTCAACGTGATTTTAGCTCCGTCGTTTCCGCTCGATTCCGTCGTTAAAAATATCATCGTCAACGGCAAAAAAATCGCTTTTCAAATGAAACCGAACGGCGACGGACAGCAGGCGGAGGCTAAGTTCGATTTGGCAAATGCGCCGGCGGAAATTTCTTTTGATTATGTCGAAGGAACGGACGTTTATCTCGTTCCATCGTCACTGGTTGCGGGCGCGGAAAATCTCGGTTTGCGCGTCGTCAAAGTTCAGGCGCGAAAGGACGGTTTGTTTTTAATTCTCGAAGGGCGCGGCGGTCAAAATTACGACCTAAACATCAAATCGCCGCAAATGTTTAAGGAAACCGACGGCGTAAAATTTTTAACGGCAGCGGCGGGTGAACGGCGACTGCAAATCTCCTTCGCCGGTCAGGACGGCGCATATATCAAACGCGAAATTTTTCTGCCGTTCGCCGCACGGCGTTAGAGGTGATCTTTCGCTGATAAAATCCAATATCCTGGAAGGTGAATTAACGCGCTCCCGAAGTGACATCCGAACGATTAAATTTGCATTGATACACACTTCCAATCAAGGCGGCAATACTTTGTCGTTATCGCGGACAAAAGTTTTGTGATAAAATTTTCCTACTTTAGTAGTGTGTAAATTAAGTTTTCTGGTGTTTGCTCGTGCGCGTCCGCTGCGTCTCTCTGCGTGAAATTATTTTTGACGAAAAAGAAATTTTACGCAGAGAGACGCAGCGGACGCGAGAGAATTAAAAATCCTTCAAAATTTAATTTACAGACTATGTTAATAAGTAAGAGAACTGAATTATTTTATAGATGTTCAAATTTAAACTCCCTTATCTTTCCGGTGTTTATTGAGAGACTCTGAAAAGCATTTATAAAATAATTTAGTCTTCTTACTTAACTTCAATTTCACAATCGTTCAATTTTACGAGAAGATGCACAGATTTGTATTGTGCCGGAGTTTTCACACTACATTTGAGCCGATTAATGACTCTCCGTTTTGGGTCAGCATTTCGATGACTTCGCGTATATTGTCACTCGTTTCGTCGAGCGTTTCGGCTTGGTTGGGTGCGCCCGCAAAGCCGGGAATACAACCAACGAGAAGTTTTGTATCGTAACATTTTTCGATGATGTAAATATACTTTTTCATAGCCTTTTCGTCTCGATTAGACAAGATTTTTTGGTAGTGAACTAAAAGTAAGGCTAATGTGTTCTGCTCCGTCAAAGCTAAAGTCAATAGCCCGGCGATTCATCGCGGGGCTATTAACGAGTCGTACCGCCGAGACGCAAATCATCGAACATACCTTTAGTTCACCACTGATTTTTCATAAAACGCCGCGAAAGGATCGGCGGTGCAGCGGACACGCGCCGTGTTGTTTGAGAGCGGCAAAATGTGCTTTCGTGCCGTAGCCGACGTGCCTTGCAAAGCCGTATTCGGGATAGATTTGATCGAGTTCCGCCATTAAATTATCGCGGTAGGTTTTGGCGATAATCGAAGCGGCGGCGATAGAGGCGGAAATCGCGTCGCCGTGAATGATGGCTTTTTGCGGCAAATTTATTTCTTTGAGTTGAAGCGCGTCTATCAATAGAAAATCAGCCGCCGGGTTTAATTGTCCGACGGCTGAAATCATCGCTTTTTTCGTCGCCTGCAAAATGTTGATGTGGTCAATCTCGTCGGCTTCGACTTGCCCGACGGCGAAACAAACCGCATTGGCGCGAATCTCCGCGTCGAGCCGTTCGCGGTTTTTGGCGGAGATTTTTTTGGAATCGTTCAAGCCGACGGGCAGCGGTTTCGATAAATCCAGAATGACCGCCGCCGCCACGACCGCCCCCGCCAAACAGCCGCGCCCGACTTCATCAACTCCGGCGATGAACCGAAAACCTTCGGCGACTGCCTGCTGTTCAAAATCAATTCCGACTGCCGTATAAACTGCCATATAAAATGAATAAACGCGGATTGACGAATCGGCACGAATTAAAATTAACCGTGAAAAACCGTCTAAATCCGCGTTCATCCGCGTTTCAAAAAATCTCGGCGAAGCTATTTCTTGGCTTTCGCCGCCTTCGCCGCGTCTTTGTTGCGCGTGTCGCGCTCTTTGATGCGAGCCGCTTTGCCGCGTAAATCACGCAAATAGTAAAGTTTCGCGCGTCGGACTTTGCCGCGCCGGGTGACATCAATATGGTCAATGACGGTTCCGTGAAGCGGGAAAATTCGTTCCACGCCAACGCCGAAACTCACCTTTCGGACGGTGATGGTCTCACGCGAGCCGCCGTGTTTTTTGGCGATCACGATGCCCTCGAAAATTTGGATGCGTTCTTTGTTGCCTTCCTGAATGCGAACGTGAACGCGCACATTGTCGCCCGACTGAAACGCCGGAATGTTGTCTCGTAATTGTGTAACTTCGATGCTGTCTAAACGGTTCATTTTTTTATCAGTGAGAGGTGAGACGCGCCAAGTAATCTTTGTTACCTTTTGCTATTCACTTCAACTATGCTCCTTAATCTAATAAATCCTTTCTAACTTTTTTCGTCTTTTCCAACGCTTTACCTTTGCGCCATTTTTCGATCTCGGCGTGATTGCCGCTCAAAAGAACCTCGGGAACTTCCATTCCGCGAAAATCGCGCGGCTGCGTATAATGCGGAAAATCCAGTAAATTCTCCGTGAACGAATCATTAACGGCGGACGTTTCGCTGCTCAAAGCGTTCGGCAAAAGCCGGACAATCGCGTCGGTGACAACAATCGCCGCCGGTTCGCCGCCCGATAAAACATAATCACCGATGGAGATTTCGTCGGTTACGAGTCGTTCATTAACTCTTTCGTCAATGCCTTCGTAACGCCCGCAAATCAAAATAACGTGATTCGCTTCATCGGCAAATTCTTTCGCCATCGCCTGTTTCAAGGGTTTTCCCTGCGGCGAGAGCAAAACGACTCGCGTCTTTTCGGGATAGCCTTCCCGCTCGGATGTTCCGACTATCTTTTCAACTGCGTTAAAAATCGGCTCGCATTTCAGAACCATTCCGTCGCCGCCGCCGAACGGCGCGTCATCGGTCTTGCGATGTTTATCGGTTGTAAAAGAACGTAAATCGTAAATGTTGATTTCAACAATTCCCGCGAGTTTCGCTCGTCGAATAATGCCGAAACCAAAAACTTCTTTGAAAAACTCAGGGAAAATTGTTAAAACGTCAATCTTCATCTTCCCGAACTTCTCAGCATTCCGATTCTATGCAATTCACACCGATTGTGTCGGCTTACCTGCACCGGTTTTAAGTCCGACAAAAATCTTTTAAGAATTACAAAGATGATAAAAGCAACAACAGTCGTCAAAATGATAATAATCGGATTTGCTAACGCCCAAAGGATGCCGAAGAGAAAAACCAGACAGCAAATCGGCGTGACTATCCAATCGAAAACGAGCGAAGACATAATCTTCAAAAATCCAGCAAACCTTCCGGCGCATCAATCTTTATCAACTTATTTTCAATGTCAACTGCGACGCAAATCGCTTCGGCAAACGGAATCAGATATTCTTTTGTTTCGCCCGTCACCACTAAAACTTCCGTGCCGCCGGTTCGCATCACTTCTTTAACCGTGCCGATGCGTTCGCCTTCAATCGTTTCAACCGCACAATTTTCCAGTTCCCAATCGAAGTATTCGTCCGTTTCAAGCTCAACGGCTTCGGTTTCAAGAACGCAGACTTCACAGTTTCGCAAAGTTTCCGCCGCTTCAATCGAATCGAATCCGACGAACTTCAAAACGATTCTTCCCTTCTGAAACCAAAACTTTTCAATCTCGCCTGCGACGATTTCGCCGTTCGGATAAACAATCGAGACACTTTTCAAATCCTTGAATCGTTCGGGAAAGTCAGTCAAAACATCGCCGACGATTTCGCCGCGCAAACCGCGCGGCTTGGCGAGTTTAGCGATAGTAATCAGGTCTTCCATTCAAGCGTTCTGAGTTCAAACTTCAGTTTGCTCCGCCGCGCTACACTGGCGGGAAGACACGCTGAAGCGTGAACTCACAACAAAATCACTCGACAATATCCAGCACAAACCGCTTGCCGTGTTTTTGTCCGGCGGCGAACAGCAGACTGCGAATCGCTTTGATCGTCCGACCTTCGCGCCCAATGATGCGTCCCATATCGCTCGCCGCGACACGCAACTTTATCACAGTGGCGCGTTCGCCCGTCTCTTCGGAAACTTCGACCGCTTCTTTGTCGGCAACCAAAGCCGTCACGATTTTTTCGACCGCTTCTTTCATATAATTTGAAAACCAAAGGAACAAAGTCAGCGCAGATTATTCGCTTGCCGGTTTGTCTTCTTCGCTCACTGATTCAGTTGCCGGTTCAGCCGTAACTTCTTCGGCAGGCGCGTTTTCGGCATTAGCCGCTTCAGTCGCATCTGCTTCCGCTTTTTCGGCTTCGGCTTTTTCGGCGGCAACTTTATCAGCTTCAGCCTTTTCAGCCGCCGCTTTTTCCGCCGCAACTCGCTCGATTTCGGCTTGTTTGGCTTCGGCTGCCGCTTTGCGCGCGTCGGCTTTCGCCTGTTTATCGGCGGCAACTTTCGCCGCTCTGGTTTCGACCGCGACGGCTTTTTCTTCTTCGGACTGTTGCGGATTGTGTTTAATCAAACTCGCTACGGTTTCCGTCGGCTGCGCTCCGACCGAAATCCAATACTGAATCCGCTCGTGTTTCAAATCAACCGTCGAAGGATCGGTCATCGGATTATAAGTTCCGACATTTTCGAGATATTTCCCGTCGCGCTTCGACCGTTTTTCCTTCACAACAACGCGGTAAAACGGTTTCCCTTTCGCGCCCATTCTCATCAAACTGATATTTAACATAATTTTTTAATGGATAATGGATAACGGACAATGGATAATGAATTATCAAGAGGTTCTTAAAATTATCCATCATTCATTATCCGTTATCCATTATCTTTTCTTCTTGTGTCGCTTCTTTTTCCTTAATTTCTTCGCCAATGAATCGGTTTGTTCGGCGTAATTATTACCGAAATCTTCCGTTTCGCCCGCACCGCTGCCGCCCATTCCGCCTAATAATCCGCCGAGTCCACCGCCGCCCATCAGTCCGCCTAAACCGCCGCCGAGTCCGCCCATCGCTTTGCCCGCGAGTTTCGAGAAAAGTCCGCCGCGATTCATCTGCTGCATCATCTTCTTCATCTGCTCGTATTGGCGAATCAAGCCGTTGACATCGGAAATCGTCATTCCCGAACCTCTTGCGATGCGCGTTTTGCGGCTGGCATCAATGATTTTGTGATTCTGCCGTTCGGCTTTGGTCATCGAATCAATAATCGCTTCGGTGCGCTTCATCTGCGCTTCGACTTCGACCGATTGTTCGTCGGAAATCTGCAAACCGCCCGTCATTTGTTCGGGCAGCATCTTCATAATTTTCGACATTGAGCCGAGTTTTTTGAATTGTCCGAGCTGGGCGCGAAAATCTTCGAGCGTGAACTGATTGCTCGTCATTTTCTCCAACTGCTTCTGCGCTTCGTCTTCGTCAATCTTGCCCTGAACTTCCTCGATGAGCGACAAAACATCGCCCATTCCCAAAATTCTCTGCGCGATTCGATCAGGATAAAACGGCTCAATCGCGTCGTATTTCTCGCCGACTCCGACGAATTTCACCGGCTGACCGATCACCTGTTTGATGGATAAAGCCGCGCCGCCGCGAGCATCGCCGTCCATCTTCGTCAAAACCACGCCCGTAATTCCGACTCGCTCGTGAAAAACTTCCGCCGAACGCACCGCGTCTTGTCCGGTCATCGCGTCGGCGACGAACAGAACTTCCATCGGTTTCGTTTCGGCTTTAATCTGTTCGAGTTCGACCATCAGGTCGTCGTCAATATGCAGACGACCGGCGGTATCAATCAGCAAAGTATCAAAACCCGAATCCTGCGCGTATTTCATCGCGCCTTTGACCAGCGTTAACGGATCGTTCGATTCCTTATCCTGATAAACCGCTACACCGACCGCCGCGCCGACAACTCGCAATTGCTCACGCGCCGCCGGACGATAAACGTCAACCGAAACGAGCAACGGATTTCTTTCCTGATTATCTTTCAGCCACCGCGAAATTTTCCCGGTCGAAGTCGTTTTACCCGAACCTTGCAGCCCGACGATCATCACGACGTTCGGAATCGCCCGCGTAAAAACCAGCCGCGAAGAAGTTCCGCCAAACAATTCGACGAGTTCGTCATAAACGATTTTGACAACCTGTTCGTGCGGCTTCAAATCCTGCCAAACCGCTTGCCCTTCCGCCTTGACGCGAACATTTTCGACAAAATCTTTGGCGACTTTATAATTAACGTCGGCTTCGAGCAAAGCCATCCGAATCTCGCGCAGTGCCGTATCAACGTGTTCCGACGTGAGTTTGCCTTCGCCGCGCAGATTTTTCAGCGTAGATTTTAATTTGTCGGATAAAGACTCGAACATATAGAGACACTTCAGGCATTAGAGCCGAAACTATAAATACTAATTGTTGAACGGGGAAGTGTCAAGAAACGAGACTTACAAAGTTAGGGCAAACGCATCTAAATTTTCCTTAAATA
>JAYVKL010000071.1:0-17887 GCA_043768465.1 Pyrinomonadaceae bacterium
CGCGACGAAACCGGGCAAATATCATTTATACTGCGCCGAATACTGCGGCTTAAATCATTCGGGAATGGGCGGCTGGGTTTATGTGATGGAACAGCGCGACTTTGACAATTGGCTGTCGGGAAACACTTCGGGACAAACGCCGGTGCAAGCCGGGCAGGATTTGTTTCAGAACAAACTCGGCTGCGCGTCGTGTCACCAGGGCGGCGCGAGTCAGCGCGGGGCGCATCTCGAAGGTTTATACGGCACGGATGTCAAGTTAACCACCGGACAAACGGTGAAAGCCGACGATGAATATCTACGCAACTCGATTTTGAACCCGTCCTCGCAAATCGTCGAAGGTTATCAGCCGATTATGCCGACTTTCAAAGGTCAGGTAACGGAAGATCAATTGGTTTCCCTGATCGCCTACATAAAATCTCTGGGCGGCAAAACGGGCGGAAGCCTGACGACCGGGACGGCATCGAGCGGAATGAACAGCGGCGGAAATATGACGGGAACGAGCGGCGGCGGCAACTCGAACAGTTTGGTTGCGCCGCGAGCCGACCGGGGCGCGGCAAATAATCAGGGCAGCAATCCGAACGCGCCGCCGCCGCGCGGTGAACCGTCGAGCAGATAAAAGCAGGTAAAGTTTTTACTCAAGCAGGAAAAAGTATTAAATAGCTATGCAAAACGCAGACACAATCAATATCGGAAGAGATTTCAGGGAAACCCCGAAAACGAATTATTTGACCAACGGCTTTACGCTTAAATCCTGGCTGCTGACCAAAGATCACAAGCGGATTGCGATTCTTTATCTCGTCACGGTTTCGGCATTTTTCGCGCTCGGCGGAGTTTACGCCTCCCTGATTCGTCTGGAACTACTGACCCCGGCAAGCGATTTGCTGCAATCGGGAACGTATAACCGCGTTTTCACACAGCACGGAATCATCATGGTGTTCTTCTTTTTGATTCCGTCCATCCCGGCGATTTTAGGGAATTTTCTCATTCCCATTATGATCGGGGCGAAGGATTTGGCGTTTCCGCGAATCAATCTTTTGAGCTGGTATTTCTACATCGCGGGCGGCAGTTTAACGCTTTACGCCCTGCTGCAGGGCGGCGTTGACACGGGCTGGACTTTCTACACGCCGTATTCGACGACGTTTTCCAACAGTTATGTGATGGCGGTCGGTTTGGGAATTTTCATCAACGGTTTTTCGTCAATTCTAACCGGCTTAAACTTTATCGTGACGATACACACGATGCGCGCGCCGGGAATGACTTGGTTTAGAATGCCTCTGTTCGTCTGGGCGCATTATGCGACGAGTTTGGTGATGATCTTGGGAACGCCCGTCATCGCCATCACGATTCTGCTGATGGCTCTGGAACGTCTGGCGCACGTCGGAATCTTTGACCCGGCAATCGGCGGCGACCCGATTCTGTTTCAGCATCTGTTTTGGTTTTACTCGCATCCGGCGGTTTATATTATGGTTCTGCCGGGAATGGGCGTGATCTCGGAACTGATTTCCAATTTCTCGCGCAAAAAGATTTTCGGCTACGAGTTCATCGCGTTCTCTTCGATTGCGATTGCGGTTTTCGGCTTTCTCGTCTGGGGACACCATATGTTCGTCAGCGGGCAGTCAATTTATGCCGGTCTGGTGTTCTCGTTTTTGTCCATGGTGGTGGCGATTCCTTCGGCAATCAAAGTTTTCAATTGGTCGGCGACTCTCTACAAAGGTCAGATTTCTTACGATACGCCGATGCTCTACGCTTTATTTTTTATCGGATTGTTTCTGATCGGCGGATTAACCGGACTTTTTCTCGGCGCGATGGGTTTGGATGTTCATTTGACTGATACTTATTTCATTGTCGCGCATTTCCATTATGTAATGGTCGGCGGACAGGTCATCGCCTATCTGGGCGGTCTGCATTTCTGGTGGTCGAAAATCACCGGCAAATTATACTCGGAATTCTGGAGTAAAATCGCGGCGATTATTATCTTCGTCGGGTTTAATTTAACATTCTTCCCGCAGTTTATTTTAGGTTATATGGGAATGCCGCGCCGTTACGCCTCGTATCCGCCGGAATTTCAGGTGTTGAATATCTTCTCGACGGCGGGCGCGTCAATTCTCGCCATCGGGTTAGTCATTCCGCTGGTTTACTTTACCTATTCGATTTTCTTCGGCGAAAAAGCACCGTCAAACCCCTGGCTGCTGCCCGGTTTGGAATGGCGCACCTCGTCGCCGCCGCCGACCGAAAACTTTGAAGAGACTCCGGTTGTCACCTGGGAAGCCTACGAATTCGGCGAAGAAAGCGGTTTGGACTTGGAAGACGCGAGAAACAAATATAAAGTAACGGTTTAGACAGTCAACAGTTATCAGTCGGCAGTTATCAAAACGAAAAGTTGATAACTGCCGACTGTTGACTGATAACTGATTATTATGGAACACGAATATCATCAACCCGGTCTTCAGCATCATTTTGAAGATATGGGACAGCAGCAGGAATCCGACTCGCTTGGAATGTGGATGTTTCTCGTCCAGGAAATTATGTTCTTCGGCGGGTTGTTCACGGTTTATCTGGTCTTTCGTTCGCGCTACCCGATGGCATTCGCGGCGGGCAGTAATCATCTCGATGCGTTTTACGGCGGATTGAACACGCTTGTTTTGATTGTCAGCAGTTTGACGATGGCTCTGGCGGTTCGCGCCGCGCAGATGGGACGGCGCAATTTGCAGGTCATTCTCCTGATTCTGACGATGATTTTCGGAACCGTGTTTCTCGTCGTCAAAGCCATCGAATACACGGCGAAATATCACGAAGGCATCGTTCCGGTTTCCGGTTTGAATATGAAAACCGCCAAGGAACTCGGAGCCTCCGACAAACACAGCGGAACGGCAAGCGTTCCGGTCGGCAGACAAGACCCCAACGAATCGCTTTCGACCGCACGGGGCGAAGAACCGGGCGAACACGAAAAATACGAAAACATAAAGGGCGATTTTATCTGGAAAGACACAAGACTGGTTCAGCAAGCCCAACAGGGAAATTATCTGACCGAAGCAGAGAAAATCGGCTATTTTGCCAACGGCGAAATCAGTCAAGCCAAATTTCAGGATAAAGTCCGCATCTTTTTCTGGATTTACTTCGTGATGACCGGCTTGCACGCCCTCCATATGATTATCGGATTGGGAATTATGACGTGGCTGGTTTGGAAAGCATTTCGCGGAACATTCACCGCCGATTACTACGCTCCGGTCGAAATTACCGGACTTTACTGGCACTTTGTTGACATCGTTTGGATTTTCCTGTTCCCGCTGCTTTATCTTCTGGGAAGACACTTTTTACACGGAGGCGGACATTAGAAATGGCGGAAAAATACACAAAACACGAATCGGACGCTCACGGCGAGCGTTCGCCGGAACATCACATCGTCGGCTTGCCGGTTTATTTGGGCGTTTTCGGAGTGTTGGTCGTCGGCACGATATTGACTTATTTCGTGGCGACGATTGATTTGGACGGAGTTCTCTTTCCGGGCGCAAATACGTTGGTCGCGCTGCTGATTGCCTTTACCAAAATGATTTGCGTCGTGTTGTTCTTTATGCACGTTTATTGGAGTTCGCGGTTGATTTGGCTGACGGCAATTGCCGGATTTTTCTGGCTGGCAATTATGTTCGCCTTTACGATGCAGGATTATTTGACGCGCAACGCGGGCGTTTTCACCAGGTAAAACAAATTCAATTTCAAATTCTATCGAGGGAAAATTCCACAGCCAGGAATTTTCCCTCTTTTTCTATCAGGCGATAGAGCGGACGTTCAAAATTATGATAGAAAAGACACAGCCAATTCTCATTAACCGCCGACGGCAGCAACCGCTTTTTATCGGCTAAAGTTTCCGTCGGGTAAAGGTCGTAACCCATCACCCAAGCCGGCGGCAAATGATGGCGTGTCGGAATTACATCAGCGAAACAAAAGAGCGTTTCACCGCCGCGCCGCAGGCAGGCGGTTTGCATATTCGCGTTGTGTCCGCGCGTCTGCCGCATCGTCAAACCGCTCACGACTTCATAATCGTCAGGCTTTAATTCCAGATGCCCGCCCGTTTGCAAAGCCTTCCAATTCTCCGAAAGATAGCTTGCCCGGTCGCGTTCATTCGGGTTTTCGGCGTGTCTGAATTCCGATTCGGAAACGTAATAGCGGGCGTTGGGAAAATGCGGCACGATTTCGCCGCTCGCACCGTAAATCGTATTGCCGCCGCAATGATCGAAATGAAGATGTGTATTGACGACGATTGAAATATCCGACGGCTGATAACCCGTCTTTTCAAAGAGCGTTTCGGCAAAGTTCCGCTCGCGGAAAATGCCGTAAATTTGAATTTGTCCGGTCGTCCACTTTTCGCCGATGCCGGTTTCGATCAGAATTTTCTCGTGCGGCGTTTCGATAAATAAACAATTAGTTTGCAGCCGAATCCGGTTAAATTCGTCCGGCGGGCAGACCTTTTCCCAAACGACACGCGGGACTACGCCAAACATCGCGCCGCCGTCGAGCCTGAATTCGGTATCGGAAATCGTTTCAATTCGATAATCGCCGAAAATCATATTGGATAGCGGATAATGCAAAATGGATAATGGATAACGAAGAATTCTTCAAATTATCCATTATCCATTATCCATTTTGCATTATCCATTAAATACAAACCTACTTTTTAGGTTCCGGTTTCGGCATCTGCACTTTTGAACCGGCTGGCGGCGGAGGCGGCATCCCGCCGGGACCGCCCGGCATCTGCTGCATCATTTGCTGCTGCTGCTGTTCCTCCATTTGTTTTTTCTGCTCTTCGGTCGGTTTCGGAACCTCGAAATCTTCGGCGACTTCAATCGGATTATTTTTCAGAATCTCGTCCAAAACCTGTTTTTGTTTTTCCCCTTCGAGCGTCGCTTTGACCATATCGCTAACCGGCATTTCGCGTCCCATCGGGTTTTTCGGGTCTTTCATCGTCGTCGTAATCAGAATATGCCGAACGTCGTAGGTCGGGGCGGCGGTGCCGTCCGCGCCTTTCGTTTCGCCCTTCTTTTCGAGCTTGATAATGTGGTAACCGAACGGCGATTCGACCAGACTGTCGGCTATCTGACCGGGCTGCAGGGCGAGCGCGGCTTGCTCGAAAGCGGGAACCATTTTGCCCATCGTCACGCCTTCGTATAAACCGCCTTTGCCTTTCGTGCCGGGGTCCTGGCTGAGTTCGTCGGCTAATTTGGCGAAATCTTCGCCCGCTTTGGCGCGGCTCAAAATTTGTTCCGCCTGCGCTTTTTTCTCAGCGGGGCTGAGTTCGGGATGCGCGGCGATGTAATTTTTAACGTCGTCGTCGGTTACTTTCGTCTTATCAACCAGAGTTTTCTGCGCGTAGCGGGCGGCTAAAAACTGCGCCTGCTGTAATTTGATCTGCAAATCGAGATTGCGCGCAAAATCCGCGCCCAACTCCGATTTTTTCGTTTCGGCTTCGGCTTCGTAAATTTTGATTTTCGCAAAATCGTCCTTTGCGCCTTTGATTTCCTCTTCGGTTAATTCCTTGTCTTTCGGAAATCTGCCGCTTTCTTTGGCGAGCGCGATCTTTGAATCGAGAAAGCCTTTGAATTCCTCTTCAAACTTCGGTTTACCCGAAAACTCCTTGATTTGGTCTTCGGTGATAAAGCTGAACGGCGGCATCGGACCTTTACCTTCGTTGATTTTTTTATCGTAAAGGCTGGCGGTCACGACCGAGCGGATGCTTTCGAGTTCGAGTTTGACGTTCGGTTCTTCCGCCAAACCGTCTTTGCGGGCTTGGCTGGCGACCGCCAAAAGCTGTCTGATATTTTCGGCGATTTTCTTCTTCGCGTCCGGGTTTTCGCCGATAGCCTGCAACTGCGACGGATCGGCATCAGCCAGCAGCAACGCCATATCTTCTTTGGTAATCCGGTTGAGCGACTCGCTGCCGTGTCCGCCGACCTTCGATTTCCAAACTACTAAGCCGACACCGATTGCCAGAATCACGGCAATCACGGCGATTCCTTTGGTTAAACTATTCAATTTATTAAATCCTCACTTATGATATTTCGATTTTTACTCGTTTGTTAAAGGTGATAACAATCAATCATAGACGGTTAGACGTTTTTTTGCACTAACTCCAGTAAAACTCCGTTCGCTGAAGAAGGATGAACGAATGCGACCAGGCAATTTTCCGCGCCCAAACGCGGCTGCTCGTCAATTAAACGCATTCCGTTCGCTTTTAGTTTCGCCAGCGATTCGACGATATTTTCGACTTCGACGGCGATATGATGAATGCCGCCGCCGCGCTTTTCAACGAATTTAGCAATCGGCGAATCCGCGCTCGTCGCTTCCAGCAACTCAATTCTGGTGTCGCCAATCGGCAGCATCGCCACGCGAACTTTCTGGTCTGCAACCGTTTCCGTGTGAACATTTTCTAACCCAAGCGCGTCGCCCCAGAACTTTAACGCTTCGTCAATTCCTTTGGTGGCGATGCCGAGATGATTGATTTTCATACTTCTATAATTCTTACTTGCTCGTTATCAATTCCCTCAATATCGTAACTTTTGGCAAATTTGACAACTTCATCCAGAGATTCGTCTTCGTGCCAGGTTGTAATCATAAAAAAATCTCTTCCTTCGTCATTAGCAACACTAAGTTCATCCATAACATCAAGCTCGTCCATAATGTCGTGCCAAAGTTCGCAATCTCTACCAATCGCACAAAACAAAAGAATTTTTTCACTAATCAGTCGTTGTAAAAGTTCATCGTGTTTCGCATCATAACCGTTTTGCGAATGTAAAATAACTTTTTTTACATCTTGATTCATTTCCTTTCCAAAATTTCAATAGAAATTTTGACTAAATCCTCTAAGTCCTGCAATAAATCGTAACTGCCAATGTCTTGCGTAACGATTTTTCGCTTGCGGTCGAGTTCGCCGAATTGCCAGATATTTCCGGTCGTGACTGCGCCGTAAATAATTTCCTGCTCGGTTTCATCGGCTTTATCAAGCGCAACCATTTCGACGGCGAGCTGCGTGAAACCACGCGATAGATCGGCGTTCTTAGCTTCAACTACCAGCAAATTTCGCTCGCGCTGCAAAAGATAATCGAGTGAACCTTTTAACTGGTGGTTATACTCAAGCCAGTATTCAGAGCGCAGTTTTGATTCAGTTAAACGTCGAACTTCCGACATCACGGGTGCAATCAAAAATTCGCGGCGCGTGATTTCATTTTCTAAGCTAATATGCAGGATTGCATCTTCGAGAGTTGCAAAAAGTTGTTCTAAACTCGGTAATTCTCTAGCTGTTCGAGGTAACTCGATTCGTCCTAAAATTCTCTGATAACCGAAATAATCAAGAATATCTTCAGTCGAAGCCCGCATTCGAAAATAATCGTGAAAGGTATAATCTTTTTCTGGGTTAATAAACGATTGTTTCATAATTATTTCAGTATTTCTTCAACCGCCGAATAAGGATCGTTTCGTTTCTCCGCGATTTCCCGCGCCAGTCTATCTAACTTTTCGCTTGTTCCGTTGCGGCTCAAAACATTCGCCAGAAGTTTTTCTTGTAATAATTCCAGCAGTCGCCATTTGGCAATCGCGGTGCGGCGTTCGAGGTTTTCGCCTTTTTTTTGAAATTCGTAATAGCTTTCGATGGCTTTCGATAAATCTTCGATGCCTTTGGATTCGGGCGCGACGGTTTTGATGATCGGCGGATTCCAGAAATCAGGGCGCATCGCCAATGTCAAAAGGGCTTCGAGTTCCTTTTCGGTGCGGAGAACGCCTTCGCGGTCGGCTTTGTTGATAACGAAGACATCGCCGATTTCCATAATTCCGGCTTTGATCGCCTGAATGTCGTCGCCCATTCCGGGAACTAAAACGACGACCGAGACATCCGCCGTTTTGACGATTTCCACTTCGTCCTGTCCGACCCCGACCGTTTCGACGATGACCTTATCGAAACCCGCCGCGTCCAGAATCGCCACCGCGTCCACTGTGGCGCGGGACAATCCGCCGAGATTGCCGCGTGTCGCCATCGAACGGATGAAAATATTTTTATCCAATCCGAGCGTGGACATTCGGATTCTATCGCCCAAAATTGCGCCGCCGGAAAACGGGCTGGACGGATCAACGCAGATGATTCCAATGCGCTCGCCCTTTTCTTTATAATAAAAAGCCAGTTTATCAACCAGCGAAGATTTGCCCGCGCCGGGCGAACCCGTGATGCCGATGACAAGGGCGTTTCCCGTGCGCGGGAAAACCGCTTTCATCAGATCGGCGGCGTTTGCCGTGTGGTTTTCGACGATGGTAATCGCTCGCGCCACGCTTCGGGTATCGCCTTGAAAGAGTTTTTCGACTAAGTTTGCTGAATCCATTTTTAGAGATTTGAATCGAATCAATAAGCAGTGATTTTCTCACTTTTCGGAATAATAGCCAAAGCGCAAATTAGAAATAACCCGGACGTTATTCCACTTCTCACTTGAATTCGTGCCGACTTAAAAAATAAAAAAACCGCCTTGATTCAATCGCGGCGGTAAGTAATTGGACACAAATAAATGTCACAAAATTTTGTTCGATAAAGTTCAGAGTCCGCGCTTGAGCGTGTTTCCGCCGGCGATGCGCGGGCAAAGTGCGTTCCGCGTTTGGACTCTGAACGAAAGAGGCGACTCAATAACCCGCCGTTTATTTACATTTTGAATAACCGCAATCGCGGCAGAAATCACAGCCCGAAGCGTGTTCGAGTTGTCCTTTGCATTCCGGGCATTCGCCGATGAGCGGCGACATTTGCGGTTTGGCGGCGGCGATTGGCGAAGTTTCCGCCGTTTTGCCCGCTTGACGTTCCGATGCCGGGAGATTTTTCAAACGACGGTCAATCAATAAAAGACATTCGGCAATCGCCTGTTCGGGCGAAGTCAAAAGGCGTTCGTTAAACCAGACGGAATGCGTTCCCGTAACCTTGTTCAGACTGCGGGCGACTTCTTTGACTTCAAATCCGCCGCGCAGCATTTTTGAAGCGAGCAAGCCGACACCTTCGGAAATCGTTCCCGTCGCAAAAACTTCGAGAACATTGCTGCCGTCGTGGTTGACCGTCACATACAAATTGCGCCCGTCAAACGGAATGCGCCACGTCGAACCCTGCAATTCGCGCGGGCGTTCGATTTTCTCCGCCTTTCGCGTTTGTAGTTCCAGTTTCGTTCCGGCAACCGACTGAATCGTCGTCAATTCATTGCATTCTTCGACGACGATGCTTTCCGCCGTTTCGGTCGTCTCCGCCGGTTTTTCTTCGGCTTTGATCGAAGTTAAAACCTGTCCGGTGCGCGAGCCGTCGCGGTAATACGAAACGCATTTGCAGCCCAAATCACGCGCCATCCGGTAAAGTTCGTCCACCGATTCAATCGTGTCGTCGTTCGCGCCGTTGCAGGTTTTCGAGACGGAATTGTCAACATTTCTCTGCGCCGCCGCCAGCACTTGAACGTGCTGTTTCGACGTGATATTCAACGCCGAAATAAAATACGGCGGCAGTTTATCTTCGTTCTCGACGACGAACTGCGCGGCTTTTTTAATGGATTCTTCGTCCGTCTGATCAACCGTCATTCCTAACGCTTCCGCCGCCGAGGTGTGAACGTAAGTTCGGGTTCCAATCGTGTCCTGCCGAACGTAAGCCCAGGAGAAATTCGGCTCGCAGCCCGACGAAGTTTCGGCGACCAGGCTGATCGTTCCAGTCGGCGCAATCGTCGTCGTTTCATAATTACGCGGCGTTAAAGCCACGTCGCGGGAAATACCGATTTCGTCGTAGATAAATTTGGCGTAGGCTTCGCGGTTCGCTTCAAATTCGGGAAACGCGCCTTTCTCCGCGCCAATTTTTAAAGATGCCTTCCACGCTTCTTTGCGAACGAAACCCATCACCTTGTCCATCAAATCAATCGAAGCCTGTTCGCCGTAGGTAATTTGCAGTTTCAGACACAAATCCGCAAAACCCATAATTCCCAAACCGACGGGGCGCGTCCGTTTGACGACATCATCAATGTCTTCAAGCGGAAAATCGCCCGCGTCAATCACGTTGTCTAAAAACTGTGTGCTTAACTGCGTCACCTGCGCCAGACGTTCCCATTCAACCGATTCATCCGCGTTCGTGCCGTCGCCGACCCGTTTGTAGAACTTCGACAAATCAACGCTGCCGAGGTTGCACGAATTACTAAAATGTAAGAACTGCTCACCGCAATTTTTACTACAAACATATGAAAACAAAACCTTTCCGCTTTCAGTGAGCGATTCAAAACCGCCGATAAAAAAGTTATGAAACTCGTCAACCGTGCCGTTATAAACAGTTTCTTCGCCGTCAAATTCAACCGAAACGACTCTGTGATTGGTCATCGAAGCGGCTTGCTTCAAAGATTCGTAGCTGCGAAACGGACTGGTTTTTCTGGAAATCTCAAAACTGATTTTTTTCGCCTGACACGCTTTGACCCAATCTTCCTCTTTCTCTGTGCCGAGCGATTTGCATTCTAAAAATACTTCGACCTGTTCGGCGCGAAGTTTGACTTTTCTTCGCTCGTGTCCGGCTTTCGAGTTGGCAAGTCGGTTGGTTTCCCAATTTGGAACGGTGTTTCGATAAGAGTTCAGAGCGCAGCGGGACGAACAAACGCCGTGTTCACGACGAAACGGTATGGTGACGAAATGCTTGCCGCAAACTTCGCAATTTTTGTTGATATGAACGTGATTGTCAATAAAAACGCAGTCGTAGCCCTGCGCCGTCAATTCCAAATAAAGCTGCACGGAACGCGGGTCTTTGTCGCCGTGTTCCAAACCTAATTCCGCCGCCGCCCATTTTGCCAAACCAAGCAGACCACCCAAATGGTCGTTGCGCCATTTGGAAAACTGCGTCGGCAAGCCGCGCTCACCGGCGTATTTCGCCCATTCCTTCGCCGAAAATCTGCGTCCCAATTGTTCGGTCAATTCCAACGCGCAGGTTTTTAATTCTTCGTTGCTGAAGCCGCTGAATCTGCCGTTCTTTTCACCGCTGACGGCGTTCGACATATTTTGACTGTAACCTGCCCATTTCTCCGCGCTCCATTCGGTTTGAACGCGAACCATCGGATTATGCGCGCCTTTCATCAAATCGCCGTGCAAACGATTATGGTCTTCAACCGACATTATTTGCAGATTTTCAGGTCTATTATTGCATCCGTTGAAATCCTTGTGATGAACGACGTGTCCGGCGGGAATGCGCTTCAAATTTTGATCGAACTGCGCGATTAGCCGATGTTCGTCTTTGCTCGTTGTCCGCCCGCTGTTGTTGACCCAAACATAATCCTGAGTCGGCGCATTGTCTATCGGAAACATTTCGTGAAGCGAAGAGTGAAAGCGCGTCATAATGTGCAGACTGTCGCCCTTTTGCAGCTCGTCAACCCGTTTATATTCGCCGCCTCTGATTAAAAGTTTGTGGTTGGCAGTCGCTCTGATAACCGAGCCGTCATCCAAAGTAACCTTATAAACCGCTTTATCGTGTCCCGTAATTCGCGGATTACGCATCGTGCGAACGACGATGTTCCCGCGTTTATCCAATGCGAAAACGGGAACGTCTCTACCGGCTTCGGCAAGTTCTTTAATTGGCACATTGCCGCGTCCGTCCGCTGTCGCCACTAAAGTTTCGCCGGTAACGCACGGGTTACTTGCGTAAATTGGTCCCATTGATTCCATCATATGATTATGACGGTTGACCTGGTCAATAAACGCGATTCCCGGTTCGGCGTATTTGTGCGCCGACGCGATAATGCGATTCCAGATGTCGGGCGCGTAAACCATTCCGGCGGACGGCGGATTTTCAATCGTGCAATCGCTCAAATCGGCATCTTCAAAAGCGAGTTTGTCGGCAAAAGTCATCGTTTCGCCGGTCGGTCGGCGATAAACGATGTAATCGGTTCCGGTCACGACATCGAAAACCGGTTGCGTCCATATTTCGCCGTCAAATTCGGTCTGGAACCACTCTTTATTATCAACCGCTTCCAAAAATCGGTCTGTAACATTGACCGAGATATTAAAATTAGTCAGTGAATGCTGGTCGTTTTTCGCGTGGATAAAGCGTAATAGGTCTGGGTGTGTGCAGTTGTGGACGAAAATTCCGTTGGCGACGAAGTTATGAAACTCAGGCATCGAAATATCGAAAACTTCCTGTTCACCGAGCGATTCGAGACGCACGACTTTATGGTTCGGAGAGCGATGCTGATTGCCGAAACCGTTCGGATAATGAGCGGTATAATTCTCGCCCGTCAGACTCGCGTTCCAAGTTTTTTGCCCGGTCATTCTTTTTCGCTTACGTTCGCGCAACTCGGCGGCTTTTTCGATTCCGTAATACTCTTCCCACGTTTTTCCTTTCCGGTCGGCGGCGATGCGTTCGCGGTGAGCGATAAATTTCGGATCGTGAGAGCCGTGATGAACACCGTGTTCACGAATAGTCATCAATTCCAAATTTTCCGGCGAATTATTAAGCGGATTATGGTCAATGTGGTGAACAATCGTCTCTTCCGGCTGGCGATTACGCCCGCCCGCCGTCGGATAAACGCCGTATTTCATTTCGGCAACGGCGATGTGTTCGGCAATGTGTCGGCGCGAACCCGTGATACTCACACAAAAACGATTATTAGCCAGACGTTTATAAAACGCCGCCACCGAATCGCCGAATTGCAAATCACCGGCTTCACGATACGTTTTACAGTCAGCCAAAAGAATTTCGTGGTCGGCGGTGCAGTCGAGAAAAGTATCGTCATCGAACCAAACTCTGATCGTTTCACGAACTCCGTTGGAGAAAACCGCGTCGGCTTGGCGCACACGCACTTTTTCGCCGTCAGTGCAGTAAAGAGACGGTCGCTTTCCGACTAAATCTTTTATCTCGACGCGCCCTTCGATAGTTGAAATCATCGTGTTTCCGGCAAGGCAGCGCATCATTCCCATATTGGCACCGCGCCGCACCCCGCCCTGTTTAACGACTTCGGTCATCGTGTTGACGATGTTCATAAACGAGACCGGACCCGAGGCCACGCCGCGCGTCGAATTGACCATCGCGCCCATCGGACGGATAAATTCATACGTCATTCCCGTATTGTGAATCATCGCCATTCCGTTTTTGCCCGCCGCGTAGGTGTTCCATTCGGCGACGGTCAAATCGTAATACGGCTTCGGTTCGGCGGCTGGCGCGACCGATTCGATTTCAAAACCGCTCATCGCAATTCGCATTAAAAGATTGCCGCGATCTGCGTCGGTTTTCGATAAGGCTTCGCCGATAGTATATAAATCGTCGCGCATGATGCGCCCTTTCGTATCGCACGACCAGTAATTTAATTCACGCGCCAACTCTCCGGCATCAGCCGTCGTGCCGCGTTTATTTGCCAGATTTTTTTCGCGCAGCAGTTCGCGCCACGGAGCGATGTTCAGTTTGATCCGCTGCTGTTTGCGGCTCGTGCTGTGCAGACGTTCGCGGCGTAAATCGCTCGCCATAAATCCGCCGATCTTTTCCGCTAGTTTATTGACTTGCGGCAAAACGCAAATCTGAATCGTGTAAGCGACGCTTTTGCTTTTGCCGGTCGGCTGTTTGGTCTGCACCCGCGGCTCGAAACCGAGCAGGGAGCATAACGCCGCGAGGTCCTGCGACATTTCCCGGCTGGTCGTCGTGTAGGACGGACTGCCGTCTTCGGCAACGTAACCGTCGCTGTCCATTAAACCCGCGAGAAAAGCGTAAATCACCGGCAGAGGCGATTTGGCAATGACTTCCGGGACACGAATAAAATCGCCTTTCGCGCCGTAATTCGCCAAACCCGACGATTCAAAAAGAGCGTGAACGACGGTTTGTTTGAAAGTATTCAGACTATACAAACCGCGCTTATCAAGGCTAATCGTCAAATTCGTTCCCATTTTAGCCAGAATCGCCCGCGCTTTTTCCAAGACATCGGTTTTGCCTGAAAACAAACGCAGGCGATGCAGACGCTGCGAGCGAACGTAATCAAAGCAGCCGTCGCCCAAAATAAAACCGATCAGCCAGCCGATTTCTTCATTGATCTCAAAACCCTGCACCTGTCGGTTTTCCGTCCACAGCCAAAATTTTTCGGGCGATTCGGGAGCGAGAATAACATCGCCGTTTTCAAGCGCGTCGGCGCGAACTTCAACCAACTCCGTGCCGCGCATCACCATAAACGGATGCCACGTCGAGGTTTGCACCTCCAAGCCCTGCCGGGTTTTAACCGTCAACTGCTGCTCCGCCGGAACATCGAATTTCCAAACGTGCGTGACTTTCTGCAAGTCGGTCGCGCCGGTTTTCGGATTCATCGAAACGGTTTTGATGTCCAGATCGCCGACATCGAAAGCATATCCGCTGCCCAATTTGACACCTTCGCGCCCGTCAATCGTCGTGCGGTTAAAAAGAACTTCAATCGGTTCGAGACCGCAAAAAGTTGACCACACGCGGGCATCTCCGGCGATACATCCGCCGCCGGTTTGGTGAATAATCGCCGCCGCCTGCGCGTGTTCCATAATGCCCTCGATGGAATCCGGCACGTTCAAAACGAAACACGCGGCGAGTTGTCCTTTCGGTTTTCCGGCGTTGACCAGACACGGCGTGTTCGGAATAAATTCACGGTTGAGCATTATTTCCAGCATCGAATTATAAAAATAATCGCGCATTAGCGGGTCGTGTTCGGCTTTTGAGATGTGTCCGACGACGCGGCGGGCGATGTCCGACCAGGTTTCGAGCGGTTCGCCCGTCGCATCTTTCAGCGAATAGCGTTTGCTAACGACTTTCTGACCGTTCAGTCCAATCGGTTTAATTTCGCGTTGTCGGGAAGTTCCCGTGCCGCTGCCGTTCGATTGACCATTTTCGGCGATTACTTTGCCCGACATCACAGGCTCAAATACTGTACTCATTTTTCGCTTTCCTCCATCACGTCTTTTTGAAGACGGCAAGACTATATTTTAAGATTTTTGTCCGTCAAATGCATTTACGAAATACAAGATTCGGAAGCATCGGATTTTGGTTGTGTTTTTAGGAACTCAGAATAATTTTTATCAAGTGAAGTGAAATATACCCGACTTTGAATCCGCTTGTCAACAAAAAAATGCACAATATGTTGTGGCAAGCGGCACTAAATAGTCTAAATATCGGGTAAGTTAAAGTATTGCCTTAACTTCCGGGCTTAAAATTATTTTCGACCTGTTCGATATTTGACTTTCACCGCGCAGATTTCCGAAACTGGATAGATGGAAAAACTAATCAACGGAATCGCCGCCGGCGGCACGGTACGGTTTATGGCGGCAATCACGACCGAAATCGCCCGCGAGGCCGTCCGCCGCCATCAAACTTCGCCGACCGTTTCCGCCGCGCTCGGCAGAGTTTTGACGGGAACGCTTTTACTGGGCGCGAGCCTCAAAGATTTCGACCGTTTGACGGTGAAAATCGAATGCGGTGGCGCGGTCAAAGGCATCACGGCGGAAACGAATATGCACGGCACGGTGCGCGGCTACGTCAAAAATCCGCATCCCGAACTGCCGCCGAAAAGCAACGGCAAATTCGACGTTTCAGGTGTCATCGGCGAAGGAACCTTTTACGTTATCCGCGAATCGGGCTACGAAATCGGCTTGCACCGCGAGCCATACGTCGGTTCCGTGCCGCTCGTGTCGGGCGAAATCGCCGAAGACTTCGCTTATTATTTAGCCAAATCCGAACAGATTCCGTCGGCGGTTTTATTGGGCGTTCTGCTCCAAAACCAGGAGCCGTTCGTCGCGGCTTCGGGCGGCGTGATGATTCAGATGATGCCGGGCGCGAACGAACATATTATCACGATGATCGAAGACACTATCAAACACGCGCCGCACGTGACGACCGTCATCAAAAACGGCGCGGCGGCGGAAGATTTGGTCAGACTCGCGCTCGGCGAAATTGATTTCGAGATTTTGGAGGAGAGGGAAGTCGAATTTAAATGCAACTGCTCGTTCGACCGCGCCGTGTCGCTGATTTCCTCACTCGGACAAATCGAAGTCGCCGCGATGCTCGAAGAGGACAAAGGCGCGACGATGACGTGCGGATTCTGCAATGAAGTTTATACGCTCGACGAAAAAGATTTGCAGAAAATGCTCGATGCAGAAAATATTTAACGACCGACGCGGCGGTTATCGTTGACAACCGAGTAATTGCCGCATCTTTTCAATTATTTTCGCTTGTCGGTAGACAGCCGCGCGGATTCAAGTCGTTAAAAATCTGCCGCTCAATCTGTCACCCGACCTGAGTCGTGAGTTGAAATGAGAAGAAAAATCAGACGCTGATTGATCGCGGATTTAAAGGATGGACGCAGATTTGGCGAGTATATTTTTTGATTAGTCGGAAAATTTACTAAAAATAATCAGTGCAAATCCGCTTTATCCGCGATTATCAGCGTCTAGTTCCGACTTTGATTTCAACTCAATACTCGGACTAGTTCACCGCGACATTTTTCGGTGCCGCCCGCAATGTGATAAAATTGAGTTTCTAATAATTATGCCAGCAGTAAAACAATTAAAGGTCGAAGAAACCAAGCTACCCGAAAAAGGTTCGACGCGCATCGAAAGAGGCATCTATCGCGTCAACTACCGGTCGCATAAAGGCATCAGAGCATACATAAAATTCAAAGATACCGAGTATCAAAAAGTCTTCGCTCTCGGCAGCGGCGAACGAAAAGCACTTGCCCAGGCAAAACGGTGGCGCAAGGAAAAACTGCGCGAAATTCAAAATTCGCCGGAAGCCGCCAATCCGCTTAAAAGAATGCAGTCAAACAACTCAAGCGGCATCAGTGGAGTGCGGCGCGGTAAAACCGCTTGGAGCGCAACGTGGGTCGAAAACGGCAAACAACAGCATCGTTCGTTCGCGGTTGAAAAGTTCGGCGAACCGGAAGCCTTCAAACTTGCCTGTCGAACCAGAGCCGCCGCCGAAAAGCGGATTTACGGACAAGTTTTTCAAGACGCGCTCAAAAGCGAGCGTTAATTATCAGCACATCGTCTTTTGAACACGACATGGAGCGAATCCGCGTCGTGTTCAAAAGACGATGTGCCAAAAAAGCCGCTGTTTTGCCCTAAATCCATTTGCGAAAGTCTCTGAACTCGCCGCTAAAATCGCTTTTAGGAAACTGTTTGAAAACTATTTTTACCTACGAAATACACTAAATTCACGAAAAAAAATGCGACAAAAACAATATAAGCAGGTGAGCAAAAGTGTTAAAGCATTTTGAAAAGTTCAGAGTGACGGCTTCAACCGTGAAAGCGTCAGCGAAGCGCGGCGATTTCTCACGCATAAATGCGTTACCCTGAACTTTTCAAAATGTCGCAAAACTTCTCCCGACCTGCTTAATACCAATTCAGGTTGAATAGTACGTCCGGTCAGAACCGCCGGCGGCAGCGGGCGGGTTTTCCGCGCCTGCACCCGCCCGCTACCGCGGGCGATTCTGATCCTTTGATATGCCTAGAGCAGATTGCTAATCAGCGTATGGCAGACTTCAGTCTGCCGCCTCGCTCAGACCCGACTCTCGACGGCGGTGGCAGACTTTAGTCTGCTATACATTCAATCCGAATTTGCTCTATACCCAAAAGTAAATGGTTTGCGAAAAAAAGACAAGAATAAGACTTTAGTAAAAATGTGAGATTTGAGTTAGCCGCAAATGAGCGTCAGGTGCTGCGCGAAATCCAACGCCAAAACAACAAACGTGATTATGTCAAAGCGACTACCTTGTTAATGTTGGATTTGGGAGAAACTCCGCAAAAAATCGCGGTTTGTCTGGGGATTGATGCCGCGACTGTCTATCGGCATTTGGAAAATTATCAAACAAACGGGCGGGATAAATTTCTCGAAGGCAATTATGTCGGCTATTGGGGGAAACTTTCGTCATTT
>JAYVKL010000072.1:0-8165 GCA_043768465.1 Pyrinomonadaceae bacterium
ATGGCAGACTAAAGTCTGCCACCGCCGTCGAGAGTCGGGTCTGAGCGAGGCGGCAGACTGAAGTCTGCCATACACTGATTAGCAATCTGCTCTAGATAAAACATTTCGATTTTCAGCCGTAGAAAAACATTTCACAAGCGAAAGTCCTGTTTAAGTCAGTTTCCCCGCAGTCTAAAAAATATATTTATTAAATCCGCTTTGATCCGTCGAATCCGCGTTCATCAGCATTCTCATTATCTTTCGCATTTCAACCCAAGACCCAGGTCAAATTAAAAGAGCATCGCCGGCGATGCTCTTTTAATTTGAGAATTCGGGGAAACTCTAGTTCGCCGCGAATTTATAGATTATTACGCCGGTAACTTTAACCGGCTGACGGCTGAGCATCGTCGGGGCGAATTTACTGGCGCGAGCCGCGTTTTCCGCCGCTTGTCGCAGTAGCGGATGTCCGTTGACGGCGTTTGCCGCGATGACGTTTCCCTGCTCGTCAATCGTGACTTGGACGTTGACCGCGCCTTCGGCGTGAACCGCTCTGGCAACCGGCGGATACGGCGGTTTGACGAGATTGATCGCTTTGCCGTTGACTACGCCGAGCGAAATTTTGTGAACAGTCGGCGGTTTCACCTCTTCTTTTTTGACGAACGGCGGCGGCGGCGGCACTTTGGCGGCGGCGGCGGTAGAAGACTCATCGCCGTCGGGAGTTCCGCTGACACTTCCGATGCCCGTTCCGACTGACCGGGCGACCTCTCTGGAATTAGCGGCGGCGGCATTGGCGGCGTTGAAATTATCCGGTCCTAAAACAGTCAAATTATCCGAGTGGCGCGGCGGCACGCTCGACTTTTCAACGCTGATTTTGATCGGTGTCTCAATTGGATTTTCGTTGATGTCCCGGATAATTTTCGCTCGCACGTCGGCGTTCGGCGCGAGCGACTTTTCTTTTTTCGGCTGTAACTCCGGCGGTTTCGGTTGTTCGTCGGCAGCGACGAGCGGCGCAACGAGCATTGAAATTTCCAGATTGCCCGTGTTTATTCCCAAATCCTTGGCGAACAAACTCCACACAACTCCGCTTGCCAGCAGCGAGCAGACGACGAAAAACGTGGACAGCAGAAAACCGCCGCGTCTTTTATTTTCTTTGGTATGATTATTCGATTCGACTAATTGATCTAACATAATTTTTTCTCCTGATGCCGGTGCCATCCGAACTCGGAAAAATTGTCACAGGTTTAGACACCGCGCTTTTCGTTTTGTTCCGCGAAAATTGAAAATGTTTTCGGAAAGCCGGCGAAGGCGAAGGCGGAAATTAGACGGTCTTGAGTCGGAATGAGAAAGAGACGCTGATGAACGCTGATTCGACGGATCAACGCGGATTCGATGAATATATTTCGTTTGATCCGTCGGAAAATTTACTGGAAGCCGTCTCAAAAACCCGCCGGTCGGCTTAAATTCTCAATTTTACATGCTCAATCCTTCATTTTTCCGCGTAAAAATTTAGAATAAAAAATGTGTAATTGAGAATTTCCGATTTTTAAGGTGGCTGGTAAAAATAATCGGCGAAAATTCGCTTCGTCCGCGTTCATCAGCGTCTAATTCCGACTTTGATTTCAACCCCGGACGCAGTTTTATTTAATGCCCAAACGCACATTCAAAAATATGAAAACGGCGGGTTTTATTTTAATCGCGGCGGCGTTTTTCCTGACGGCTTGCCGCCGTCCGCCGAAAACCGATCTGCGAAAGCTCGTGCCGCGTGAGACGCTCGTTTACCTCGAATCCAACGATGTTGCCGCGACGCTCGAAGCGTTATCGGCAAACCCGGCTTTTCAAACGCTCGCTGAAAACCGAGTTGATTATTCCGCGCTCAAAAACATTCAGGCAGCGCTTGCCGTGACGGGTTTTGAAACCTCCGAAGAAAACGCCGCTTTGCATTTGAAACCGCGCTTCGTCGCCGTCGCCGAAACTCACGCCTGGAGATGGCAAGCCGTTTCAATCGTCGAAAACCAACTCGATAGCTTCGTCAAAAAAAATTACGGCGCGACGGCGAAGCTCGAAAAAATCGAGCGGGACGGCGGCGAGTTTTTTACCTGGACGGCGGCTGACCAACGCCGCGTTTTCGCATTCGCGCAAAACAGTTTGATTTATTTCGGCAGCGACGCGGCGGCAATCGAAAAATGTCTGGCGGTCAAAAAAGGCGCGGCGGAAGGTTTGGCGCGGAATGATTTTTTTAATCGTGCTGAAGCGGAAAACAACCTGGCTTTCGGCTACGTTTCATCTGACGGCATCAAGCAAATCGCGGCACTCGCGGGCATTTCGGTCGCCGTCAACTCGTCGGAAGAGCCGGACGAAAGGGATTTTATTGCCCGGATCGTGCCGGAGATTTTACAGCACACGACCGAAGAAATCGTCTGGACGGCAAACCGCACAACGCGCGGAATCGAGGATAAATACAGCGTTAATTTAACGCCGGAAACCGCTTTCGCAATCAAGGAAATCTTCGATTCAAACGCCGCCGCGCCGGTTAATTTCATCAACTTTCTGCCGCCTGACGTTTTTTCCGCGACTCGCTACAATTTGAAGAATCCTTTGATTTCGTGGCGCCGCTCGAATCTTTTGACGGCGAAAAACGCCGATGTTTTGAGCGGTAAACTTTTACTCGAATTCTCCGGCAAACTGCTCGAACCATATGGAATTCTCGATGCGGAAACCTTTTTGAGCGCAGTTGATTCGCCGCTGGTCACCGCGCAGTTTGACGCGGAAAACACGAAAAGCGTGACCATCGCGGCGGTCAAAGAGACGGACAAATTGAAAAATTCAATCTCGAAAGAAATAAATTTTAAAAAGCCGCCGGAAAAATTATCGAACGCGGAAATCTGGTTTTCGGATGATAAAAATTTAGCGGCGGCTTTCATCGAAAACAAATTAGTTTTAGGTGACGGCGAGAGCGTTTTGAAATGTCTGCGAACCGGACAAAATACCGTGAAAAATCCGGCGTTTCAAAGATTTGCCGAAAGCCGCAGCGTCGCCGCGACTTTCGGCACGGACGCTGAAGCGGCGGGGAAAATCGTTAAAGTTCCGGCGCAGGTCAAAGACGACCATCGAAAATCGGCGACGTTCTACACGACCGAAACGCGCCTGACCGAAAACGGTTTCGAGCGCGTCACCGTTTCGGATTTCGGATTGATCGGCGCGATTTTGGGGAAATTAAATTAGCGGTGTGTAATCTAAATTTTTGAGAATCGAATTGCTTTCTTCGTTCAGAGTCGAAACTTCAGTTTGTCCGCTCCGCCAGCGAAGTTCGGCGGAGCCACGCCGAGAGCCTGGACTCTGAACGAAGAAAGCAATTCCGAAATTTCGGCTGCAAAGCACTAAATTTCTCGTTTGCCGTTGGCTTTCTTACTTTTCGTTTTCAATCTTTGCGCGTTCCGCTCGATCCAGTTTTCCGCTTTTTCGTAGTGCGCGAACTTTTTTTCGTGACGGCGAAACTGCGGCGTATGGTTGTAGCGTCTGCCGTCGCGGTGCGTCGTCGGGTGAAAAATGTGCAGCATTTCGTGAAAAACGACGAATTCGACGACGTAGAGCGGAACGCTTTTAGCGTCGAGCGATTTGCTGATGACAATCGTTTCGTGCGCCGCGTCGTGGTGTCCCAAAATCCGATAAGTCTGCCGCGCCGACCAGGTGAGAGTCGGCTTCGGAATCGAATCGCCGAAATAAATCGAATTTATCCGCGCAAAAATCTCTTCCAAATTATAAATTTCACCGGCGAAAGTCGAGATGACTTTCCGCCCTTTGGCGCGTCTGTTTTCCGTGGCTTTCGTCCGCATTTCAACGCTCTTGACGTAGCTTTGATAAACTTTCGCCGCCGCCGGCGGCACATTTTTTCGCAGAAGTTTGGCGGTTAAAATAAAAGCCAAAGCGCGCTGCAAGTCGAGCGGCGCAGCGCGGCAGAGTTCGGCGAGACGAACGAAAATCACGTTGCTGCGAATGCGAATCGTTTGATTGATTCCGATATACGGATAGAATTCGACCGTGATTTCCGGCGTAGCGCGTTTGCCGTCGAAAAAACGAAAGGCTTCTTCGTAAAATGCTTTGATGGCGGAAGTGTCGTCCGGCAAAAAATTGTTGGTCATAGTTTAACTGAAAAATCTTGACAGACGAGCTTGTAAAATGCTATTTGTTTAATAGTCAAAGAATATCGTTTTCAAGCGATGTTCTCCAAACCGAACAGAGGAAAAATGGCTGTCTCCGAACCGACCTCGCCAACCGTAAAAAATTTCTCTGCACCGAACGCTCGCGGGCAGATCATTCTCTCCGCCATCATCAACGAACATCTCGTTACGGGCGAGCCGATTGGCTCGAAAATAATCGCCGAAAAATTTGCGAACGCTTCGGGTTTGAGTTCGGCAACGATTCGCAGCGTGATGAGCAATTTGGAAGATTTCGGCTTCGTCGAACAGCCGCACACTTCCGCCGGACGAGTTCCGACCGACAAAGGCTATCGTTTTTTTGTTGACAACTTGTTGGGCATTCTGAGTTTATCAAACGAAGATTTGCGCTTGATAAATAAGGAGTTGGGTTTGAACGAACTCGATTCGTCAGCCGCGCCCGACAGATTGATGGAACGCACTTCGCAGCTTCTCTCGGCTCTTTCTCAAAATGTCGGCATTGTCGTCTCCCCCTCGCTGGCGAAAGATCGCCTTCAGCACATCGAATTCGTCAATCTGTCGGACAAACGAATTCTCGTCGTGATGGTTTCCGCGCCGAACATCGTCCACAACAAAATCGTTCGCCTGAAAGAAACTTTTTCAAACGAACAGCTCGACCGCACTTCAAATTATTTGAACGCCAAATTCGGCGGCAAAAGTCTGGCGGAAATTCGAACGGAAATCCTCAAATTAATGCACGAAGAAACCGCTCTGTTCGATAAAATGCTGCAAACGGCGATGATTATTTGCTCGCAGAGCATTGAAGACGAAGCGGACAATCAAGGCGAAGTTTATGTGGACGGAACCTCGAATATCCTGACCAAACCGGATTTCGCCGACCTCGAAAAATTGCGGGAGCTACTCCGCACCATCGAAGAAAAATCGCGGCTGGTGCAGATTTTAACCGGCTGCATCGAACGCGATCCGACGATCAAGGGGAACGTGCAGGTGATTATCGGCAGCGAAAATGCCGCCTCTTCTCTGCAAAACTGCACGCTCATCACCGCGCCGTATCGCATCGGCAGCGGCGACACCATCGGAACTTTGAGCGTTCTGGGTCCGACCCGCATCGAATACGCCCGGATGATTTCGATTGTCAGCTATGTCGCTCGAATTCTCGAACGAATGATGTCCCAGGATTAGTCTCGACATCTAAAAAATTACATTTTCAATTTAACTTTCTGAAAGATGAATTCCAACCCAGATTCACAAAATACAACGGACTTTTCCGAAGGCACCGAAACGTCCGAGACGATTTCGATTGACGAGTTTTTCCGGCAGCTCGAAGCCAAAGAGAAAGATTTGGATATGACCTCGGAGATGATCATCGAAATTGACGATGACGATGACCGCGACGACGAGGCGACGGCGATGGAAATACATCGGACGGCGGCACCGCCGAACAAGCCCGAAATCGTTTTGCCGCCCGCCGCGCCCGAAGAAAATCCGCCGAGCCGCATCGAACTTTTCAATTTGCGAAGTGAAATTTCCAGGCTGCAAATTCAACTGCTGCGGACGGAGAACGAACGCGCCGAAATGCTCGAAGCCGCTAGACGGCGGCACGGCGAGTTCGAGAATTACAAAAACCGCACCGAACGCGAACGCGCCGAAACCTTTCGAAATCAAATCGGCAGTCTGGCGTTTCAGATATTGCCGGTTCTGGATAATATGAATCGCGCACTGGATTCGACCAAAATTATTTCCGACCGGAAGACAACGGAGTTTCAGCAGTTTTTTGAAGGCATCGAGCTGGTCAGCCAGCAGTTGAACGAGATTTTGGCGGAGATGGGCGTGGAGCCGATTACCGCCGTCGGCGAAGAGTTCGACCCGCACCGGCACGAAGCCGTCGCCACTGAAATTACCGACGAAATCGCATCCAACACGGTGACGGCGGAGCTTCTGCGCGGTTATCGAATCGGAGAAAAAGTGATTCGTCCGTCAATGGTCAAGGTTTCCGTCTCGACCGGCAGCGGCAAGTTGTCCGCCCTTCCCGCTCACTCTCAAAACAACCCGACCGACCTCGAAGAGCCTGAAAATTTAGAGAAAACCGCCACATAACAGTCATCGGAAAATAAAAAATATGAGCAAAGTCATCGGTATTGATTTAGGCACGACCAACTGCTGCGTTTCCGTTTTAGAAAGCGGCGCGGTGCAGATTATCTCGAACAAAGAAGGCGGCAGAACCACGCCGTCCGTCATCGGCTTTACGGAAAAGGACGAGCGGCTGGTCGGGCAAATCGCCAAACGCCAAGCCGTGACCAATCCGGGCAACACGCTCTACGCCGTCAAACGGCTGATCGGGCGCAAGTTCAATTCGCCGGAAGTCAGCAAAATGCGCGAAACCGTGCCGTTCGAGATCGTCGAAGCCGCAAACGGCGACGCGCACATCCGCGTTCTCGACCGCAATTACAGCCCGCCGGAGATTTCGGCAATTCTGCTTCAAAGACTGAAACAGGCGGCGGAGGAATTTTTGGGCGAAACCGTTACCGAAGCGATTATCACCGTGCCGGCGTATTTCGACGACGCGCAAAGACAGGCGACCCGCGATGCCGGGAAAATCGCCGGACTTATAGTCGAGCGCATTATCAACGAACCGACGGCGGCGGCGTTGGCTTACGGCTTCGATAAAAATAAATCGGAGCGCGTCGTCGTTTACGATCTCGGCGGCGGCACCTTCGACATCTCGATTCTGGAAATCAACGACGGCGTTTTTGAGGTTCTCTCGACTTCGGGCAACACTTTTCTCGGCGGCGAAGATTTCGATCAAAGGATTATCAGTTGGCTGGTCAGCGAATTCAAAGAACAGAACGATATTGATTTGAAGCAGGATCGGCTGGCTTTGCAGCGGTTGAAGGAAGCGGCGGAACGCGCCAAATGCGAGCTTTCGAGCGTTTCGGAGACGACCGTCAATCTGCCGTTTATCGCGGCGGACGCTTCGGGTCCGAAACATATCAATATGGTTCTCACCCGCGTCAAATTTGAAGAATTAGTGCAGGATTTAGTCGAACAGTCGGTCGAGCCGTGCCAGAAAGCTCTCTGGGACGCGAAACTTCAGCCGTCCGATATTGATAAAGTGATTCTCGTCGGCGGGCAAACCCGTTCACCGATCATCTCGCGCACGGTGACGGAGGTCTTCGGCAAGGCACCTTCATCGGAAATCAATCCCGACGAAGTGGTGGCGATGGGCGCGGCGATTCAGGGCGGCGTTTTGACCGGCGATGTCAAAGAAATCGTGCTGCTCGATGTCTTGCCGCTGAGTTTGGGATTGGAGACGCGCGGCGGGTTATTCGTCAAGTTGATTACGCGCAACTCGACGATTCCGCTGAAAAACACGATGACCTTTACGACCGTCGTGGACAATCAGCCGTCGGTGGAAATCCATATTTTACAGGGCGAGCGCGAAGTTTCGAGCGGCAACCGCAGTCTCGGCAAATTTGAACTGGTCGGTCTGCCGCCCGCGCCGCGCGGCATTCCGCAGGTTGATGTTTCATTTGAAGTTGACGCGAACGGCATCGTCAACGTCTCGGCGAAAGATAAAATGACCGGCTTTGAGCAGGCGATGCAGATTACGCCGTCGTCGGGTCTCGCGCCGGACGAAATCGAGCGGTTGATTATGCAGGCCGAACAGTCCATCGAAAAAGACCGTTCGACCAAAGAATTAATCGTTCAGAAAAACCGGCTCGACTCGCTGATTAAAAATACTCAGAAAGCGTTGTCGGAATTCGGCTCGACGGTCGCACCCGCGCAGAAAGAGGCTATCAAAACAATTTTGGAGCAAGCCGAAGAAGGTTTCAAATCAGACAATCCCGACGAACTGCAAGCCGTTTACGCCAACGTCGAATACGCCGCCAACCAATTGACCGAATCTTTGATGGCGACGGTTTGAACATCGGTAAGTGGCAAGTGGTAAGTGGTAAGTTTTTGTAAGTAAGCACCCCAACAGAAATAAGTTAGACTTTGTAAATCTAGAGC
>JAYVKL010000073.1:0-5344 GCA_043768465.1 Pyrinomonadaceae bacterium
TTAAACGCATCGAAAATCTCCTCGAAAAATTGAAAATAAAAGATTGGTTGGACGCGCAGCACGATTACGAGATTAATCTCAAAGCCGAACTTGAAATCGCGGATTCGCTGCGCCGCCTGTGACCGTACTGATGAAATTTTTCCCGTTTCTTGTCCCGCTGCTGTTTTTGGTGTTTTTGGGCGCAGTCCTCATCGCTGCTTTTTCTTTATTAAAACAATTGAATTGGGAAAAAGAGGTAATTTTATGGAAAAGATGCGGGCAAATGTTTTTCACGGCGTAAATGATATTCGGATTGAAGAGGTAGCGCGCCCACGCGCCGGAGTCGGAGAGGCAGTGATTCGCGTGACGCTGACGACGATTTGCGGAACGGATTTGCACATTGTGCGCGGCGAATATCCGGTCGAATCCGGTTTGATTATCGGTCACGAGCCGGTCGGTGTCATTGAGGAATTAGGCGCGGGCGTTGAAGGTTATGAAATCGGCGACCGCGTTTTAGTCGGTGCGATTACGCCGTGCGGACAATGCCGGGCGTGTCTGTCGGGACAGTGGGCGCAATGCGGGTGCAGCGACCGGCATTCGGGCTACAAAGCAGTGGGCGGCTGGTGTTTCGGAAATACGATTAACGGCGCGCAAGCCGAATACCTGCTCGTTCCGCACGCGCAAGCCAACCTCGCCGTAATTCCTGATGAACTGACGGATGAACAAGTCGTTCTGCTTGCCGACATCGCTTCGACGGGTTTTAGCGGCGCGGAATCGGGCAATGTCAAAATCGGCGATGCGGTCGTCGTTTTCGCGCAGGGTCCGATTGGTTTATGCGCGAGCATCGGCGCGAAATTGATGGGCGCGTCCTTGGTCATCGGCGTTGACGGCGACCAATCACGGCTCGATATGGCACGGAAAATGGGGGTTGATGTCGTTTTGAATTCTCGTGAAGTTGATGTTTCGGCGGAAATTAAAAAATTGACGAACGGCGGCGCGGATGTCGCTATCGAAGCATTAGGAACACCGGAAACATTCGAGAATTGTTTGCGAAGTTTGCGGGCGGGCGGAACGCTGTCGAGCCTCGGCGTTTATTCGGGCAAACTGCAAGTTCCGTATGATTCGTTCGCCGCCGGAATCGGCGATTACAAAATCGTGACCACGCTTTGTCCGGGCGGTAAGGAGAGGATGCGGCGACTGATGGAAATTGTCAAAAACAAGCGCGTTGATTTATCGCCGCTCATCACGCACCGCTTTCCGCTGGAAGAAATAGGCGAAGCCTACCGCGTTTTCGGCGAACGGCTCGACGGCGTGATGAAAATTGCCGTTACACCGTAAATTTAATGCTATTGTAAGAACACTTCTAAAAGTGGGCTGTAATAAAAATTAACATTCATTGGAGGTGGTTAGTATGAATGAACGAATGAAAATCCTGATTGCCTATGACGGCTCGACTTGCGCCGACGATGCGCTGAACGATTTGCCGCGTGCCGGTCTGCCGCGCGAAGCCGATGCGTTAATTGTCCAAGTCGAGGAGCGATGGTTGTCGCCGCCTTCAGGTTACAAAACGGTCGAAGAGGTTGTCGTTTCAACAAATGCGGTTGCCGCGAAACCGGCACGGGATAAGGAAGAACCGCAAGCTAAAACCGATGATGAAAGTCGGACAAGTCTTGAGCGGGCTTCGCAGCGAACGGGCGTGTATTATCCCGAATGGAAAACGGAAACCCTGTCGCTCAAAGGCTCACCCGCGCGTGAAATCATCCACTCGGCGAAAGAATGGAACGCTAATTTGATTGTCGTCGGCTCGCACGGATGCACGGAAAGCAAACGGTTTATGCTCGGTTCGGTCTCGCACAAAATCGCCAATGAAGCCGCTTGTTCGGTTCGCGTTGTGCGCGGACAGGCTTGGAAAAAAGGTTCGCCCAGTCGTCTTTTAATCGGTTTGGACGGAACCAAAGGAGCATCGGCGGCGGTTGAAGAAGTAGCCCGGCGGATGTGGATTATGGGCAGTGAAGTCCGGCTGGTCGTCGCGCGCGATGCGTCTGAAAATAATTCTAAATGGTTGAGCGGGTATGTCGAAAATATCAGGAAAATTTTGGAACACGCCGAACTCGCCGTGACCGAATTGGTTGAAGCAGGCGACCCGAAACAAATCATCGCTGCATTGGCGGAAGAATGGGGCGCGGACTGCATTTTTCTCGGCGCGAACGACGCAGGGAAATTTAACGACGCGGGAAATTCTTATGAAAATCATCTTCTCGGCAGCGTTTCGACGGCGGTCGTCGCCCGCGCTAACTGCACGGTCGAGATTGTGCGGGAGAAAAAGAAACTAGAACTCAAAAATGTTTGATTTTTTGAAATTCGGAGCAAATGGTGAGACTCCTCAAAATTTTACGGCTGAAGACGAATCGTCGGGAAGCTCGGAAGTTTTCAGCCTTGAACATCTTAAAGCGCGGGCGGAGGAACTTGCCCAAACGCACCGGGTTGCCGTGCGGGGAAAACGCAGTTTCGATTTGCTGGCGCGGCTCAAAGACAATAAAAACGAACTGGTTAATGTTTATCGCGCTCTGACCGATTCGGCGCGGATTGAGCCGCTCACGCCTTCCGCCGAATGGCTGGTTGATAATTTTCATATCGTCGAAGAGCAGATGCGCGAGGTTCGGCAGGATTTGCCGCGTAAATTTTACCGCGAACTCCCGAAACTCGAAACCGGCGCGTTTACAGGCTTTCCGCGAATCTATCAGCTTGCCTTCGAGGTCGTCGCGCACACCGACAATCGGCTTGAGGCGGCAACACTCACAGCGTTTCTCGAAGCCTATCAAACGAGAGTGCCGCTCGCCATCGGCGAGATTTGGGCGTTTCCAATCTCCCTGCGGCTAGCTCTGATTGAAAATCTGCGCCGCTTTGCCGTCAACATTTTGCAAGCCCGCCGTGACCGCTCCGCCGCCGACCGCTTAGCCGACGAATTAGCCAAATACACCGGCAAGGAATTTTCCGGCAGAACTTTTGAACTGCTCGCCGAAAATTTCGACGGCGGACGTCTGACCGAAAAATTTTCGCAGGCTTTTCTCGTCCAGTTCGCCGCCCGTCTGCACGAAGGCGACGATTATATCGGTTACGAACTCGAAAAATTGCAGCGTCGCCTGCGACCCGAAGGCGTCACGCTCGAACATCTCGCTCGCCGCGAACACAATCGACAGGCAGCGGCGCAGGCTTCCGTTTCCAACATCATTACGAGTATGCGCCTGCTCTCAACGCTCGACTGGCGCGATTTTTTCGAGAGCGTCAGCCGCGTTGACCGCGTTTTGCGCGAAGACCCGGCGGGCACCTACGGCGGAATGGATTTTGCGACTCGCGACGGCTATCGCCACCACGTCGAACGCATCGCCAGACGAACCCAAGCCGATGAAATCGGTGTAGCGCGGTGTGCCGTCGAGTTTTCCGCCAAACACACGAACGACGAACGCAAAAATCACATCGGCTACTTTCTGAATACCGACGAAGGACTGACTGAACTCGAACATTTTTGTAATTGTTCCCTGCGACCGCGTGAGCGCGTCGAGCGTTTTCTGCGACGTTATCCGACCGCTTTTTATCTGACGACCATCTTCGCTCTGATGTTTGTTTTTCTCGCCGCGATTGTATATTCAGGCGTGCAAATGCCGGGGTTTTCTGTTTGGGCGTTGATTTTTGCCGTTCTTTTGGCAATCATTCCGGCGAGCGAACTGGCGATAACTTTTGTTAACCGCCTAGTCAACGCCGTTCTCAAACCGAATCTTTTACCGAAGATGGATTTGCAGAACGGCATTCCCGAAAAGGCGCGAACTGTCGTCGTCATCCCGACTTTGCTGATTGATAAAAAGACGATTGCCGAACTCTGCGGAAATCTGGAAGTTTATCATCTCGCCAATCGTGACAAGGAACTTTTCTTCGCGCTGCTCGGCGATTTGCCGGACTCGGACGACGAAATTATGCCGTCCGACGCGGAACTTAGCGAGGCGGCGCGGCAGAACATCGCGGAACTGAATCGCAAATATGAAGCGGAAGAAACCGCGCCGCGTTTTATGTTTTTTACGCGCCGCCGGACTTGGAGCGCAGGCGAAGGAAAATGGATTTGCACGGAACGCAAACGCGGAAATCTGCACGCCTTCAATCTGCTTTTGCGCGGGTTGCCGGGCGCAAATTATGCGTTGGACGAAACGGTTAATTTCGATTTTCTCAAAACGATTCGTTACGTCATAACTTTGGATGCCGACACGCAACTGCCGCGTGAAACGGCGCGAAAACTCATCGGCACCATCGAACATCCCTTAAACCGTCCGGTTTTTGAGAAAAGCGTCGGGCGCGTCACCAAAGGTTATGCTATTTTACAGCCGCGCATCGAAATCAGTTTGCCGAGTGCCTCGCGCTCGCCCTTCGCCAGAATTTTTTCGTCGAGCAAAGGTTACGACCCATACACGAGCGCGGTTTCCGACGTTTATCAGGATTTGTTTGCCGAGGGCAGTTTCGTCGGCAAAGGTTTGTATGACGTTGATGCGCTGGAAGCCGCGCTCGACCGCCGGATTCCAGAAAACAAACTTTTGAGTCACGACCTTTTTGAAGGTCTTTACGCCCGCGTCGCGCTTCTCACGGACGTTGCGCTCTATGACGATTACCCGTCGAATTACGAATCTTACGCCCGTCGAAATCATCGCTGGACGCGCGGCGATTGGCAGATTGCGCGCTGGCTGCTGCCGTTTGTCCCCGATGCGACAGGACGAACGGTGCGAAACCGTCTGCCTTTGATTGCTCGCTGGAAAATTCTGGATAATTTGCGCCGCAGTCTGGTTGCGCCGACGCTGCTTCTATGGCTCGTTTTCGCGTGGATGTTTGCCGTCATTTCGCCGTTTGCCGCAGGCGTTTTCGCTCTTGTTATCTTAACCGCGCCGCTTTATCTACACATCGCCGCTTCCTCGATTTCTGCGATAGAAAACGACAGGTGGAAAAAGATTTTAATCAACCTTTTAAATCTGTGGAGCGATGTCAAAACGATTGTTCCGCAGATGTTTTTCCGGTTAGCGTTTCTGGCGCACGAAGCCGCGCTAACGATTGATGCGATTTTGCGGATTTTTTATCGCAAATTTATTTCGGGAAAACGCCTGCTCGAATGGGAGACGGCGGCGCAGAGCGAACGGCTGAGTAAGCAGAATTTGAGCGACTACTTTGCATTTATGGCAGCATCGCCCGCAATTGCGCTCGGCATCTTCGCGCTGCTGATTATCTTTGCCCCGAAAAGTCTAATTGTCGCCTGGGTGTTTCTGATTTTGTGGACAATTGCGCCGTTTATCGCATTTCGTTTGAGTCTGCCGGAAGAAAAAGGCGAATC
>JAYVKL010000074.1:0-28122 GCA_043768465.1 Pyrinomonadaceae bacterium
AGGCGAGTAAATTCAGCCGGACGTTTTATCTTGTATTTTTCAAACACGCTCATTCTGCTAGGTTTAGCAGAATAGCTGCTTATTTAGGAAAGATGTCTATTGAAGCGCGGGCGATTTTCTGCGCGAAATAGCGCGTCGTGATATTTCTACGTTTGAAAAATCGTGGCTCCATTGAAGCAAGTCTGAAAATAAAAATTAAAAATGTAGGATGCGAGATGTAAAATTAAGCCGTCAACTCGTCGCTTAAATGATTTTGCAAATACGCTCTGAGATTAGGCGCAGGAATCTTTTTCGGAAACAATTTGGAATGCTCGCCAATCGTCGTTCTCGATGTATTTTCTCATCAGCGATTTATAGATTTCCATTCACGGTTCGCTTCGAGCGTTTCGAGATTATTCTGCACGAAACTTGCAGCCTGAACGCTTCGCAGTCCTGCAAATAATCTTCCCGGTCGTAAAAATCGGAATCGCCGTCAACCGACAGTTCCACCGTCTCAGGCAAATCAAAAACGAATTCCGCCAAACCCTGCAAATTTGCACACCTTTCCGGCAACCGGCAAAATTCCAGCGGAACGCCGTCCGAAGTTGTTGAAAACTGCACCCGCCCGCCGCCCGCGCAGCGACATTATTCCGCCATTTTCCCGCGATAACGCTCGCTTTGACCGACCGGCTCCGATTGATGCGAGGGGTTGCCGCACAGTGCCGCCGAAAACGAATCGAGTATCTGACGGGACTTCGGATAAGAGTTTTTCAAGGCTGTTCCAAACTGATGAAACAGGCGGTGAATCAAATCCGTCAAACGATTCACACGCCGCCGCGCGGTGAAAGCCGACTCACCCGTCCGGCAGAAACATCGAATCCGTTAATTTGAAACATTGCCTAGATTTGCTCCGTAAGCAAATTACTTCTGAAAGGCTGTTCTAAAATCAAAAAATAAAAGGTGGTTTCAATGTCCCAAACGTCCGTTCTCGGTTCGCTTTTTCAAACTTTTAAACTCGCGCCGGTTTTCGCCCTGGCGTTCGCTCTGGTCGGCTTGATAAACGCGCAGACGGCAACGCCGGTTCCAAAATTCGCGCCGACTCCGCAGGCATCGCCGACCGTCGGCGCGATTCCGGTTTCGCCGGGAAAGAAAAACGATCCGTTGAAAAGTTTGCAGTATCGCCTGATCGGACCGTTTCGCGGCGGGCGCGTCGGAGCGGTGGCGGGCGTGGCAAATCAGCCGAATGTTTATTATTACGGCGCGACGGGCGGCGGCGTTTGGAAAACGACGGACGGCGGCGCGAATTGGGAAAACGTCTCGGACGGATTTTTCAAAACCGGCTCGGTCGGCGCGATTGCCGTCGCCGATTCAGACCCGAACGTGATTTACGCTGGGATGGGCGAAGAGACTTTGCGTAATAATGTTTCGCACGGCGACGGCGTTTATAAATCAATTGACGCGGGGAAAACCTGGAAATTTATGGGCTTGGGCGACACGCGCCAAATCTCGCGCCTTCGCGTTAATCCGAAAAATCCCGATCTCGTTTACGCGGCGGCTCTCGGACATCTGTGGGCGGGCAATGCGGAGCGCGGCGTTTTTCGCTCGAAAAACGGCGGCAAGACCTGGGAAAAAATTCTTTTCCGCAACAACGACACGGGCGCGGAAGATTTGATTTTCGACCCGAATAACGCCGATACGATTTACGCTTCGTTCTGGCAGGTGAAAAGAACGCCCTGGGGTTTTGAATCGGGCGGCGCGGGCAGCGCAATTTATAAATCAACCGACGGCGGCGACAGTTGGACGGAAATCACGCGCAATAAAGGCTTGCCGGCGGGCGTTTTGGGCAAAATCTGTCTGACGGTTTCGCCCGTCAATGCACAAAGAATTTGGGCGATGGTGGAAAATAAAGACGGCGGGCTTTATCGTTCGGACGACGGCGGCGACAACTGGCAGAGGGTTTCGGATAACCCGAATATCAAACAGCGACCGTGGTATTATATGCGGGTTTACGCCGACCCGCAGAACGCCGACACGGTTTATGTGTTGAACGTCGGAATGTTGAAATCCGGCGACGGCGGGCGCACTTTTACGCCGGTCAACACGCCGCATTCGGACAATCACGATTTGTGGATTGCCCCGAACGACGCGAATCGAATGATCGAAGGCAACGACGGCGGCGCGAATGTTTCGACCAACGGCGGCAAAACCTGGACCGAGCAGAAGCAGCCGACGGCGCAGTTTTACCGCGTCGCTCTGGACGACGATTTTCCGTATAACATTTACGGGGCGCAGCAGGATAATTCGACCGTGCGAATCGCCTCGCGCTCGAACGATTCGACGATTTCCGAGCGCGATTGGTATGACGTAGGCGGCGGCGAATCCGGCTGGATCGCGCCGCTGCCGACCGATTCGCAAATCGTTTTCGCCGGGAGCTACGACGGACTTTTGACGCGCACCGACCACCGCACCGGACAGCAGAAAAATGTTGACGTTTATCCCGATAACGCGATGGGCGCGGGCGCGGACGTGCAGAAATATCGTTTTCAATGGAGCTATCCGATTCTTTTTTCGCCGCACAAAACCAACGGCGTTCATCCGCTTTACGCCGCCGCCAACGTCCTTTTTCGCTCTTTGGACGAAGGCAGTTCCTGGCAGGCGATTTCGCCGGATTTGACGCGCAACGACAAATCGAAACAAGTCTCTTCGGGCGGCGAAATCACTAAAGACAACACGAGCGTCGAGTATTACGACACGATTTTCACCGTCGCCGAATCGCCCGTTACGCCGGGCGTGATCTGGACGGGCAGCGATGACGGATTGGTTTATATTTCCAGGGACAACGGCGCGAACTGGACGAATATCACGCCGCCGGGAATGCCCGAATGGATTCAGATAAACGCGCTTGAGGCTTCGCCGTTCGACGCGGGAACGGCTTACGTCGCCGCGACCGCCTACAAATCGGACGACTATCGCCCGTATCTTTATAAAACGATCGATTACGGCAAAAGCTGGAAAAAAATCGTGACGGGCATTCCGAACGACGCTTTTACGCGCGTCGTCCGCGAAGACCCGAACCGCCGAAATTTTCTTTACGCCGGCACGGAAACCGGGATTTATTATTCGGCGAACGACGGCGAAAATTGGCAGTCGATGCAATTGAATCTGCCGGTTGTTCCCGTGACCGATTTGGCGATTCACAAACGCGACGGCGATTTGGTGGTGGCGACGCAGGGACGCGCATTTTACGTTCTGGACAGTTTGCCGGTTTTGTATGATTTGGCGAACGCGCAAAAGGCGGAGGCTTTTTTGTTCAAACCCGAAGATGCCTACCGGCAGGCGGGCGGCGGTTTCCCGCTGCCGGCAACGGCGACCGTCGGCGCGAACCCGCCGAATGGCGCGGTCATCAATTATTATTTGAAAACCAAACCGAAGGAAATTACCCTGGAATTTTTAGACGCTGCCGGCAAAACGATTCGCAAATTTACGGGCAAGCCGCCGACCGAAGGCGAGCCTGCGCCGACTGCTCAGAGCGGACGGCGCGGCGGCGACGAACCGAACCTGCCGACTGAAATCGGGTTAAACCGGTTTGTCTGGAATTACCGTTTGCCGGGCGCGACGAACATTCCGGGCTTGATTCTGTGGGGCGGAAGTCTGGCGGGAGCGCGCGTCGTGCCGGGAAATTACGCGGTGCGTTTGTCGGTTGACGGCAAAACGATTGCCGCCGAGAATTTTAAAGTCAAAGCCGACCCGCGAATGACGACGACCGCCGCAGATTTTCAAAAGCAGTTTGATTTGCTGTCAAAGATAAACGGAAAATTAACCGAAACGCACGACGCGATTCTAGAAATCCGCGACGTTCGCAAACAGTTTGAAGATTTGTCGGCGCGTTTGAAATCGCCCGAACAAAAGGATTTGAAAGACCGCGCCGCCGACATCTCGAAAAAATTGACCGCCGTCGAAGAAGAATTAAACCAGACGAAAATCAAAAGCGGGCAGGACGCTTTGAATTATCCGATAAAACTCAACAACAAACTGGCGGCATTAAGCGCGTCGGTTGACGGCGCGGACAGCGCACCGACGCAGCAAGCCGACGATGTTTACAACGATTTGACGGCAAAGATTAACGTGCAGACGGCGATTCTGACAAAAATCAAAACCGAAGACATCGCAGCATTTAATAAAGCCTTTGCCGAAAAAAATCTGCCGGTGATTGTGACGAAAGGCGGAAAATGATTCGGCGGCAGGCGGTGAGCCAAAGGTTGCAAGCAGGAAATTCAGCCGCCGATTTTCGCCGGTGACGCGGATTAAACGAAACGGGACGGGCAGGATTAAGGGGAAATTATGAACTTGTTAAAATGCTTTTTTTTGCCGGTCACGGCTTTTGTTTTTATCGTCGGCGTTCAAATAAACGGCGTAAACGCGCAGCCGCTCAATCAGGATTTCAAGCAGGCTCTGCACTGGCGCAATATCGGACCGTTTCGCGGCGGGCGCACGCGAGCCGTCGCCGGAGTTCCGAGCCAGCCGAATGTTTTCTACATCGCGCAGGTCAACGGCGGCGTTTTTAAAACGACGGATTTCGGGCGCGTCTGGACACCGATTTTCGATGACCAGCCGACCGGTTCGGTCGGCGCGATTGCCGTGGCGGCTTCCAATCCGAACGTGATTTACGTCGGCAGCGGCGAAGGCTTGCATCGTCCCGATTTGTCGGTCGGCGACGGCGTTTATAAATCAGTTGACGCGGGAAAAACGTGGACGCATCTCGGTTTGCGCGACGGGCAGCAAATCGCGCAGATTGCGGTTGACCCGAAAAATGAAAATCGCCTGTTCGTCGCCGTCGCCGGACATCCATACGGCGCGAACGAAGAGCGCGGAATTTTCCGCTCGACCGACGGCGGCAAAACATTCGAGAAAGTTTTATACAAAGACGAAAACACGGGCGGCGCGGACGTGCAGATTGACCCGGCAAATCCGAACGTCGTTTATGCCGCGCTCTGGGAATCACGCGAAGGTCCGTGGGAAAACGCCAAATGGGACGGTCTCGGCGGCGGAATGTTCAAATCGAATGACGGCGGCAAAACTTGGAATCAATTGACGAAAGGCTTGCCCGCCGGAATTATTCAGGCAAATTTTGCCGTCGCGCCAAATGCGCCGAAACGCCTGATCGCCGCCGTCGCCACCGCCGCCGGAGCGAATCTTTACCGCTCGGACGACGCGGGCGAAAATTGGTTGATCGTAACCAAAGATGCGCGTCCGGCGATTCGCATCGGCGGCGGCGATTTGCCCGTTATCCGGTTTGACCCGAAAAATGCCGATGTGGTTTATTCGGCGAGCGTCGTTTCGTGGAAATCAATTGACGGCGGGAAAACCTGGGCGGCACTGCGCGGCGCACCCGGCGGCGACGATTATCAAAACGTCTGGATCAATCCGAACAACACCGCCATCATTCTTTTGGGAAGCGATCAGGGCGCGGTCATCACGGTCAACGGCGGCGAAACCTGGAGTTCGTGGTATAACCAGTCAACCGCGCAGCTTTATCACGTCGCGGCGGACAACGATTTTCCGTATCGCGTGTGCAGCGGTCAGCAGGAAAGCGGCTCGGTCTGCATTGCGAGCAGGGGCGGCGACGGCGCAATAAATTTCCGCGATTGGCATCCGGCGGCGGCGGAAGAATACGGTTATGTAACGCCCGACCCGCTCGACCCGAACATTGTTTACGGCGGAAAACTCACGCGCTACGACCGCCGCACGGGACAGGCGCAGGAGATTTTGCCGAAAGCGTTTCGCTCGACTGATTTTCGGATGGTGCGAACCGCACCCGTCGTTTTTTCGCCGGTTGATCCGCACAGTTTATTTTTCGCGGCGAACACGCTTTGGAAAACCCTCGACGGCGGACGTGACTGGAAGCAAATCAGCCCGGATTTGACGCGCCAAACTTACGAAATTCCGGCGAGCGTCGGCAAATATCGCACATCGCCGACCGCGCAGGCAGTGCCGCGCGGCGTAATTTACGCGGTCGCGCCGTCGCCGCTCGACATCAACCGGATTTGGGCGGGAACCGATGACGGCTTGATTCATTTGACGATTGACGGCGGCAAAAATTGGGCGGAGGTGACACCGCCGCAAATTTCCGCCTGGCAGAAAATCTCGATCATTGATGCCGGACATTTCGACCGGAAAACGGCTTACGCGGCGGTCAACACGATGCGGCTCGACGATCTGCGCCCGCACATTTACCGGACGCACGACGACGGCAAAACCTGGTCGGAAATCACCAAAGGCATTCTCGACGGGCAAACCGTCAACGTCGTCCGCGAAGATTCGCAGCGCCGAGGTTTGCTGTTTGCCGGAACGGAACGCGCCGTTTACGTTTCGTTTGACGACGGCGATCATTGGCAGTCTCTGCGAATAAATATGCCCGCCACTTCCGTCCGCGATTTAATCGTCAAAGACGACGATTTAGTCGTCGCCACGCACGGGCGCGGCTTCTGGATTCTGGACGACCTGACCCCGCTCCGCCAACTCGAAACAACCGCTCGGAAAACCATTTTGTTCAAACCGCAAATCGCCCGGCGGGTGCGTTGGAACACCAATTCCGACACGCCGATTCCGCCGGACGAGCCGGCGGGAGAAAATCCGCCGGACGGCGCGGTCATCAATTATTACCTGGACAAAAACGCGGACAGCCCGATTATTCTGGAAATCAAGGATGCCAAAGGAAATCTCGTGCGGCGTTTTTCGAGCGCGGATCAGTTCGCGCCGATAACCGATACCGTTAATGTTCCGGCATACTGGATTCGCCCGCCGCAGATTTTATCGAACGCCGCCGGAATGCACCGTTTTTTGTGGGATTTGCATTACGCGCCGATTCCCGGAATCGAGCCGGAATATCCGATTGCCGCCGTTTATCGCCGCACCGCGCCGCAGCCGACTGCGCCATGGGCGATGCCCGGCGAGTATTCGCTTGTTTTAACCGCGAACGGCAAAACCGTCACGCAGACTTTAACGGTTAAAATTGATCCGCGCGTCAAGACATCGAATGAAGATTTAGCTGAACAATTTGATTTATCGAAACAGCTTTCCGATATTTGGGCGCGACTCGAACCGATTAACCAACGTCTGAACTCGTTCGGCAAACAGTTGGCGAACCTTAAAACCCGCGCCGGACAAACTCCGGTTGCCGCCGATATTGACGCGCTCGATAAAAAATTGCAGGAATCCTTCGGCGCGGGCAGCCGTCGTCCGGGTGCGCCGCTGAACTTGAATGTTCTGACCAGACTGCAAACTCTTTTCGGCAACCTGCAAGCGGTTGACGCTGCGCCGACACCGGTCGGCGCGGCGGCGGCGGCGGACGTTCGGCGCGAATCGCAAATTACCATCGAACGCTGGCTGGCATTTGAAGCACTGGACATTCCTGAATTGAATCGAAAATTAAAAGCCGCCGGTCTCGCCGAAATCAACCGGTGACTGTCGATTTTCGGGCGTTTTCAGAGGCGAAAACTTCTGAAAATTCAGCGAATCAAACGAACCTTCGTGAACTCGGTGGCGAATGGCAGCGCGGAAAACGAAGCTGAAAATCGCAGCGAACACGAATTCGACCGAACCGAAGACGGGTTTTCCGACGACGTTTTACACGGCAGCCGGCAGCTCGAATTTCGCCGCGCCGTTCGCCCACGAGATTCCGCTGCTCGAAGGTCGGCTCGAAACGATGCAGCGGGAAAATATCCGGCATCTCGCCGCAAGTCGGCAAGCGGGCGCGAACATTTCCTGCGCTTTTATTTTTATCGCCGCCCGCAAACGGTAACGACGTGCCGGACGTTCTCAGTGTTTTTTACCGGCGATTATTTTTATCCCGCCTTTTGGTTTGACCGCCGTTTGCACCGCGCTTGAGAAAGGATGTTTATTTTGCATATCTTCAATAAACCAATAAAATGGATGCTTGGAAGGGAAAAACTCCTGCCCGGCGACTTGTCCGGATTCCTAAAGAGTTTGGCAAACGCCGATTTTATTGAAAAAATCGGCGTGAAGTTTTATATTCAGAGTTAACGGAAAAATCAATCAAAACGACGTTACGGGAAAGCGGCATTCTTTGGATTGATGTTCGGGGTCGGAAGAATTCGGCACAAGGAATTTCGTCATGTTCAAAAACGAAATGGGAATTTTCCGTGCAGCGAACGATTTATTTTGCAATAATTAACGAATTCATTTGGTTGTCATTATGAAATCAATTTTCTTTTCGGTAAAAATAGTTATAAAAAACAAACGGGTGAAAAATTAGGTTTCAAATTTTCCAGATGTCTTCGGCTGATTTTGGCGGCGTTAACCGGCACGGTTAAAAAAATTTTACTGCTTGATTTTTTCCCCGTGCAGAAAACCGACGAGATTTCCCTGCGCGTCAATGACACCGAGTGCGCCGATGCCGTTTTTATTCATTGAAAATCAAGATCGGCACTGTATTGAGAGCTTTCCTTAAAATCGGTAAACAATCGTTAAAAGCCGCCCGCATCTTCGTTCAAAAGCAGATTTCAGAAACATCCTGACAAACTTGCATTGCTTTTTTTTGCCCTCCCGGTGAAAAGGTAGAATTTTCATCGAATGACTGCGAACTCTAATTTCGGAAACGGTGCTTAACTTTTCAAGGCTGTTTTCAAAGAACATTTAGGCAAACAGCAGTTATTTTAAGCGCGACGGCAGCACCAATCGGGCATCTCGTTAGCGAATGTAACAAGTTTATTTATCCGATTTAAAACCTGTTGACAGAAAATTTTTTAGCTGTTACTATTCAGCCACTCGAAAAGTCAAAGCAAAAATTTTGTCATTTTAGACTTCAGACAATAATATGCACTCACTTTTTTCACCAAGAATTACGTTCTCACTTAATCCTGTAAAGGGGATGGTGAGATGTCTTTCGGCGCAAAAAATTGAGATTCCGGTCAGGAATAACTTTCGTGCTAACTATTATTTTCAGATGAAAAAGACCGGCTTGTTATGTTTCAGATAACAAGCCGGTCTTTTTCGTTTTCACGCTTCCGCCATATTTCGGGCATTGATGCGCGTAACTAGCAAAAGCATCATAGCGCAAATACGGCGGAGGCTCAACCTAAACCAGAAGCCAAAGACCGTGAGCGATTTTTTTTCACAAAAAATTTACCCGATAAACCGTCTTTCGTTTCTCCACGATCACCTATTTAAGGAGTTAGGAGAATGAAAAATAAAAATACCATTGCGATAGTTTTAGTATTAACTATCGCCGTCACCGCTCTGGCTTTCGGAAGCCAATCACCATTAACCGCAGGATTGTTCAATTTTACGCCTAAAGCAAAAGCTCAATCCGGTTCTCAAATCCCGACACATATTCTTTACGACCAAATGTTTCGTTTAACCGTTTCTTTCAGGAGAAAAGCGGAAATACAACGACTGAAAGGCGGAAGAGTTACGTCATTACCCGATTATTTCAAAGAGGAAGCTAAATTAACCGACGAACAAAACGAAATTCTTCAAAGAGTAGCAATCGAGTTCATACAAGAAGTGCAGCCGGTTGACGATCAAGCCACAGTTCTTATCTCGCAAATCAGGGAGGCTTTTCCCGACGGCGTTGTTCCCGATGGACAAGAAGTGCCGCCGCCGCCGCCGGAATTGGCTAATTTGCAAAATCAAAGAAACTCTGCGGCTCTGGCTAGACGCGATCAATTGGAGGAGTTGTTCGGAAAAGATAAATTCACCGAATTTGACAAATTTATTCAAGGCGGTTTCGCCGCTAATTTCCAAGCAATTCAAAGATAACAAAACTAAAATAGGAGGTTAAAAAAATGAAAAAGCTATTTCTTGTATGCACTATGACTTTAATTTGGACTTTGGGTTTAATGATTTCGGAAGCAAAGGCTCAAATCGCTTACGGTATTTCAATTGTCAGATACAACGCGCCAACTCGTTATATGGACGGTTATTCGGGAACTGCATTGGATTACTGGGCAGGAATTTATTATGATCCGGTCGTTGAAGGGACGCTGTATCGCTCGGACGACCCTGAGGTAAGTTTATCCGAAGGTTATAACGAAGGTTACGCCAATTCAATTCCCGCCGAAGTTTACCTTTTTTCGACCAACTACGTCGAGGGAAAAACTTACTGCACTTACAGCACCCACTGGATCAGAGCATATTATTATCATCCAGCTAATGTTCGCTGGTTTGATCCGTATCGGTATAGCTCGTTTATCTATACAGGAGGCAATACCTTTCCGGGCTATCCGTTTAGTAACTATTACTACACGTCCAGACGCTATAGACTGGGAGCAACGCAAGCCTGTATAAGAATTCCTTTTCCATCTACACCGACACCTACTCCAACCGGAACGCCGACACCGACAATAACGCCGACTCCTTCGCCAACTCCTTGTCCTGTTAGTGCAGTTTGTGAGGCACTTAGTCTAGCCATCAACACCTCTCATACTTTAGTTATGCCCGAAGGCGTACAGGGCGAAAGAGCAGGGAAAGCGCGCATAACGGCTTGCGTAACTAATGCTGGCGATGAATCTCCGGTTGCAAATAAAACCGTTGATTTCAGAACGGTTATACGCTCAAATCAAACTGATTCGGGCGGACATATTGACTCGCTGCACACCGGACTAAGACCTTTAGGAAAGTTAGATAAAACACGAGGAACGACTGATTCAAGCGGCTGTGTGGCTTCTAATTTTACGCCATCGCACATCGCCGGCGTTGTTGGTGTTAATGCCTCCATCCCCAATATATCGGTAGGTGTAGATATTTTAGTCGGACTTCCCAATCTCGTGTATTTGTTTGACGGAACAAATTACACGAGAATCGGAGTTACTTCATCACATCCTTCAAGTCATTGGGGAACACAAGCTGCTGTTGATGCTCTGCCGCTGATTGCAGATGATTACAAAACTCAATTTTATGGGAACAATCCGATTCCCGATAATCAAAAGGTGGCTTATAACGATATAAGTCTGCCTTACGGCGGAAAATTCGACATAAATAAAAAGTGGACATCTGTGGGCGCACACGCGGAACATCGCAAAGGAATTAACTGTGATACCCGTTCAAGCAATATTCCTGAAAATCGTTGGGTAGAGTTGAATAGAATATTTAGAGAGCGAGGTTCAACTAGAACAAATAATGAAACAGGAACAGACGCACCGCACTGGCACTTACGTTTTGAGTTTGGTTCGCCGCAATCTACCTCTACAAGAACGCCACACTCTTTTGTTGAAGATGCGTGGTGGGGAGGGCTTGAGCGTGAATCAACCCAGGCGGAATGGGAGAACTGGCACACGCAGATAGTCGAAGCTAAAGCGCAGGGATCAGCCCAACTCTTAGCCAAAGCCAAAGTTCTCGAACAAACAGTCTTTGGCGGAAGTCCGTATCTTACAATACAGAAGACAGATGAGGAATTTATCGAAGCTGTTTTTTGGTCGCATTTGTATAGAGAGCCGACCGAAGCAGAGATTTTGTCCTGGAAATCCTATCTGGGAAATCTGCCGCCCTCATATGCGATTCGGAGAAGAAGAATGAATTTGATTCATCAGATGCAAGCAACCGCTGAATTTGAACAGGTTGTTCTCAGTTTGGTTGACGAACCCTTGCCGCCGACACCGTAAAGTTGTTGGATATGGAAAGCAAGGCGGATAAATTGCGAGAAATTAGCCTTGCTTTCCAATTTAACCCAAAAGAAAAGGAGGACAAATATGCGTTATTTAATAATCGGTGTTTTGTTTTTACAAATCGCCTGCGCTTCATCAGCTCAAGAAAGACAAGATAAAGTTGAGCGGAAACCATTCCATAAAAGTTCCGTTAAAATCAAATCGCCGGCAACCTATTTGAAGCGTGAAAATAAGAAAGGCGAATATGATCCTAGACTACAAGTAGTTTTGATTGACGGAAAAGCAGGCAAATACGAATTACGATGGATTGGCTATGACGGGAAACAAAAAATTGTAAAATACCAAAGAGCCGACGCGCTCGACGCTCTAGTTGAAGCAACGGTTGAGAAAACCAATGAGGGCAAATTTATTTATAAGTACTTGGTCAAGAACTTGCCGACAAGTCCGGCACATCTATCTACATTTACCGTTCAAACATTGGCGAGCGATGTTAAGGATGAGCCAATACCAACAGTCAATGATGTTCATACTGGTCACATGGGAAAATATATTCCCGATTTTAGCCAAGGAACTTGGCGGAGTTTTGCTCCATTGGGTCAAACTTTACCAAAGATAGAGGCTGGGAAAAGCATCGAATTTAGCTTAGTTTCGTCAGCTTTGCCCGGAATTGTCGGTTGTCGAGCAACGGGAGGAGATTTAACACTAAAAGGTGTTGGTGAACACATGCCTTCCGAGCTTGAAGATGCAATGCCCGGATATGAGGAAGAGGCAAGTTGTAACACAATAGGACCAATTGACCGTTTAGCAACCCTGAATAAATCGGAAAGAGCAAAGTATATATTAGAAAATCTACCGAAATTTCAAGAAGCCGGTTGGATGTCGGCAGGCACAGCAAAAATATACGAGTCAATTCTCAAACGTGAAGACTTAGCAGGTGCTTTGACGCAGGCGAAAAAAGACCTTGAAAAAGAATTTATTACGAGTGAAGTTTATGACATCATCGAAGGTTTGAATCAGTAAATTTTCACCGTCCGGTTTTTTCCCCGTGCAGAAAGCCGACGAGATTTCCCTGCGCGTCAATGACACCGAGTGCGCCGATGCCGTTTTCATTCATCAAACGGTTAGCTTCCGTCATCGAGACATCGGTTTCGACGAAATAATCGGTGGTAATCGGGCGCATCACCTGCCGGATTTTCGTCGTTCGCCAATCTTCGCGCGGCAGTTTTTTCAAATCTTTCAGAACCAGCATTCCATAAAGCTGCCGATCCTGTGCGACAGGGAAAATCGGGCGGCGGTGAAGCGATAGAATGCGGTCGACAAAGTGCCTTACGTCGGTTTCCGGCATCACCGAAACGGGCGTTCGCATTGCGCTTTCGACCGTCTGATAGTCCAGACGGCGGACTTCGCCGATGATTTCCCGCGCCGAATCGTAAAGAAAAAGCCCGACCAGAATCGTCCAGCCGCCGGTAAAGAAATCAGCGCGGAGCAGCGCGATAAACGTACCGAAGGCAATCAGCACGACGGCGATCATCTGTCCGGTTCTGCCCGCCGGAATTGTCGCCTCGTTCAAATCCGTGCCGCGTTTCCACAGGAAAGCCCGCAGAACTCTGCCGCCGTCGAGCGGATAACCGGGAAACAGATTAAAAACCGCCAGCAGAAAGTTCAGCAGACAAAGGGTTAAAGCCAGATAAGAAAAAATGTCCGTGCCGAGCGCGTTGGAAATCGCCAGTGTGCCGAGAAAAAACAGCGCGATCAGAAAACTCGCCGCCGGTCCCGCGACGGCGATGCGAAATTCGGAGCGCAGCGATTCCGGTTCGTGCCGCAGACGCGCCAAACCGCCGAACGGATACAGCACGATTTCCAGGACTTCGACGTTTTCCCGACGCGCGGCGTAAACGTGGGCGAGTTCGTGCAGAAATATCGAAGCAAAAAGAACGAGCGTCGCCGCCAAACCGAGAACCAGACTCATCAAACCGTCACCCGTCAAAGATTGAATGCTGCCTGCCGTAATCAAAGACATCACCACCAAAACGATGAACCAGCGATAATCAATCCGCACCGGAATTTCCGAAACGTGCGCGACGAGCAGTTGACGTTTGAAACGGCGAAGAAACTCCATAATCGTAATCTTAATGGGAAAGTTTAACTGAGAAACGGGAAATGAGAGATGAGAGGTGAGAAATCAATCTCAAACCTCATCTCTCATTTCTCATTTCTCATCGAAAAGGTTTTATGCTTCGTAGGAAATTTCGGCGTTTTGCAGAACATGCAGCTCAGTGCGCGAAACTTTTTCAAGCAATTCCGGTTCGTCGAACATTTGCAAAAGCCCGCGCACGGTCGCATAGCGCGGTTCATCAGAGATGATAACCGATAAATTAACAAAGTTGCGAAGATACTGGTCAATGCCGTTGAGCAGTGCGCCGCCGCCGGTCAGAATAACGCCCCGGTCGTAAATATCCGCCGCCACTTCCGGGCGCAGTTCGGTCAGCGTGTCGCCGATAGTCTGCGCGACGCGGCGCACAATCGCCTCGACGACCGGATAAATTTCGCCGACGGTTATTTCGACCGCGTGCGGACTGCCCGTCTGCACGTCGCGCCCGCGCACGATATAGGTTTTGTCAATTTGTTCGGGCAGATAAGCGGTCGCAAACTGCGTTTTGATATTTTCCGTCGTTTCGTCGCCGACCTGCAGCCCGCGATGTTTTCGCAAATGATTTGACAGGGCGACGTTGATTTCATTGCTGCCGATGCGTTCCGAACGCGAGTGAACGACGGTTCCCTTGGCGATAACGGCGATATTGGTCGTTCCCGCGCCGATGTCAATAACGGCGGAGGCGCGTTTGTCCTGCGCCGTCACACCCGCGCCGAACGCCGCCGCTAAACCTTCCTCCATCATATAAACTTTGCCGATGTGCGCGTCTTCCGCCGCGTTCATCAGAGCGCGCTGCTCGACGTGCGTGACTTCACCGAGCATACTCATCACGGCTTGCAGAGACATCTGCGAACCGCCGGATTTCGATTTTTTGACGAAGTGCGCGAGCATACTTTTCGTCCGCTCGAAATCGGCGACGACACCGCCCGAAAGCGGCGCGAGAACGGTGATGTCGCGTCCTTCGCGCCCGCGCATATCAAAGGCTTCCTGCCCGTAAGCGACGGTTTCGCCCGTTAATTCGTTAAAGGCGACTACTGAAGGTTCATCTAATACGATGCTGCGTCCTTTGACGGCGATAATCGTGTTGGCGGTTCCCATGTCAATCGCCATCGAATCGGTTACGAATTTTTTTAATGAAGAAATTTTCATTTTTTTCGAGGTCAATTTTTTTTCGCCCAAAGACATTTCGGGAAAAAATGTCTTTGAGCTTTATAACAACAAACTTTAACCTAATTCCACTTTACTTCAAACAGTGAAACCGCCTGCAAACGGTTTTTTACGGTTAAAGGTTCCTGCGGAACAAAAGAAAATATCCCGCCGCCCGCCTGCGCCGTCGCTTCGCTGACTAAAATCTGCCCGCCGGCGGCGTTCGATTCGAGCCTCGAAGCCAGATTTACCGTGTCGCCGATTGCCGTATATTCGCTGCGCCGGTCAGAGCCGATGTAGCCGATGACCGCTGCGCCGGTGTGCAGCCCGATACCGATTTGGATACGCTGAAAGCCGTCGGCTTCGAGTTCCTTATTTAGAGTTAAAAGCTGTATCTGCATCGTCACCGCCGCCTTCAAAGCGTTTTTCGGGTCTTCGGGCGAAGCGTTGGGCGCACCGAAAATCGCCATCAAACCGTCGCCGATATATTTGTCCAAGGTTCCGCCGTGCGCGAAAATTATTTCCGACATCCGGCTGAAATAACGATTCAAAAGCCCGACGACTTTTTCCGGCGTTTCGCGTTCGGCGAACGCCGTAAAGCCGCGAATGTCGGCGAAAAGAATCGTGACCGTCTGATTGACACCGCCGAGTTTGAACGAATTCGGATTGTTCAAAAGCTGTTTGACGACGTATTCCGGCATAAACCGCGAATAATTCGCCCGCGCCACTTCTTCGCGCGCCAGCCGGTTATGCGCCTTGACGGTTTCGACGACCATCGCCGTCTGCGCCGCGACCGCCGTGATAAGTTCCAGATCGTCGGAACTGAACGACGAAAACGGATCGAAACGGTCGGCGTAAACGACTCCGTGAACATTCGATTCGGTAATCAAAGGGGCGCAAATCGTTGACCGAACGCCTTGCGCGACGATGGAAGCCGCGCCGCGAAACTGTTCGTCCGTCCGCGCGTCCTGCGACAGCAGAGCGACTTTTTCGCGCATCACTTTCAAGGTTATCGTCCGCGAAATCGTTAATTTTTCACTCGCCGCTTCGAGCTTTGCGTCCCGCGCACGAGTCGCAATCGGATACAAACTGTAGTCCAGAATTTTCCCGTCAACCGTTTCGTCGGCGAGCAGGGCGACGACTCGTTCGGCGGGCGTTCCGCGAAAAATTAAATCGGTCGCCTTGACGAAAATTTCTTTCAAGTCAAATACCGTGCCGAGCGTTTTGCTCATTTCATAAAGCAAATCCAGAGCTTTGGCTTTGCGGCGCAACTCCTTAATTTCGGCGGGCGTGACGATTTCCGATTCGATGGACAGATTCGAGCGGTTGCCGATGATTTCGTTGGCGGAAATCTGCAACTGTGTTTGTCCGAGCGGTTTATCATCGTAAAAAACGCCGGTCGGAACAGTTTCCGTCGCGCCGGGCAGCACGTCGGCGGCGGGAATTTTCGCCGCTGCCGCCGGTATTTTAAGCGGCGCGGGCGGCATCATTTCAAAATTCAGCTTACTTTCGCCGATGATAATCTGATCGCCCGATTCGAGTATTTTTTCCAGCGTCGGCGCGCCGTTGACGAAAACGCGGTTAATGCTGCGTTTGAGTTCGCCGTTTTCGATGAAGCCGTCAACTAATTTAAATTTCCCCGCGTCGGCGACCAGATGCGCGTGGCGGCGCGAAACGCGGCGGTCATTTAAGACAACGTGATTTTCTTTGGCTCTGCCGATAGAATAAGTTTCGCCGGGCAACAGATCGAGTTCCCAACTTTTACGGCTCGCGTCGGTGATTTTTAGAATGGCGTTCACAAGTTCATCAATTGTAAATGGTAAATGGTAAATGGTAAATGGTAAATGGTAAATGGTAAATGGTAAATGGTAAATGGTGAATGGTAAATTGGCGACGGTTTCATTTACCATTCACCATTTACCATTTACCATTATTTCTATGATTTATTTTGACAACAATGCGACGACCTGCGTTGCGCCCGAAGCGTTGGCAGCGATGCAGCCTTTTTTAGAAAAATTTTACGGCAACCCGTCTTCGGCTTATAATTTCGGACGCGAAATACGCGGTTTAATTGAGACCTCGCGCCGTCAAGTCGCGCAGTTATTGGGCGCGGAATTCTCCGATGAAATCGTTTTCACGTCCGGCGGCACGGAATCGGACAATTGGGCGATTCTCGGCACAATCGAAGCCGTTCCGCGTAAAAAACATCTCGTCACGACGCACGTCGAACACGAAGCCGTGCGCCGGGTTTGCGAAAAATTAGCGGGAAAAGGATTTGAGATCACCTGGCTTGAAGTTTCCGAAGCGGGATTTTTAGACTTGGACGAATTGAGAAATTCTCTGCGCGAAGAGACGGCAATCGTTTCGGTGATGCTGGCGAATAATGAAACGGGCATCTTATTTCCCGTCGCCGAAATCGCCCGCCTCGTCAAAGAAAATTCCGGCGCGGTTTTCCACGTTGACGGCGTGAACGCCGTCGGGAAAGTTCCGATTGATTTGAAAAACACGGCGATTGATTTGTTTTCGATTTCCGGTCATAAATTTCACGCCCCGAAAGGCATCGGCGCACTCTATATTAAACGCGGCGTGACGCTTCCCGCTTCAGCCGTCGGCGGCGGACAGGAAAACGGCAGACGCGCCGGAACCGAAGCCGTCCATCAAATCGCGGCACTCGGCGCGGCGGCGGATTCGGCGGCGGATTTTTCAGCAATGAAAAAGGTTGCGGTTTTGAGAGATCAACTGGAAAACGAAATTTTGCAAAAAATTCCGAATTCTCGTCTGAACGGCACGAACGACAAGCGGTTTCGTTTGCCGAACACTTCAAACATCTCGTTTTCAAATCTGAACGGCGAAGCGATTCTCGCCCGACTCAGCGATGCCGGAATCTGCGTCTCGACCGGCTCGGCGTGTAATGCGGAAACACACGCCGCTTCGCCCGTTTTACAGGCGATGAACATTCCGTATTCAGACGCGATGGGCGCGATTCGGTTTTCTTTGGGACGATATAATACAGCGGCGGAGGTTGATTTGGTGTTGGAAATTTTGCCGAAGATTATTGAAGAATTGCGGGAAATGTCGTTGTAAAAATTTTACTTTTCAAACTTCACGCGCCGGTAAATTTCGTCGAGCGGCAGCGTCATTTCCACCGATTGAAACTCGACTGTTTCGTCCGTTTGATTGAAATAATAAGTTATCCAGCGTCCGTCGGGCTGGCGGCGGTGAACTTCGACGAGTTTCTTTTGCTGTTCGACGACGACATACTCCGACACGCTCGGCATCTGCTGATAAAAAAGCAGTTTCTCGCGGCGGTCAATTTCCTGCGTCGAAGGCGAGATAACTTCGACGATCAAAATCGGCTCGTTGCGGAAATATGAATTTTCGGGATTTTCTTCGCAGGAAACCAGCACATCGGGATAATAATAAACGTCCGGGCTGACGCGCACTTTTATATCGCCGGAAAAAGGTTCGCATTCTGAATTCTCTAAGTGAAGCGACAAAGCCGTCGTCAGATTGATGACGATGCGATTGTGATTGTCGCTCGTGCCAGCCATCGCGTAAACTTCGCCGTAAATGTATTCGTATTTGACCGGACTGATTGTTTCGCCCGCCAAATAATCCTCGACGCTGATTTTGGTTTTCAGTTTCGCTAATCCCATATCGGATGGTCAAACAACTTTTTCTTCTACTTTTGCAGAATTTACGAATTCGGCTGTGGAGCGTCGGCGAGCATAGCTTTCGGTTTCTTTTTGAACGCTCGATATTTCGAGAAACCTTCTTTGCTCAAGCTGAGAATCGCTGCTCGATTTTCAAACAGCAGTTTCATCCAGGCGCGTTTCGTCATTTGCGGAAAGTAGATTCCGCGAAAGAAAAAGCGGGCGACCAGATGACCGATGCGGTATTCAATCGCCGAGTCCTTAATCGCTTCCAACGCTTCGGCGTTGCGTTTCGGGCTGTAACTTTCCGACCAAGCGTGAATGACTTCGCTGCGGGCTTCTTCGATGGTCATCTTCGCCGGTTTGTGCGCCATCACGAATTGGGCGAATTCGAGCCAGTGTTTCGGGCGCGTCAGTCGTCCGGCTTTTTCAAGGCGCGTGTAAAGCGGCGTTGCCGGAAACGGCGTTAATTGTCCGAAAACGGGCAAACCCGGCTGCCATTTGTGAATTTCGGCGAGCGTTCGGTCGGCGACTCCGACCGTATCGTTGTCCATTCCGACGATGAACGACGTGATCGCGTAAATGTCGCGTTTCGCCAGCCGTTCGAGAACCGCTTGATAATCGCCGGGTTTGCTGAAATTTTTGTTGACATCCGCCATATTCGCCGGGTCAATTGATTCCATTCCGATGAAAATCCATTTGCCGCCGGATTCGTGAATCAGATCAACGAGTTCTTCGTCTTTCAAAAGATTGGCACTGATTTGCGCGACCCACGGCAACTGCGCGTTGGCGGCGATAATATCTTTGAGCAGCGATTTGACGCGCTTGACGTTGATGGCGAGATTGTCGTCTATAAAAAAGACGGCGATTTGCCCGCGTTCTTTTTTGGCGCGTTCTTTTAATCTGAGCAGTTCTTCGACCACCGATTCGTTCGAGCGAAAGCGAATCGAATCGCCGAAAAATCCGGTCACGGTGCAGAACTCGCAGCCATATGGACAGCCTCGCCCGGTTTCAATCGGCACGACGAAAAACTTGCCCCAGCCCGCGCCCATTTTCGATAAAGTCGAGCGCAGAAATTTCGGCACAAGGCTGAATTGATCCAAATCCAGAGTTTCCCAGGGAATATGCGGATACGGTTGAAGGTTCGGTTTTTTGTCTTTGCCTTTCGGGTCGGTTTCCGGCTGATAAACATCTTTCAGACGATTATTCGCCGCGTCGTCAACCATCAAAGCCCAAGTTTCATCGGCTTCGCCGAGCGCAATCGCGTCGGCGTGCCGTTTGCCGCCGTCGCGTCCTAACGCTTCGTCGGGACATTCGGTAACGTGCGGTCCGCCCATCACGACTTTGATTCCGGCATTGCGCAGCGCATCGGCAAATTGATAGGCGCGGGCGACCATCCGCGTCATCGCCCCGATGCCGACTAATCCGATGTTCTCCTGTTTGCAGAAGACAACCAATTCCGCTTCCGACATCGCTTTGGCGTTGCCGTCAATCAAGATGACTTCATGTTCCTTCGGCGTTAGAGCCTGAAGCAGAAACATCCATAAATGCGGCATAAAGTTGCGCGTTACGCCGTTATCGGGATTATAAAGCAGTATTTTCATTTTGTTATCAGGAGATGTCAGCAATCAGACGGACGATATTTTTGTCGTATAATTTATGCAGGGAGTTCGTTGACTTCACTTAAATTTACGCTTTCGGCGGCGTTTATGCAAACTAAAACAAAGAACCGTAACAATTATGACCAACCCGAATTATTGGAAATCCGGCGGCAGCGGCGATTTAATCCGGCGCGTCGGTTTCCGCTTTCGACGCGCTGCTGTATTCTGCAGATATGTTTTGCTTAACCAAACCAAACGCCGAAGAGGTTCAAAACTTTCTTGACAATCGCCACGCCGATGTTTTTTCTTACGCCGAAATCGGGGCTTCCCGTTCCGCCGAAACCTTTGAAAACGCCGCCGAATATAACATTGACCACAATCGGATCAAACTCGGCAGCGGCGCAAAGGATTTTGAAAAAGCCGTCGCCGCCGTCAAAAGTTGGAAGATGTTCGCCCTGACTTGGATTGAATTACATCGAGCCGACACGCCGATTGAAGTCGGTGAGAACGTCGCGGTTTTAGCCTTTCATCTCGGTTTCTGGTCGCTGAATGCCAGCCGGATTGTTTATATCATCGAAGAAACCGGCGGCGCGACTGAAAGATACGGTTTCGCTTACGGAACGCTGACCGAACACGGCGAATGCGGCGAAGAAAGATTTACGGTGGAATTTAATCGTGAGAACAGCGAAGTTTGGTATGACTTATACGCTTTTTCAAAACCGGCTCACATTCTGGCGCAAATCGGGTTTCCAATCGCTAGAATGCTGCAAAAACAGTTTGCGGAAGATTCAAAAAAAGCGATGCTCAAAAGCATCGCGAACATTTAATCCCAATTCACCGCCGTCATCGAAGAAGTTCCGCTCAAATCGTTAAGCGCGGATTTGAGTTGCGGGACGATGATTTCCGGTTCCAGATATTCCTTGCCGAGCAGACGGCGAAAGCGTTTTTGTTTCGATTCTCCGGTTAATTCCTTTAACATTCCGCGACAGAACGCCGTGACGATTTCCGGCGCGAATTGTCTGCCCGCGTTCGAGCGCAATTCTTCGACGATTTCGTTTGCCGGTCGCCGCCGTTTATACGGGCGGTCACTCGTCATCGCATCGAACGAATCGGCGAGACAGACGATTTTGCCGATATACGGAATCTCGCGGTCGTAGAGTTCGTCCGGGTAGCCGCGCCCGTCGAGCCGTTCGTGGTGCGATTTCGCCGCCAGCGGAACGTCGGCGTAGGGGTGGTGAATCGGCAGCAGAATCTCGTAGCCGACTCCCGGATGCTTGTTTAATTCGGCGCATTCCTTGGCGTTCATTCGCATCGGCGAGTTGATGATTTTGCTTTCAATCGTCAATTTTCCGACATCGTGCAAATATCCGGCGACCGCCGCGCCTTCGACTTGATCGGCATCCCAGCCGAGTTCCTGCGCGATGATTTCCGAGTATTTCCCGACTCTCACCGAATGCCCTTCGGTGTATTTGTCCTTGCAGTCAATCGCGGTCGCAAAAGCCTTGACCGTATCTTTATAAGTCATTCGCAGATCGTCGTAAAGCCTTCGATTTTCGTCGGCGCGGCGTTCCAGTTCCGCCATCAGATTCCGCTGCGCGATGCCCGTTCCGATGTGCCGCGCCATCGCCGAAACGATTTCCTTGTCGTAGGAGTTATACGCCTCACCGTTCGCCTTTTCGCCCAGTAAAATCACGCCGACGATCTCGTCGTGGATAATCAGAGGCAGCAGCAATTCGATTTTGCGATGCTCGAAACTGCGGTCGTAAATCTGAAAAAACGGCAAAACCTTCGCCTGCGCGACCTCAATCGGAACTAACCCGTTGATTAAAAACTGTCGTTCGTCTTCGTGACAAAGCGATAAACTCAAAGGGAAATCGTCGCCTAAACCGCGTACGGCGAGCATATTGAGTTCGTGACCGAACCTCGAATAACGCGCCACGCCGCCGCGCATAATCGCCAGACTGCCCAGGAGCAGATGCAGCGACGTGCGAATCATTTCCTGAAAATTATTTTTTTGGGAAACCTCGTGTCCGAGTTCCGCCAGCGCGCCGAAAGTGTGAATTAGCTTTTGCTGATTTTCCATTTTTAAAGGGTCGAGAGTCAAGAGTCGAGAGTCAAGAGTCGAGGGAAAAGAGCGAATACTTCTTCGCGTTTTTAGTTTCTATTCTCGACTCTCGACTCTCAACTCGTTATCGTAACGTGATTCGTTAAGCCGAGCATTTGAAAAAGCTCGACGGTGTTTTCGTTGGCATCCGAAAAAACGACGGAAACGCCTTTGTTCTGCGCCGCGTCAATCACGCCGAGCAAAATCGAAACGCCGATGCTGTTGACGATTTCGGTGTCGGCGAAGTTGACGACGAGAGTTTTACAGCCCGCGTCGAGTTGGCGTTTGCAGGCGCGTTCGATTTTCTCGCCGCTCAGTTTGTTCAGGTAATCGGTCACGTAAACCACCGACTTTTCGCCTTCGGTTTGCACGGAAACGTCTTCTTCGTATTGCTGCATAGCTGGTTTTAAATCTAGTTGATCGAAATCGGGAGCGACTCAATAATTCATCTGCAATCAAACTATAATTCAACCGTGATGTCAATTAAATGCTCGGCGCGCCGAATTAAATAGGCGGACAGATTAAATTGTGAGTAATCGGGGCGATGTCAGAACCGCCTGCGGGGCGGGTATTTGGCGGCACAATGAACCCGCCCGCTACCGCAGGCGGTTCTGACATCGCCCCGATTGTTTAGATTTGATTTTGCTCAATCACCTATTTCAGGTATTTCGTCATCGAAATGCGCGTTCCGTCGTCAACATTCTCAAATTTCACTTCGTCCATCAAACTTTTCATCAGCTTCAAACCCCAGCCGCGCCGTCCTTCGTCGGGCGTGATTTCCATCGCTGTTCGGTCGGCGAGACGCAAGCCGCGATTGGAAATCGTGATGACTAATCGGTCAGTTTCAAACGCGAATTTCTGATAGATTTTCCGGTCGGGACTCAAAGAATGTTCGGTCGCGTTGATGCAGGCTTCGACGAGTGCGGTTTTAATTTGATTAACGGCTTTGGGACTGAACGAGTGGCGTTTGGCGATTTCTTCGACGGCGTGGGCGGCGATCAATTCCGTGTCGTCGCCCATCGGCACGACGATTTCGTATTCGTGCGCCGCTCGTTTTTCGCCGTCGGGCGTTTCGGCTTTCAGGAATTTTATCAGCCGTTCGACTTGTTTTTTGCTCGAACCGAAAGCGTTTCTTTCCCGCAAAACTTCCGACGCTTCGGGCGTGAAACCTTCGGGCGCGACGAGCCACAATTTATAGTTGGCGAAATTGCAGACGAGCGCGACCATCTCCAATCTATCGCACCAGAAATTTGCCAAATCCTTCGACGCTTCGAGTTTCGAGTCAATTTCCGCCGCCAGCCAAACCGTTTCGTCCGCGTCGGTGTAAATTGATTCACTAAAACCGAGCGCGACCGCCGAGCGCGTCTTTTCCGTGACACTTTCAATCGGCGGATAAAACGCCGTCGTGTGCGCCGTGTAAACGATCTGCGGCAGACGAATCGTTTCCGCGTTATCGTCCGACACTTCCCGTATTTCCGAGCCTTTATAATGTTCCCTGTAAATCGAATAATCGAGCAGCGCGAGCGGCGCTTCCTGCCCGTTAAACGCCGCCAGCAGTTCGCGCAAACCGATTGCCGAACTTCGCCGGTAAAATTTCGCCATCGTCTGCGGAGCGCGTTTCAGAAAGCCCGACAACATTTCGCCGACGACCAGAGCGCGATTTTCCGGCGCGATTTCCAGACGAAACCGCGCCGTCAGATAATCGCTCAAAACTTCATTTTCCGGCATCGCTTCGACCAGATTCGACGTGATGCGAACGATTTCAGCCGCATTCAAACGCGCCATCGCCGGATAAAAATCAGCATCGCTCAAACCGGCGCGATTCTGCCACGCGGCGAGCGGAACTTTTTCCTTTTCAATCGTCGAAGCGTGATAAATCAGCCCGACGAAACTTTTCTGAAGCTCGACGGGCGGCATGATTCGTTGAAAAACCGCGTCGTAAAATCCGCCGAACGCGCCGCCGAACAGCGCGTCCGCGTAGATTTTTTCGACTTGCCCGAAACTGTCCAGATCAACCCGTTTCGCGCTCGCCGCTTGAAACAGAAATTTGGTAAAAGCCGGATTGCCGCCGAACTTTTGCCCGATTAAATCGCGCGTCTGCTCGTTAATTTTCACCTCGAACCGCCGCGCCAGATTCTCCGCTAAAAGTCCCGCTTCGACATCATCGAGCGGTTCGAGCCGCCGAATTTCCGCGCCGTTCAGATCGGCACTTCCCGCCCGCGCCGCGCCGTATAAAAATCGCCGTCTGCCGCTTAAAACAAATTGCAAATCCGCCCGTGAATAAACGCTTTTCAGCTCTTCAAAAAAATCAATCTCATCGGTCAGATAAGCCGTTTCGTGCAAATCGTCAATCATCACGAAAAACTTCGCGCCCGAAGCGGCGGCACGACTCGGCGCACTCAAACAACCGCGAATGCCGGCGCGGTCATCGCCCGCTTCTTCGTCCATCCGGCAGTTCGCCGCCGTACGTTTTGCCCACTCGGAATCTTCCGGCGCGGCAAATTCGACGAGTTCCGAAAGGTTCGGCGAACCGTCCAAAATTTTCGCGTCATTCCGGCGAAACGCGGCGGTCTGCGCCAAAACGACGTTTAAAAATCGCCGAGCGCAATTTTTCGCGGATTTGTCCGCTTCGCCGACGGCAAAATAAATCGGAATCGTCGCGCCCTGTTCGTGAAAAAGAGCGTCGTAAGTTTGTTTGAGCAGTTCCGACGCGCCGCCCGACGGCACGGACAAAAGCACAAGCGCGTTCGATTGTGCTTCGCCGTTCGCGTGCCGCCGGAGCGCATCGAGTTCGACGCTTCTGCCGATGAAATCCGCTTTTTCGACGCTCGCTATAATTCTTTCGCTCATTACTATTTAACAGATCGGTTCGATCAATCTGAAGTTGGAATCAACTGGCTATCGGTTATTCACTGTAAATTGTTCACTGTTGAACAGAGAAACTATCTCTCAAAGCGTGTTTGGAAATTCAAAAAAGATCGGCAATTTTACATTCGACATTTTTAATTTTTATCGAATAAAAATTTAGAATGCGGAATGTGAAATGTAAAATTAGGCCGTCAACTCTCCGACCGGAGGACTTTCCAAACACGCTCTCAGTAAGTAGTCGAGCAAAAGTAACAAAATCTTTTGCTTGGTTCAGAGTCCAAACTTCAGTTTGTCCCCTCCGCCAGCGAAGCGCGGCGGCAACACGCCGAGAGCGTGGATTCTGAACGAAGAGCAAAACACCGCCTAACTTTCAACGATCTGCTTAAGAATTGTAAAATCTCATTATTATTTGCGTTCCGGCAATGAAAGTATTTTACAGACTTTCGTAAACCTGCACGTTGTTTCTACCGCTTCGCTTGGCTTGATAAAGAGCTTTGTCCGCCGCCGAAACCAAATCTTTCGGCGAATTCAGACTCAGCGAACAACTCGCAATGCCGATGCTGATCGTTACCTGCCGGTTCGGGAAACACTTCATTTCGACGCGCTCCCGAATGCGTTCGGCGATCACTTCCGCCTCCGCCGAATTGGTTTGCGGCAGCAAAATCGAAAATTCCTCGCCGCCGTAGCGCGCCGCGACATCCGCGCCGCGCAGAGTTTCCTTCAGACACGCGCCGACCATTTGCAGGGCTTTGTCGCCTTCGGTATGACCGAAATTGTCGTTGTAAGTTTTGAATTCGTCCACGTCAATCATCAGAAAACTCATCGGAAAACCGTGCCGGTTCGAGCGTTTGATTTCTTCGGTCAGTCGTTCCTCCAAATATCTTCTGTTGAGCAGTCCGGTCAGTGCGTCGGTCACGGAAAGCTGTTTGAATTCGCCCGCCTGATGCTTCAAATCGGCGCGGTCAATCATCACGGCGAGCGACGGCATCACCGCGTCGAGCAGTTTGACATCCGCGTCGTCGTAACCGTTTCCGTCGGCTTTATCGGTCAGATTCAGAACGCCGATTTTGCGTCCGCCGATGGAAATCGGATAGCTGATAAACGACGCGGATTTGTAAAGCCAATCTTTCGGCGCGGACGGCAAACCAATTTTGTTGATGTCTTTGACGACGACCGCGCCGCCTTCGTTTAAAACATTTTTTGCCACTCGCCGCCCCAAATTTTCCGTTTCGCGTTTGATGAAGTCCGCCTTGATTCCGGTCGCCGCCTTCACCGTGAAATTTTCCGTTTTTTCGTCGAAAATAAGGAGCGAACTGCGCTCCGCCCGCATCAATTCGGCGGAGGCGTTGATTAACTGCGACCAAAAATCTTCCGAATCAATGTTTTTCAAATTCTCGTTAAATTTTTTCACGGCACGTTCGACAAAGCCGCGTTCCGACAATTGTTCGCGCAGCCGCAAAATCTCTAACTGCGAAGCTATCTTTTGACAGAATCGCGTAATTTTCCGTTTCGTTTCGTCGTTCAAATCGTCACCGACGACCAGCGCACTCTGCACTTCGCCGCCGACGGCAAACGGGAACAGCCGAATCCTCGGCGGCGCGTTTTCGTCGCCGGAGCTTTCCTGTTCGCGCAGTTCGAGCGGCGATTTCGTCCGCACCGCCCGGAGCAGCGATTCGTCGTTCGCCGAAATGGTCGGTCGAATTTCACGATTTTCCAAATCGCCTTTCGCAAAAACCGTCTCCAAAGAATTTTCCCGCCGCTCCAGCCACGCCAAACTCGAAACCGAATAAATCTGTCCGACAAATTCGGCGATCAGCCGACACGCTTTTTTGTAATCGGATTGTAAAAACGCGTCGAACCGCGAACGCCATTCCTGCAATTTTGGATTTTGGATTTTCGATTTTGGATTCTCAACCGCTTCAACCACATCCGATTTTTGGTCGTCGCTTTTTTGCTTTTCGGCAAACTGAATTTCCGATTCCGAAGCCTGAACTTCAAAATCTGGAATCTGGAATTTGGAATTTGGAATCTGAATTTCCATCGCCGCCGCCGTCTTCGCCGCTTTTCTCAAATCTTCCGCCGCGCCGAACAGCGTGTTGCCGAAAAATTGGTTTGCCGGAAACTGTTTCCAATCGCCCGTCGCGGCGCGTTCCGTCGCGCTCCGATAATCTTCTGCCTTCAAAAACACCCGCCCGATAATTGCCACAGATTTTTTATTTTTGGTTTGCACAGCCATACAATTTAATCCCGCGTAACATTTATATTCGACCGCTTTTCCCGCCTCGGTCGCCCATTTAAAAGCCTTTCCGCAAAACTCCGCGCAGTGCGGAGCGAATTCCGCCGAATCAGAAAGCATCCGGCACATTGAGTTGTTATTGGACTCGCTCGCCACCGACGAATTTTCATCAACGACGATTATCGCCGAACCGTTTCGGTCGGCGGCTTCGTCCAGTTGCCGGTTGTTTTTTTCGTCAGAGTTCATCGAAAAATCAGCGAAAATTTTACGTCTTTCAGAGAGACTCAAGTAAAACCTTCCTTTGTTGCTTAAGGCTAGATATGTGCAATCGTCGTTCGATTTCAATAAAAATTTCAGCGAATTTCGGATACGCCAATTATGGCATAGAAGTTGTTTTCAAGACTATCTGAACGACCGATCTGAATCGAATCAAAACGCCGATTTATGTTTGTCGCTTTTGACTTTAAGAATTACAAAGGAGCAATTATGAGTAACCAATTGGCAGGAAAAAAGGTGGCGATTCTGGCGACCGACGGCTTTGAGCAGAGCGAGCTTTTCGAGCCGAAAAAGGCTTTGGAAGCGGCGGGCGCAGAGGTAAAAATAGTTTCGTTGAAAAGCGGTGAAATCAAAGGTTGGAACGAAACCGACTGGGGCAAAACCATCGCGGTTGATTTGACGGTCAGCGCGGCGAACGCCGAAGATTTCGACGCGCTGCAACTGCCCGGCGGCGTGATGAATCCCGATAAATTACGCACGGAC
>JAYVKL010000075.1:0-18182 GCA_043768465.1 Pyrinomonadaceae bacterium
CTTTCAGAAATTGGTTTGCAAAAATATAATTTAGATAGTTCAATAAAATCAACGACTTAGCTTTCAAATTTTTCGCAAACCAATTTCTTTTGGGTATAGTAAGTAGTCGGACAGATTTATCTTAAAGTATTTTTTCGGCAAAAACCTAGATTTCATTGATTAAATCGGGAAAATTTAGCTTAAGATTTAACTGTCTGACTACTTAACTTTCAACTGGTCGCTTAAAAATTTCAAATTAGCTGAATAAAAATCAAACTCCGATTCTTTATGAAAAATGTTCGCGCTGTCTTTCGATACTTTTCATTTGTCGCGGCGACGCTCGGAGTTTACGGCGTGTGGTTTTTCACCGCGTCTTTTATTCCGAATAAAATTCTCTGGCGGCAGATGATTTTCGGAGCCTGGGCGCGGTCGTTCGTCCGAATCTCGAAAATGCGAATCGAAGTCATCGGCGAACCGCCCGCCGCGCCGTTTTTTCTCGTTTGCAATCATCTGAGTTACACCGATGTCGCCGCGCTGCGGGCAGTCGTCAACACTGTTTTCGTCGCCAAGAGCGAGGTCGGCGAATGGTTTTTGGCGGGCAGAATTTGCCGCGATATGGGAACGGTTTTTATCAATCGCGCTAATCGGCGCGATATTCCGCGAGCGGGCGCGGAAATCATCAAACGCTTTGAACAGGGCGAAGGCGTGGTCGTTTTTCCCGAAGGCACCAGCACCGTCGGCGAAACGGTGCTGCCGTTCAACTCGTCTTTTTTTGAATTCGCCGCCCGAGCGCAACTGCCCGTTTCCTACGCTTCGATAACTTACGCCACGCCGTCGAATGTGCCGAAAGCGACTGAAACGGTGGCGTGGTGGGACGAAAAAACTTTCGGGACGCATCTCTGGTATCTTTTTCAAGCCCGCGAATTCACCGCCGTCATCAACTTCGGCGACGCGCCCGTGCAAAACGAAAACCGCAAAGAGTTGGCGCGAATTCTTCACGAAAAAGTGCGCGGCAAATTCGTTCCGGTTTTGTGAAAAAGTTTATCAGCCGAACGAACGGCAGCCGGCATCGTGATTTCCAGCCAGCCGACAATGTGATTTTCATTCAATCGAAAGGCGTTTTTTCGGCTCGCCGCCATTCGTTCTGCCGGTTGATTTTTTTTACGGGCGTGAAACCTTTTTTCCATATTCCCGTATCAAATCCTCATCAAACATCTTAAAAATTTCAGGAGTTAAAAAATGTATAAATTCAATTTTCGATTGGCGATTGGCGCGACTCTTCTGTTCGCCGTCTGGACATCCGCTTTCGCCCAAAACAAAGGCTTCGACGTGACGCGGATGGACAAAACGGTTGATGCCTGCACGGACTTTTTCCAATACGCCAACGGCACGTGGCTGAAAAACACGGAAATTCCCGCCGCTTATTCGCGCTGGGGAAGTTTCAACATCTTAGGCGAAAACAACAACGATATTTTGAAAAGCGTCGTCGAAACCGCTGCCAATACTAAAGCCGCAGCCGGCACGGACACGCAGTTGATCGGCGATTATTACGCTTCCTGTATGGACGAAGCGGCGATTGAAAAAGCCGGAATAACACCGCTCGAACCGTATTTTAAACAGATTAACGGCATTAAGGAGACGAAAGGCTTGGAAAGCCAAATCGCCCTGATGCACAATTCGGGAATTCCCGTTTTGTTCGGCTTCGGCGGCGGCAGCGATTTGAAAAACGCTTCGATGGTGATCGCCAACGCCGGACAAGGCGGTTTGAGTTTGCCGAACCGCGATTATTACACGAAAGACGACGATAAATCGAAGGAAACCCGTTTGAAATTTGTCGAATACGCGACGACGATGTTTAAACTGCTCGGCGATGCGCCCGCGACGGCGGCGGCGAACGCGCAGAGCGTGTTGGACGTTCAAACGCGCCTTGCCAAAGCCTCGAAAGCTCCGGTTGAATTACGCGATCCAAATTCGCGCTACAACAAAATGACGCTCGCCAACGCCTCGGAAATCACGCCCAATTTTTCCTGGGCGGATTATATGACGGCGCGCGGCATTGCGCCCACGTCGGAAATCAACATCGGTCAGCCGGTTTTTTTCAAGGAAGTGAACGCGATGCTCAAGGATGTGCCGCTCGCCGATTGGAAAAACTATCTGCGCTGGTCGGTCATCAACACTTCCGCGCCGCGTCTTTCCAAGTCCTTCGTTGATGCCAACTTCAATTTCTACAGCAAATATCTGTCGGGAACCAAGGAACAGCAACCGCGCTGGCGCGTCTGCGTGGCGGCGACCGACGGGGCAGTCGGCGAAGCCCTCGGACAGGAATTCGTCAAAAAAGCGTTTACGCCCGAAGCCAAAGCGCGAATGAATACGCTGATTGACAATCTTTTCGCCGCCTTCAGCGACCGTCTGAAAAATCTCGACTGGATGAGCGACGAAACTAAAAAGGAAGGACTCGTCAAACTCGTCGCCTTCAAACGCAAAATCGGTTATCCCGATACCTTGCGCGGTTACAAAGGTCTGACGGTCAGCCGCCAATCTTATCTGACCAACGAAACCAATTCAAAGCGGTTCGAGTCCGCCAGAAACTTAAAGGACATCGGCAACCCGCTCGACCGGACGCGCTGGGGAATGACACCGCCGACGGTCAACGCTTATTACGCCTCGAATCTGAATGAAATCGTTTTTCCCGCCGGAATTTTGCAGCCGCCGTTCTTTAATTTCGCGGCGGACGACGCGATCAATTACGGTTCCATCGGCGCGGTCATCGGACACGAAATCACGCACGGCTTTGACGATCAGGGCAGCAAATTCGACGCGCTCGGCAACTTCAAAAGCTGGTGGACCGACACCGACCGCACCAAATTTGAAGCCCGCGCCAGTTGCGTCGCCGACCAGTTCAGCGGCTACGAAGTGCAGCCGAAACTAAACATCAACGGCAGATTAACCTTAGGCGAAAACATCGCCGACCTCGGCGGTTTGACGATGGCTTACGCGGCTTATCAAAAATCGCTCGCCGGCAAACCGCGTCCCGCCGCCATTGACGGTTTAACGCCCGAACAAAGATTTTTCCTGGGCTGGGCGCAGGTTTGGGCGGCAAAATCAACGCCGGAAGCCGAACGCTCGCAGGTTCTGGGCGACCCGCATTCGCTCCCGCGCTGGCGCGTCAATGGTCCGCTCTCGAACTTACCGCAGTTTGCTGAAGCCTTCGGCTGCAAACAATCGAGCGCGATGATCCGCAAAGATGCCTGTTTGATTTGGTAAAAGTAAGATTCGCGGGCGGTAGCAACCGGCTTATTGTTATTCAGAAAAAGGCTGGAGAATTTATAAATTCTCCAGCCTTTTTTTGTCGTATAAAAATCAAAAATTCATCTTTTTGAGAATTGCCAGAAAGCGCGGTTCGCTTCGCAATTGATCGTAGGCAGGCGAATGTCCGATGAAAATCAAGTCCGGCGAGCGTTCCTCGTATGCGATTTCGAGCCGCGCCAACGCTTTTTCGTGGTCGTCCGCGCCGATGTAACCTTTGGCGATGTCGGTGGCTAAAATATAATCTTGATCGCCGCGCGTTTTTTCGAGCCACGCAGCTTTGGCTTGCGCGAAATGGCGGAAATCTTTGCCTCGATACGCGGTTTCCAAAATGTTGATGTCCGCCTGATCTATTTCTTCAAACGCCATTCCCTTGAGCCATTCGGCGACCGCTTCATCGTATTTACCGGTTATTTCATACATCTCACTAAGGTTGTAATGCCCGACCGCAAATTCCTTTTCCGTTTCGAGCGATTTTTGCATATAAAAAAAGGCTTTGTCGTAATCACGCGCTAAATAAATAGCCGAGTGCCAAATCATTGTAAGCTACTGCTGAAAGCAGGTTTAGCAAAATTGCGGTTTCGATTTCCGCCGAGCCTTCGCTGCTTTTTCCCGTCATATTCAAGAATTCGCCGTGCCAGTGATGCGCGATAAAACTCTGCGGGTTGAGTTTGAGCGCACGCTCGAAAAGCTGTTCGGCTTTCTGCCATTGGTAATCGAAATTATAGGTAATATAAGCCTGCGCGGTGAGGGCTTCAGCAGAATTTTCGTCCAAACTCAAGGCTTTTTCGGCGGCTTCGCGGGCAAGCGGCACCGAATTTTTTGGCGAATCAACGCCGTAAGTGCTGTATAAAGCGTAGGTGATTGCCATTCCCGAATATGATTCGGCGCAATCGGGTTTGAGCGCGGCGGTTCGTTTGAAATATTTAACGGCAAGCCGCAAATTATCCGCCCCGCGTTTTCCGAGATGATGCCGCGCCGTCAAATAATCCTGTTGCGCGACCGTATTTTCCGCCGGAAGCGAAGAATACGCGGCGGGCGATTTCCCCGTAAAAACCCAGCCCAGCAAACAAACCGCGATCAGCCCGAAAACCGCCGCCGCGTAAAATCTTCGCCTGACTATCAAACCGACCGCTCTGCCAAACACACCAAGCGACTTCAATTTGCCGCGTTCACTGACGGATTCCCTTTCCGGCACGATTTCGAGATTCAGTAGAATCGCTGTTTCTATTTCTCGAACAGCACCGACTGCCAAAACCGTTGCGCCCGTTTCCCCTTCCGCTGAAACTTCGACCCGCGCGATAAACCGATAACCTTTCCCAGAAACATTTTCGACGTATTTCGGCGTATTCCGGTTGTCGCCCAAAACCCTGCGAAGCGCGTTCACCGCCACCGTCAAACTATTATCTTCGACCGCCGCATCCGCCCAAACCGTCTCAAAAAATTCCCGCTTGGAAACCAGCCTTCCCGCATTTGTCGCCAACAGCCGCAAAACCTGAAAAGTCCGCTTGTTGATCCGCACTCTTTCATAGCCGCGCCAAAGAATCTCTTCAACCGCATCAAGCCGAAACTCCCCAAAACTGTAAAATCGTGGCTTCCTCATAGTCTAAATTGTGGGATGGTGCATCTATCATCAACAAATTTCGACTTTTAGCAATCTTTTAGCCGAAATTTAATAATTTTTTAATTACCTTCCCCACCGATTCGTCTATGTTTGTCCACATCAGACCCAAAACTCATTCAAGCCACTGCTTCAACGCTGAAAAAAGCTTTCTAAAGATATATGACTTTTGGGGGCGAAATCTGACATAACAAAGTTCAAAAAAGAGAAAAAAATGTGTGATCCTAAATTAAATGAAAATCCAAAGTCGTTATTGATGGAACACTCCGTCGGCTTAATCGGCGGCATAATTGGTCTGGTTGTGGTTGGGACGGTCTGTTATATTTCAGCTTTTGTTGACATCGATAAAGGAATGCCCGTATTGACTAATGTTGCCGGAGCAGTTCTTGGATTTTATTTTGGAACTCAAACAAAAAGATAAAAAAGGAGAGAAAATGCCAATTTTTGAATTAAATTTGAACAGTTTTGATTTTCCGACAGGTTTGGAAAATGGAAAAGCCAATTTTCGTTTTATCGCTGACATTCGTCATGTCAACGAAGACGGCGAACTGGCAACCGCGCATTCGGTGATGCCGAATTTCGATACTTATTGGGAATGCGACGCAACCAAATCCGGCAAGCCGAACTATGTCCGCAGCAACGCCCACGGTTTCAGTATGACTTTGATAGACGCCTGGGACAGACTTATTTTATTGACCAAAGCAGCGAATATTCATTCGGTTCAAATCAAGATTTTTGACGTTGACCGCAAAGATTTTTGGGACAAATTCAAAGAAATCGTCGCGCCGATTGTCGAATCGCTTTTCGGAATCGCCAAAAAAGCGACGACCGGCGCAATTCCGAAGCCGGTTTCATTTTTGACAGGTGCTTTTGGAACGGCAATCGAAGACATTGAATCTTACACGCTCAAAAAATTGGCAAACGGCGAAGATCGCCTGCTCTGCAAAGGAACTTTCGCCAATCTGCCGACCGCTGCCGGAAATCACAACATCGCGCCGCTAACATTTAACGGCTCTGACGGTCAATACAGTCTCGGATTGACTCTGCGGATCACATAATAAACGACCCAAAAATAATTATATGAAAAAAATCTTTTATTTGTTGGCGATAACAATTCTTTCATCAACGATTTCCGTCAACGCGCAAGACGACAAAATTCTATTTCAAAAAGCAATGGACGATGCCAAAACAATAGAACAAAACGAAGTTGAAGCGCTACAGATAATAAGCACTAAAACTTCGGTTGTTACTTTAACTGAAAGCGATTGCACCGACTTCCAAAACAATGAAAAGTATTTTTCTAATAAAGACTTTTGGGTGACACAGTCAGATGAAATGAAGAGTGTTTTTCAGAGCAAAAAAGGTGAGTTTGCGAACAAAGAAAATCGGCTCAAAAAATTACTCGGCTTGCGGTATGACAAAACTTATAAATGTTTGGTTGAACTTGAAGTAGATGTTTGTAAATTAACCCGTCCGAGTTCTTTGATTGATATTCAAGGAACTTTGTTAAAACTGATAAATTCGCCAATTTTTGATTGATATTCAAGTAACCTTGTTAAAACCGATAAATTCGCCAATTAAAAACGAAAGCTATGACAAAAAATATCCATTTACCAATTTGGGATACACCTGTGATTGGTATTACGGCGACGGTTGCCGTAAAGGTCTAAACGAATTCTTTATCAAGGAGAAAAACAATTCGACAATCAAGAAAACCTGCACGATTGACGATTATCTGGACGAAAAATGTTCTGAATACAAAAAGCTATGAACAAACTTACAAAAGAAGCCTTTGCCTTGATGGATGAAGCGAAAAGCGCGTTGCTCGGCGGCGATGTTGATGCCGGTTTGACAAAATTGACGTTGGGATTTCAGGATTTGCGGGCGACATACAGCGCGGCGGAATGGACGGAGTTTGCGAAAAAGGATTGGCTGAGTCATTCGTTTGTGCCGATTATTCATCAAGACCCGTTCACGAAACATTCTTTTGATAAGCCGCGCAATTATGCGGGCGATGCGGAATTGATTGATTATATGTATGGTTTGCGGCAGCCCGCGCCGGAGACTTCCGAACTCGGCAGACGGATTTTCGATTGGGGCGGCAAACAGCCGACGACGGAAAGCGTCAGGGAACGGCGCAAAATAATCGCCGCGATGATTGACGAAATGGCGGTGGATTCGAGCGATTTGCGGATTCTTTCCATCGCTTGCGGACACTTGCGCGAAGCCGCGATTTCAAACGCCGTAACGAACGGCAAAGTCGCCGAATATTTTGCGCTCGACCAAGACGCGCTTTCGCTCGAAGTCGTCAAAAATGAATTGGCGAAATTCAACGTCAATCCGGTTCACGCGCCGATCAAGTCGCTGTTCACCAACGGTAAGCAGTTTCACGATTTAGATTTTGTTTATGCGGCGGGACTTTACGATTATCCTCCGCAAAAAGTCGCTAACCGATTAACAAACAAAATGTTTCAAATGCTCAAGCCGAACGGTCGGCTTCTCGTCGCCAATTTCGCGCCGTGTTTGCCTGATATTGCATACGGCGAAACATTTATGCAATGGAGTTTGATTTATCGCACCGAAACTGAAGTCGCCGATTTTGCCCGCGAAATTCCGAAGGACGCAATCGCCGATTCGCGGATGTTTTGGGACGCGCCGAAGAATGTCATTTACCTTAAAATTATAAAGAAATGAGCGAACTTCTTTTTGCCGGAAACGAAAAGAAAGAAATAATTCTCAATGCCGGATATGTGCGCTCAAAAATGCCGGAAACGCGGCATTGGCAATCAAATCTTTTGGCGATTCTAATTTTCGGCGCAAACTTTTCGGCGTATCTTCTGACTTTTGCGGCAATCATTTTCGTGCCTTTTTGGATAATAAAAATAATTGCAATCGCTCTCAACGGATTATTTACCGGCGGTTTATTTGTTGTCGGACACGATGCGTGTCACGGAAGTTTTGCCGCCAACAAAACGCTCAATCACATTCTCGGTAGAATCGCCTTTCTGCCGTCGCTCATTACCTTTTCGGCATGGGAAGTCGCGCATAATCAACTGCATCACGGTTTTACGAATCTCAAACCGAAAGATTATCCGTTTGTTCCTTTATCGAAACAGGAATTTGACGCGCTTCCGAATCGGCGAAAAAATCTGCACCGATTTTACCGGACAATTTTCGGCGTGGCTTTTTATTACCAAATCGAAGTTTGGTGGAAACATATCGTCATTCCGCGAAAAAGCGATTTTGAGAAAATGAAGCGCAAGGTTTTTATCTTCGATATTTCATTAGTCGCGGCTTTTTTGTTGTTTGAAATCGTTTCGTTGTTTTTCGTTCCGCAATATATCGCCGCGCATTTCGGCTTGGAATTGCTGTCGCCGTTGATGCTCGTGCTTTTAGCCGTGATTTTGCCGTTCGCGGTTTGGAGTTTTTTAGTCGCGTTCGTAACTTTGCAGCATCACACGCACCCGCAAGTTCGCTGGTTTGATAAAAAATCCGAATGGGATTTTTTCAACAGTCAGGTTAAGGCTAGCGTTCGCGTCGAACTGCCGCGCATCGTCGAAATTTTATTCAACAACATCCTCGAACACACGGCGCATCACGTGGATTCAAAAATCCCGCTCTACAATCTGCGCGAATCGCAAAAATCTCTGGAAACCGCGTTTTCAAAAGACATCACGGTTCAAGCAGGTTCGATTTTACAGCTACACCGAACGCTGAAAATCTGCAAACTCTACGATTACGACAATCATCAATGGCTCGATTTTGACGGGAATGTAACTTCAAGGATCGAGATTTGAATTTGAAAATTCTGTTTCTTTGCGGCTGTGCCGCCTGATGTGCGGAAAGTCCGTGCCTTTCCGGTTGGCATTTCTTAGTTTTTTGCGGCTGCGCCGCGCACGGACGAGGCAGAGCCTCAAAGAATTTAAAGTTATATGTGCGGCGAGGCAGAGCCGTCGCCGCACATCGGGCGGCACAGCCGCAGAATCTAAATCGGTCGGACAAACCATTTTTCTATATTTACAATTTCATTTGTCAAAAACCATCAACGAAATGCTTAAATCATCGCTTTCTTTTTCGCTCAAAAAACACATCGCACATTATTTTATCGCGGCGTTTTTTCTCATCCTCACGCAACTTCCCGCTAACGCGCAAGGCATCAATTATCCGGGCAATGTTCCGGCGAACAGCGGCGGCGAAGGCAATGCGCGGACTGACGCGGACAATCTTTTTACGCGCAATAATGCCGCCGCGCTGACCGAAATCGAAGACGAAGAAATTCCGAATAAAAAATCGCATTGGCGCGTAATGGTCGAAGCGCAGGGCGTTTATTGTCATTACCGGAGAATCTACACGCCGAACGGTTTCGCGCAATCGGTAAAATCCGCCGCCTCAATCGCGCTGCCGACGCTTTCCGGCGAGATAACTTACACTGCCGGAAGCCGCCGATATGCGTTCGGTGTCGGGCTTTCGCAGACGTTCGGTTTTGAATCGAAGTTGAAGGATTCGGAAACGGTTTTGGGAAATCAGGCGCAGTTTTACGATACGAGAACCGCGTCGAACGATGTTGCTCTGGCGGGCGTGATTCGTCTGCACAAAAAACTTTCAATCGGCGGCTCGTTTATTTTCGGGCGCGGTTTTCTCATGCAAACGACACCGATTGCACAACTCGCGGCAATCGGAATTATCAAACAAAGCCGCCTCGATGTTTCAAAAATCGGCGGAGTCGGGGCATCTTTCAATGTCCATTTTCGCCCGACGGAAAAAGTGAGTTTCGGCTTTAATTACAAAACCGCCCGCCAATACGATTACAACGGAACGCTCGACACGGTTCAGCCGGTTATCACGCCGACAGGTTTGCAACTTTTGCCGCTGAAATTGTCGGTCAAAGTTCCGTTTAAGCTGCCTTCGATTTTTGAATTCGGAATAAAAGTTCAGCCGACGAAGCGTTTTTTCGTGGACTTCGATTATCGTTTTTACCGCTACGGCAAGGCTTTAGACCGGATTCGGGTTTTGGACAAGCAAACCGGAACGCCGATTTTCATACAAAACATCAACGCCAAAGATGTTCATTTATTGATTATCGGCGGAATTTACAAATTGAATCCGACGACGAAAATCCTGCTCGGCGGCGGCTACACGACCAACGCGCTTTCCGACCGTTCATTTAGTCCGGCGTTAAATAATTCCGGCGGTTTCAGTTTGAGCGGCGGCATCGGCAGACGAATCTCGAATTGTTGGATAAATTTGGGCGTAACCGGCATTTTCGCTCTTTACCGGCGCATAAATCCCGCACCGCAAGTGCCTTTTCCCGGCGATTATAAAAGTTATGGATTGATCGTCGGTCTCGGATTGCGATTTTAGCGACGGAATCAAAAGAGTTATATTTCGCGGGCGAAAAAACTGTTGACTGGATTTGTTCGTCTCAAACCGTCATTCCGCCGTCCACGATAATCGTTTGTCCGGTAATGTAACTCGAAGCGTCCGAGGCTAGAAAAACCGCCGCGCCTTTCAGCTCGCCTTCTTCGCCGATGCGCGGGATGACGTTATTTTCCTGAATCGAGCGTTCGTAAATATCAATCACTTTATCAGCCAACCGCGAGTGGAAAAAGCCCGGCGCAATCGCGTTAACGCGGATTCCTTTGCGTCCCCAACTCGCCGCCAATTCGCGGGTTAAGCCGATTAAACCGGCTTTGCTGGCGACGTAACCGGCGTAAAACGGACCGTTTGCGCTCGATGAAATTCCGGCAATGGAAGCGATGTTAATGATCGAGCCGCTGTTTTGTTTGAGCATTTCGCGCCCGGCGATCTGCGCGAATAAAAAACAGCCGGTCAAATTGACATCAATTACTTTCTGCCACTGCACGAGCGGCATCTCTTCGGGCATCGCTCCCCACGAAATTCCGGCGTTGTTGATTAAAATATCAACTTTGCCGAATTTTTCGATGGTCGCGTCAACCACGGTTTGCACATCCGCTTCCTTGGAAACATCACACGGTTTCCCTTCAACCGTAAAACCTTTGCCGCGAAATTCTTCGACCGTTTCGTTCAGCCATTCTTCGCGTCGGGCGCAGAGCATTAAATTTGCTCCCGCTTCCGCCAAACCTTCCGCCATTTCAACGCCGATGCCGCGTGAACCGCCCGTCACGATTGCCGTTTTGCCCGTTAAATCGAATAAATCTTTGATGTGTTTTGCCATAATTTTTTGTCCACAGATTACCACAATTATCAGCCGCCGGCTATCGGTTGCCGGCGGCTCCGAACGATTGGATAATTAAAACCGCAGCAACTTTAATTTATAAATGCTTCAAACTAAACTAAGCGAATGAATAAAAAACCGGCAACTCCGAGAGACGCATCAGCCGTCATTTTATTAAACGGAACGGGCGACCGAGTTTTGTGGGCGCGGCGCAATCCGAATCTGTCTTTCTTGGGCGGCTGGCACGCTTTTCCCGGCGGCAAACTGGAAGCGTCCGACGCAGACGCTAAAATTAAAAATTGCCAGGACGCGGAACTGGAACGATTTATCGTTTGCGCCGTCCGCGAGATGTTTGAAGAGGCGGGCGTTTTGCTCGTCCGCAACGGCGAAAAATTAACACGCGGGCAGCGCGCATCCCTGCACGACGATTTGATTTCCGGCAGAATGACTTTCGGCGAGATTTTAACGCATTGGAATTTGTGGATTGACGCGGAAGATTTTTTCTACACAGGCTTTTGGACAACACCGAACTTTTCGCCGGTGCGTTTTAAAACCAGATTTTTTCTCGCCGTTTGTCCGCCGAAACAAACGCCTTTCGCCGCGATTTCCGAACTCGAAAACGTCGAATTCATCCTGCCGAAACAGGCTTTGGAACGGTGGAAAAAGTCGGAAGTTTTGATTTCGCCGCCGGTTTTGCGGTCGCTGAAAACGCTGGCGGCGGAAGTTTTAGATTTCAAATCTCAAATCTCAAACTCTGTTTCAGATAAACTGCTCGAAAATTCTCAACGGGTTGACGGCGTGATTTCATACATCGAATTAAATCCGCGCACGATTTGTTTTCCTTTGAAAACCGAAACTTTGCCGCCCGCGACGCACACGAATTGCTTTATCGTCGGGCGCAAAAAATTCGTCGTCATTGACGCGGCTTCCGAAGATGAGGCGGAACAAAACGCACTGCACGCGATTGTTGATTCGTTTATCGAGAGAAATTACGAATGTCAGGCGATCATCACGACGCATCAGCATCCCGATCATTTCGGCGGCGAAACCGTTTTGCAGGCGCATCTTTTCGACAAATTCAATCTGCACATTCCGCTCGCCGCCCATCGCGCAACTTCGGAGAAATTACAGGGAAAAGTCGAATTTCAAAAGTTAATCGAAGACGGCGAAGCGTATGATTTAGAAGATGGAAACGGCGCGAAGTTTACACTGCAAACGCTTCACACGCCCGGACACGCCTCCGGGTTACTGGCGTTTTACGATGCGGAGTTCGGCTTTTTGCTGTCCGGCGATAACGTCGTCAATGCGAGTTCCGTCGTCATCGCGCCGCCCGACGGAAACTTGAATGATTATTTAGAATCGCTCGAACGACTGCGTAATTTGCCGAATTTGAAGTTTTTATGCGGTTCGCACGGCTCGGCGGTTTTCGATGCGAAAGCGAAGATTGAAAATTACATTACGCACCGTCTGGAAAGGGAAAAACAAATTTTAGCCGTATTGAAAAACGGCGCGGCAACTGTCTGCGAAATCGTCGAAGCGGTTTATATTGATTTGAAACCCGAACTCGTCCGCCTTGCTGAAAAATCGGTCGAAGCGCATTTGGAAAAACTTCGGGAAGAAAGCTTCAGCCACGAAAAAAAACAAAACAGCACGAAAATTTTATGAATTTATTTCGTGAAATTTCGTGTTTGTTCGTGGCTAATCTTTTTTCCCGCCTTCCAAAACCAGACGAAACGGCGCGATTCTTTTCACCGAAACTTTTTCCAATCCAGCTTTCTCGCCGATGCGCCGCAATTCGTCAGGCGTGAAACTTCGCAAAACCGACAGCGAACCGTCTTCGCGGACGAGCCGGCTGATGCGAAAAGCGCGGCAGAAAAGTTTGTAGGAAAAATAAGCGGCGCGGTGGCGATGTAAATCTATGACAAAGATTTTGCGGCGCGAAACCCGGTTCATTTCAGACACGATTTTGATGACGTTCTCGTCGGTGAAATGATGCGTGAACAACGAACAAATGCTGTAGTCGAAAGAGTTATTGGTAAACGGCAAGTGAAAAGCATCGGCGCGGACGGCAATGATTTCCGCGAAAGTTTTCGATTCTTCCGTTATCGCTTCCGCCGAACGCTCGTTTAATTCCAAACCGCAAAGGCGCGATTTTCGATTCGTTTTTCGCGCAAAAACGGCAATCGCCCGAAGCAGTTCGCCCGAACCCGCGCCAACATCCAAAACACTGAAATTCGATGAATTTTTATTGTTAATTTCGCGCAAAAGCGTTTTCCGTAACGCTCTTCGGTCGCCGAGAACACGGTTGATAAAACCGATTTCGCGCAAAAATCGGTTATATTCTTTCGGCGTATAATCGCCCGTGTCAATGCGTTCGAGTTTCAAACTGCGCGTTTTCAACATAAATAAAATTAGGCGCGAACGACGGCAAAACGTCAAGCGCGATGCGGGCGAAAAATCGGTTTTGCGTGTAAAATGATTCGTGGAATTTTTTACGAAAATTGCGGCGGTCGCGTTCGGCGGCGCGTTCGGAGCCGTCGCTCGTTATTTAATCAATCTTTCGCCGCTCGCCGATTTGTTCGGCAAATTTCCTTTTCACACGTTTCTCATCAACGTCAGCGGCTCGTTTCTGATGGGTTTTCTGCTAATAATTTTTACCGATAAATTTACGGAAAACGAAAATTTGCGGCTGGCTCTGACAGTCGGATTTTTGGGCGCGTTCACGACGTTTTCGACGTTTGAACTGGAAGTTTTTGAGTTGATTCGTGAGCGGTTTTTCGTTACTGCATTCGCTTATTTATTTTTGAGTGTTTTGGTCGGATTCGTCGGCGTGGTGGCGGGCTTTTGGTTGGGAAAGAGATTTTAGTCAGATATTTCCGGTTGAACACTTTCAATTGCGTCTAAAACCTTTGAGTGTTCTTTAGAGGTTACACTGCTTCCAAACCAACGGTGATTAACACGATAGATGAAATTTTTATCTTTGGCATAACACTCTTTATTCGTAAGTTTAGTAACAGAAAAACTTTTCGCGTCAATATCATTCAGACGAGAATAAATATCCGACTTTCGTAACGGTCATAACGATTCTTTTCTGATATATTTCCCGAAGTGCCGCCGGAAAAATAAACTCCTGTTTTATCGCGTATAAAATGTCCGCCGAGCGGCTCAAAAGTTTCAGTATCAAAATTCTCTGCCGGTTTTCCCTTGCTGATAACTTTCATTTGGAGAACTTCACCCCAACGCACCGAATTTTTGTCAACGTAGTAACGCTCTTTGTTTCCCTCACTTTTGAACGGCGCATCAATGCCTCGAAAAGTCTGCGGGTCTGAATTATCAAGTCTTTGTCCGGTATAAACATACCGCTTATCTTTAGCATAATCGGCTTCTATGTGTTTGAAAGTAAAAGGATCAGCACCGCGAACAATTTCCAGCATTGGAATATCAGTTGAAAATATCCAACTGCCTTCTAATATTGGAAAATCGTATCTGTGATAAATTACCAATAAACTTCGATAGTAATCTCCGCCAATTGGAATGAACGGAAAGAAAAGCAAAAAGAGTGCAGCAATGGTAATTAGTGTTGTGTAAAGCATTGAATCATTATTTCGAGACTCCATTTAGGAAAACTCTCTACATTATAAACTCTCAAAAGGATTGGGATTCAACAAATTTCTTCGCGCCCGTTCAACGATTTTCACGGCTTCTTCCGCCGTTTCCGCAAGCGCGGTTAAATGTCCCATTTTGCGCCCGCTTCTGGCTTCCTGTTTGCCGTAGAGATGCAGTTTGACCGCTTTATTTTTTAACGCTTCGGCAAAATTCGGTTCGCCGTTTTTCCATAAATCGCCTAAAAGATTCGCCATCGCCGCCGGTTTTAAATATTCAACTGCACCGAGCGGTAATCCACAAACGGCGCGTAACTGCTGCTCGAACTGACTGCCGACGCAGGCATCAATCGTCAAATGTCCCGAATTATGCGGGCGCGGCGCGAGTTCGTTGACGAGCAGTTTCCCGGTTTTCGTTAAAAAAAATTCCACCGTCATCACGCCGACGACTCGGAGTTTTTCCAGGATTCCGCGCGTGATTTCAATCGCTTCGTTGCGGATTTTGTCAGAGATCTGCGCGGGCGCGAACGAAACGTCTAAAATACGATGCTCGTGCCGGTTTTCAATCACGCCGTAATGCGCGAAATTGCCCGCGAAATCTCGCGCCGCGACGACGGAAACTTCCTTTTCGTAATCAACGAACGCCTCTAAAACCGCGTCGTTCGCTTCGATTTGCGCGAACGCCGTTTCGCAGTCTTCGATTGCTTCGATTTTCGCCTGACCTTTGCCGTCGTAGCCGAAACCGGCGGTTTTTAGGATTGCCGGTATGCCGATTTCCAAAGCGGCTTTTTTCAATGTTTCAATCGTTTTCAGGTGGCGAAATTCGGTCACGGGAAAGCCGTTGGTTTGCAAAAAAATTTTCTCTCGAAGGCGATGCTGTGCGATGTGCAGAACTTCGCCGTGCGGAAATACTTCGATTGACTGCGCCGCTCTTTCGACGGTTTCAAACGGCACGTTTTCAAACTCGAAAGTGACGACGGCAACCGATTTCGCAAACTTTTCAACCGCGTCCAAATCTCCATATTCGGCGCAGGTTTCGTAATCGGCAACTTGTCCGGTCGGCGTGTCGGATTCGGGCGAAAACGTGTGGACGCGATAACCCATTTGACGGGCTTCGATGGCGAACATGCGCCCTAATTGTCCGCTGCCGAAAACGCCGATAGTCGCGTTTGGTGTGATTTGCTTCATATCAAAAAAAAACCGCAGATTATCGCGGATAACGCGGATTAAGAATTCGATTGTATTCTAATCCGCATCATCCGCGATAATCTGCGGCTTAAACTTTTTAAATTCTCTGGTTTTAGTTCAAATCGAACAGCAGCAATTCGGTTTCGTCGGCGAGCGATTTTATTTGCAAAAGTCTTTCGCCGCTGATTGCCGCGCCGTCGCTCGCGGTCAAAATTTCACCGTTCAGGTCAACCTTTCCTTTGACGATTTGAATCCAGGCGTGACGATTTTCGACGAGTTCGAGCGAAACCGTTTCGCCGTTTGCCAGAATCGAACTGTAAAGCCGAACGTCCTGATTGATTTTCACCGAACCGTCGTCACCGCCGCGTGAAGCGACTAATTTCAACACACCTTTTTTCGCTTCGGGCGCAAAATAAGTCTGCTCGTAACCGGGCGTTAATCCGTCTTTTTCCGGCAGAATCCAGATTTGATAAAGATGAACTTTTTCCGTTTCCGAAGGGTTAAACTCGCTGTGCCGAATTCCCGCTCCCGCCGTCATTCGCTGAACTTCGTGCGGGCGCAAAACTTCATTGCCGCCGGTCGAATCCTGATGCGCCAACGCGCCGCTGACGACGTAAGTGATAATTTCCATATCGGCGTGTCCGTGCGTTCCGAATCCCTGATTTGCCGCCACATAATCTTCGTTTATCACGCGCAGACTGCGAAATCCTATAAACTTCGGATCGTGATAAGTGTTGAATGAAAACGTGTATCTCGTGTCGAGCCAGCCGTAATTTCCGCCGCCTCGTGCCTCGCTTTTTCTGATGTTAATCATTTTATTTCCTTCTCGTTCGTGAATTTCGGGTCGGTTTTTCCGACTTGATAACTAAATCTTACAGGAGCTATTCGATGTTGTAATCATCAATCGGGAGGAGACTTCTCTCATCAATTCGGGTGAGCAGGCAAAAAATGTCAAACGAGTTTTCGCCTTCGCTCAGAGTCCACGCTCTCGGCGTGTTTCTTCGCCGGCGCAGCGCAGCGAAAACAAACTGAAGTTCGGATTCTGACACGAAGGCGCAGCAAAATTTCCGCTCTATTCGTTTTTATCAAATTACGCCGGTTTCCAGAAAAGTCAGCGTCGCCGTTTCCGTGTCGAGTTCGGCTTGGATGCCGATTGGCAGCGTAAATTGGTCGCGGATATGTCCGAAGGAAAGCCCGTAAACGACGGGAATGCCCAAATCGCCGAGCCGGTCTTTTAAAACATCAATCAAACTTTGCGAACCGGCGGCTTTCGGATTGCAGTCCTCAAAAATGCCGAGCGCGATGCCCGCCAACCGCCGCAAATCAATGCTTTGGCGAAGCTGGGTCAGCATTCGGTCAATCCTGTAAGGCTGTTCGCCGACATCTTCCGTGAAAAGAATTCTCCCTTGCGTATTTCGCAAACCAAACGGCGTTCCGGCGAGCGCGGACAGCAGGGAAAGATTGCCGCCGATCAATCTGCCGCGACATTTTCCCCGAAAAATAGTTTCGGTCTTGAACAAATTCGATTCTTTGACGACGTTATCCGGCGAAAGCTCGACTCGATACGGCGCGGACGGATTCGTCAGCGTGTTGATAAGGTGATTTTTCGCGTAATCGGAAAAGGTCGCCGCGCCGGTCGGACCGTGAAATGTTACCAATCCGGTGTTTTGATGGATTGCCGTGTGCAGTGCCGTGATGTCAGAGTAACCGATGAGAATTTTCGGATTTTTTTTAATCAGATTGAAATCCAATGCGGGCAAAAGCCGTCCCGCGCCGTAACCGCCGCGCACGCACCAAATCGCTTTCACCTCAACGTCGGCAAACGCCTGATGCAAATCTGCGAGGCGTTCTTTGTCGGTTCCCGCCAAAAATCCATTGCGGGCGCGGGCATTTTTTCCGATTTTCGTTTTAAATCCCAAATCGCCGAGATTCTGTAAGGCTTTTTCAAATTCTTCCGGTTCGACACCGCTCGCCGGCGCAATCAGAGCAACCGTGTCGCCCTTTTTCAAACGCTTCGGTTTGATGATTTTTTTATTTTTGGCAGATCGCCGCGCCGCGCCGAAATCATTCTGCGCCAGCAAAGGCAGCGTCGCCGCCGCCGTTAAAAATTCGCGTCTTTTCATAAATTTAGTTTTTCTGGAGAATAATACCGATTCAAATCAAATGGTGCGTAAAGTTCTGAATTCAAACGCGGAACGCACTTTGCCGCCGCCGCGCACAGCTTTCGGCAACACGCTGAAAGGGTGAACTCAGAACTTGACGCACCTCTCAAACTGAATTGGTATAATTT
>JAYVKL010000076.1:0-10523 GCA_043768465.1 Pyrinomonadaceae bacterium
TTTGGGCTACAAAAGTCCGTTGGAATTTGAAATGGAATTGAAAAGTAAAAACAAATGGAGGAGAAAGAGTTTTGTATCCATTTAAACTTGACCATCTCAGTGTGCGCCGCGCCGGTTACACGATGTTTCGCGCAGGTTCACGCTGTTTCGGGCAAGTTCGAGAGTTTTTTGAAAAGCGGATCACCGGGCGAGCCTCTATTTTGCGTTCCGTTAGAACGGAAAACATCGCTTTGTGCTAAAATCTAAATGAAATTTAATAAATTGACAAGCGAGTAAACAGAATAAGTGAACAAAATTGAAATAATACCGCTCGGCGGCATCGGCGAATTCGGGATGAACTGTATGGGCATCCGCTACGGCGATGAAATGATAATCGTGGATGCGGGAATGGGTTTTCCCGAAGAAACGCCTTACGGAGTTGATATTTCCATCCCGAATTTCGACTTTCTGGACAAATACAAAAACGATTTGACCGCGCTGATTTTAACGCACGGACACGAAGACCACATCGGAGCCTTGCCGTATTTTCTGAAAAGATTTAACGTGCCGGTTTACGCTTCGCGCTTTACCATCGCGCTCGCCGACAAGCGTCTGTCCGAACACCGCCTGCTCGACGACGTGCTGATGCACCGCGTCGAAGCCAACGATGTCACCACTATCGGCAGTTTTGAAATCGAATATATTCACGCCGCGCATTCTCTGATCGAATGTTTTTCGCTGGCGATTAAAACGCCGGTCGGGACGATTATTCACACGGGCGATTACAAAATTGACGAAACGCCGGTGATCGGCAAGCCGTATGATTTGGATACTTTGAAAAAATACGGCGACGCGGGCGTTCTCGCTCTGCTCGGCGATTCGACGAACGCGACCGTGCCGGGCAGAACGCCTTCGGAACGCGAAGTGATTCCGGCTTTTGAGGAAATTTTCGCCGAAGCCGAAGGGCGCATCATCGTTTCGACCTTTTCGTCGTCGCTGCACCGCGTTCAGGTCGTGCTGGATGTCGCCGCCGCTTTTGACCGCAAAGTCTGCGTTCTCGGACGTTCGATGATGAAAAACGTCGAGATTGCGACGGGTTTGGGACTGATAAAAGTTCCGCCCAAAACTTTGATCGAACTCGGCGAATCGCGCTCGCTCGACGCGGATCAAATCGTTTATCTGGCAACGGGTTCGCAGGGCGAATCGCGCGCCGCGCTGATGAATATGGCAACCGGCAGCTATAAAGGTTTGGGCATCGAAAAGGGCGACACGGTGATTTTGTCGGCGCGGATTATTCCCGGCAACGACCACGCCATTTCGCGCTTGATCGGGCAGATTTACAAACACGGCGGCAACATCATCGAAGAAAAACGCCGCTTGATTCACGTTTCCGGTCACGCTTCGCAGGAAGACATCAAAATTATGGTCGAGACGGCTCGCCCGAAATTCGTCGTCCCGATTCACGGCGAATATCGAATGCTTTTTCGCCACAAGGAATACATCAAAAATCACATCGAAGGCTACACCGACGACAACATCGTTCTGATCGAAAACGGCGACGTTCTGGAGTTGGGCGAAAACTCGGCGCGGGTCGTCGAACACAACGAAATCGGCAAATCGTTTATAGACGAAGCGCATCTGGGCGAGATTGATTACGACATCATCCGCGAGCGCAAAAAACTCGGCTTCAGCGGGTTGATTACGCTGACGGTCGCCGTTGACAAGGAAACGAAAAAGTTAAAATCAGAACCGCAAATCACCGTTCAGGGCGTTGCCGGCATTGATCCGCTCAACGGACTTTTGCAGAACGTCCGCGACGCGGTTTCGGAAATCATCAACGAAACGAAACGCGATAAATACCAGGACAAGCGGTTTATGGCGGAAACTCTGCGCGTTCATTTGAAACAATTGATTCAGCGCGAAACCGGCACGAAACCCGTGATTCTTTCGACGATTGTTGAGGTCTAAAAAATAATGAAATGTTTTAATCTGCTGATTTTTATTGTTAGCGTTTGCTTATTTGTTTCATCTGCTAAAGCCGACACATACAGCACTTTTAAAACTACTAATTACTATTCGGCAAATCGAAGATTTTTTGTCAAAGTTAATCCAAATAAGAAAGCCGTTTTATATAGAAACGGTAAAAAAGTTTGGACTAAAGTTCTTCCCGAACTGCCTCAAACACTGTTGGTTACAAACGACGGAAAAAGAATGGTAATGATTGAAAATTATTACGGTAATCAAAACGAAAGAAAAAAAGAAGTGATAATTTTCTTCGACGAAAATGGAAATAGATTGTCCGGTTTCGATTTAGGAAGTTTGGCTGATTATCAAAATGTTTTGCATACTACTTCAGCTTCATATTGGTTAGACAAATACAAATTTAATCAAAAAGAAAATCAGTTAATAGTTAATACAGTTATTCTTTCCTGCCCTTTGCTTGAAAAGGTATCCAGTGTCGAAGATGTGAAAAAATTTGATGAATGCATAAAACCCAAACCAAAAGAAAGAATTATATTTTCGGTTACTGACGGTGCTTTGCTATCTCGAACAGAAATCGAAGCTAATGAAAAATGAAAGTTTCAGAGCTATTAAGTAAAACCCGCGTCGAAGTTGCGCCTGAAACCTTCACGTTCATCTCGGTTCGTCACGAAGATTGGTTAAAGCTGCTCGAAAATCCCGAACTCAGCCCGCGAATGACCGCGCCGTTTATGATTTTCAAAGACAAGTTCGAGACGACGCTGCTGCTCGACGAAATTGATTTTGACAAAATTCGCTATTCGATTTTGAACGCGAAAACCCAAGGCAATTTTCGGCTTTTAACCTTCGACATCGAACTCGATTTTAACGTCATCGGATTTCTCGCGGAAGTGACGAAGATTCTCGCCGAAGCCGCGATTCCAATTGTCGCGCTGTCGGCTTTTTCCCGCGATCATCTGCTTATCAAACAAACGGATTTGGCGAAAGCGTTGAAAGTTCTCGGTCAATACGTCGCCGAAGCGTGTTGAGTTCGGTGGAAAAAAATGTTTTGAATTTTCACGACGAACTGTAAAAAAACACCGCTGCTTTCTTTTGATGAAATGCCAAGTTCGCGTTTTTAGGTTAAACTAAACGGCAACTCGGCATTTTCTTTTTTGCATCCTTTTTTAATGAACTGGAAAAATAAAGTTATCTTTTTAACCGGCGCGTCAAGCGGCATCGGCGAAGCGTTAGCGATTGAATTAGCCAAACGCGGCGCGACGCTCGGTTTGCTGGCGCGGCGGGCGGATTTGCTCAAGGAAATCGCCGCGAAATGTGAAAAAGTCGGCGGCACGGCGCGGGTTTTAGTCGGCGATGTCGTGGACGCGAAAGCGGTGCAAACGGCAGCGGACGCTTTGCGAAACGAATTCGGCAAAATTGACGTTTTAATCGCCAACGCCGGAATCGGCGGCAATAATGCGGAGACGAGAAACTTAAATCCCGAAGCCGTCAAAAAAGTCATTGACATCAATTTGATCGGCGCGGTCAACGCGGTCGCCGCCGTTCTGCCGCAGATGCTGGAAAAAAAAAGCGGTCAACTCGTGGCGATTTCGAGTTTGGCGGGAATTCGCGGACTGCCGAAGTCGGCGGCTTATTCGGCATCGAAAGCCGGAATGACGGCGTTTTTTGAAAGCGTTCGGCTCGACGTTCAATCGGCAGGCGTGGCGGTGACGATCATTCAGCCCGGCTTTATCAAAACGCCTCTGACTTCGGGACGCGCCGCCAGAATGCCGTTTCTGATGGAACTCGAAGATTCGCTGCCGCACTTTATCAACGCCATCGAACGGCGGAAAAAGTTCGCCGCGTTTCCTTGGCAATTGGCGACGTTCGTCCGTTTGGGCAGAATTTTTCCGGCGCGGCTTTACGATGCCATTGCCGGACGCGCTTCATTTAGAGAGTAACTTTTAATGACGAATTTCAAATGAGCAATGGCGAAAGATTTACCCATTCGTAATTCGTCATTTGGAATTTCGTAAGCAGATAAACAAAAGTTTCACGGCATTTTGATTTTGTTCAGAGTCCAAACTTCAGTTTGCCGTCCGCCAGCGAAGCGCGGCGGAAACACGCTGAAGGCGTGGACCCTGAACTAAAACAAAATATCTCATCATTTTCGCTGATCTGCTTAATTTGAAAAAATTATGGATTTTATACAGGCGATAATTCTCGGTATCGTGCAGGGATTAACCGAATTTATTCCGATTTCTTCGACGGCGCATCTGGTTTTCGCCAGCCGTCTGACGCATCTCTACGAAGGAAATCCCGAACAAATCACGGCGACGATTGCGGTTTTGCAGCTCGGAACTCTGCTCGCGGTGCTGATTTATTTCGCGCCGGATATTTTAAGTATTTCCGCCGCCTTTATCCGCGATCACTGGAATTTGGTGACGAAAAAACGCCGGATGCGGTTTTCGGGAACGCACGGAACGCGCCCGATCTGGCTGTCCGAAGAAGCGTGGCTCGGCTGGCTGATAATTCTCGCCTCGATTCCCATCGGCGTTGCCGGTTTGTTTTTCAAAAAAATTATCGTCGGCGAAGCGACCAAAAACCTCTGGGTCATCGGGATTATGATGATCTCTGTCGCGGTTCTGCTGACGTTCGCCGAAATCGTCGGCAGCCGGCGCAAGGAATTATCGGAATTCGGCTTGCTCGACGCGCTGGCGCAGGGATTCGCGCAGGTTCTGGCGTTGATGCCGGGCGCGTCGCGTTCCGGTTCGACGATTATGGGCGGGCTTTTCGCCGGACAAAAACGCGAAGCCGCCGCTCGATTTTCGTTTCTGCTCTCGATTCCCGCCGTCGCCGCCAGCGGTTTGCTCGAATTAAAAGAAGCGTGGACGCTTCTTCCGCCGGACAGTTTCGCGCCGCTTTTGACGGGAACCATCATCGCCGGTATCGTCGGTTATCTTTCGATCTGGTTTTTACTCGCCTTTCTGAAAAAAAACTCGACGGCGATTTTCATCGTTTATCGAATTGTGGTCGGCAGCGTAATTTTGATTCTGCTCTGGCAAAATGTTATCAGCCCGCAAATTTAGAAGGGAAAATTTGTGGAAGAAGCCGTCGAAAAATTCGCCGTTATCAGTTTTTTTATAATCGGCGTGTCGCATATATTTCAGCCGAAAGTTTGGGTTGAATTTTTCGTCCGAGTTCGAGAAAAAGGCAAAGCCGGGGCTTTTATCAACGCCTTGATCCATTTTCCGCTTGGTGCTTTGATCGTCGCCTTACATAATGTCTGGCACGGAATTCCGCTGATTCTGACTTTGCTCGGCTGCGGTTTGCTGGTCAAAGGTTTTATAAATCTCGTTTTTCCGAAAATCGGAATGAAATCTTTAGAAAGAGTTTCGCTTGAAAAATCCTGGGAATTCGTCGCGGCGGGCGTTTTCTCGGTGGGAATCGCCCTTTTGCTTTTATACTCGCTGCTGAACAGATGAAGCGTTGGACAATCAATAAACACGATCACGACGAAGTGAAATTTTTGGCGAATGAACTAAAAGTTTCGCCGATCATCGCCGCTCTGTTGATTTCACGCGGTTATGAAACGGCAGAAAAAGCCAATGTTTTCCTCAATCCGTCCGTCGAACATCTGCACGAACCGTATCTTTTGAAAGATATGGAAAAAGCCGTCAAACGAATTTTAAAAGCGGTTGAAAATCAGGAAAAAATTTTAGTCTGGGGCGATTACGACGTGGACGGCACGACGGGAACGGTCGTCGTCCGCAAGGCTCTGGAACTTTTGGGAGCGAAATCGGGTTTTCACATTCCGCATCGTTTCACCGAAGGTTACGGGGTCAATATCCCGATGCTGGAAAAGGCGAAAGAGCGCGGTTATTCGCTGATTATCAGCGTGGATTGCGGCATTCGCAGTTTCGAGCCGATCAGATGGGCGAAGGAAAACGGTCTGGATTTTATCGCCACCGATCACCATCTGCCGGACGACGACAAAGGTTTGCCCGATGCCTTCGCCGTCGTCAATCCGAATCAAAAAGACTGTGAATACCCGGACAAAAATCTCGCCGGTGTCGGGGTCGCGTTCAAACTGGCGCACGCGCTTTTGCGGGAAAAAGGCAAGGAAAAACTGGTCAGAGGATTTTTGAAAGTCGTCGCCATCGGCACGATTGCCGACGTGATGAAGTTGACCGGGGAAAATCGGGCGATTGTCGCGCTCGGATTGAAAGATTTGCCGAAAGCCGTTAATTACGGTTTGAAAGCGTTGATGGAAGTCGCCGACTGCACGAACGAGATGACGAGTTACGACATCGGTTTTCGCATCGCGCCGCGCATCAACGCGGCGGGCAGAATGGACGCGGCGCGGATCATTGTTGATCTGCTGGAAACGACGGATTTCGACGAAGCGCGGCGATTGGCGGAAACTCTGAACCTTCGCAACCAGGAACGGCAGCAGATTCAGCAGAAAATCACCGAACTGGCGATTTTGGAAACGGCGAATTTGGCGGATAAAAAATTCATCGTCGTCGCCGGCGAAGGCTGGCATCGCGGTGTCATCGGACTTGCCGCGTCAAGAATCGCCGACAAACTTTATCGCCCGACGATTGTGCTGTCCATCGAAGACGGCTTCGCGCACGGCAGCGCGCGAAGCATCAAGGATTATCATTTGCTCGACGGTCTCGATTCGTGCCGCGAGCTTTTCGAGCAATACGGCGGACACGCGGCGGCGGCGGGAATGAAAATAAAAACCGAGAACATCGCGCTTTTACAGGCGAAATTGAACGAACACGCCAACGCCGTTTTGACTGCCGAGAGTTTGATTCCCGAATTGAAAATTGACGCGATTGTTTCCGCCAAAATTTTGAACCTCGATTTGGTCGCGCAGTTAAAACGCTTCGAGCCGTTCGGAATGGGCAATCCGAAGCCGCGATTTTTGACGAAAGATTTGATTTTAACCGGCGAGCCGTTCGTGATGAAGGAAAAGCATCTGAAATTAAAGCTCGCCGATGCCGACGGCAAAGCGTTGGAAGCCGTTTGGTGGGACGGCGTGGACAAATCAAAAGGGCGAACCTTGAACGCCAAAACGCGCATCGAATTGGCTTACACGCCCGAAGCCAACACCTGGAACGGCAACACGCGATTGCAGCTTGTCGTCGAAGACTTGAAAACAAACGATTAAAACGGAGGAGAACGGAAATGGATTTAACGATGAAATGGCAGGAATTGATAGAAAACCCTTTTTTTCGAGATCTGCCGTATAAAATCGAACTCAACAAATTCGGGCAGATTCTGATGAGTCCGGCTTCCAACCGACGCGGAATTTTGCAATACAAAATCGGCAGCAAAATGTTCGCAAAGGTAAATGGCGGTCAGATTGTCCACAGATGCTCCGTCTCGACGAGCGAAGGTGTCCGAGTCTCCGATGTTGCCTGGTTATCCGATGAATTTTTCGCCGAATTCGGCGAAAAAACTCCGTTTCCGAAAGCACCGGAAATCTGTGTCGAAATAAAATCGCCCGGCAACAGCAAGGCTGAAATGGAAGAAAAAGTTCACCTTTATCCGGAAAAAGGCGCGTTGGAAGTTTGGATTGTTGACGAAACTGCCAAAATAAATTTTCATACGCACACGGGAAAAATGAAAAACTCGAAACTCGCTCCGAACGTAAAATTGTAATGTCTGAGACTCCGCGCCAAAATTTAAAAAATCTTCAACTCCGCGCCAATCTTCCCAGGTATTTCGGAATCGGTGCGGCGGTCGCGCTGGCAATCGTCGTCGTCGCCATCGGCATCGGATTTTATCGCTCGCGGAATAATCAGGAATTTCGCTTGAAAAGTGCCGACGCGCAGCTTTCTAAAGACGTGCTGGCGGAAGTCAACGGCTACGAACGCACCGAAACCGAAGGCGATTTGAAAAAGTATTACATCAAAGCCGACCACGCCAAAACCTTTACCGATAATCATCAGGAACTCGAAAACGTATTTTTGCAGGTTTTCGACGATCAAGGCGAAAGCTCCGATCAGATCACCGCGCAGAAAGCGGTTTATATTCCTGAAGCAAACAAAAATTTTAATGCTTATTTTGCGGGCGACGTGAACATCGAAACGCGCGACTCGCTGAAAGTTAAAACCGCGCAGATTTATTATGTAAAAGAAACCGAAACCGCCGAAGCCGATGCCGCGATTGAGTTTTCGCGCGAAAACATCGCGGGCAAATCCTTCGGCGCGATTGTCAAAACGAAGGAAAAGACGCTTGAATTATTAAAAGATGTCGAGATTTTAGCCAACGGAAACGGCGAGGGCGAATCGGCAAACAAGAGTTTTCAGCAGGCGCGAATCGCGGCGGGACACGCTTTTTTGAATCAGAATGCCGGGAAAATCGAATTCAACAACGCCGTGAATATCAATATCACGCCGAACGAATCAAAACCGACCGCGCAGCCGACCGACATTAAATCCGATGCAGCGACGGCGTATTTCGTTGAAAAAGAAATCAAAAAAATCGAATTAAACGGCAGCGTTGACGTTGAACAAAAAGCGACGAACGCCAATCCGAAATGGACGAAAACACGGGCGAATCGCGCCGTCGTCAACGTCGAAAAAGAAGTCAAGCAGTTCGAATTGTTTGAAAACGTCTTGATCGAAACCGCGTCGAACGGCGAAAAACCGACGATCATCAAAACCAATTACGCGCTTTATTTAAAAGATGCCGACCGTTTTGAATTGAAAAACGGCGTGGAAATCACGACTAATCAGGACAACAAACAAACGAATATCAAAGCGAACGAAGCGGTTTACGAGCAGAAAAACGGCAAAATCTACTTGTTCGGCGCGGCGGAAATCGCGCAGGGCGGCGATTATCTGAAAGGCGACAATCTGACGGCAGAGCTTTTCCCGAATAAAAATCTCAAAAACGCGCAGGTCAAAGGCAACGCATATTTGAAACAAAACGCGCCCGACCGCACGACGGAAGTTTCCGGCAATGAACTGAACGCGGCTTTCGGCGACAACCAGCAATTGCAGACGGCGAATGTTGTCGGCGCGGGAAACGCCAATTTAATTCCGGCGAACGCCAAAGATTATTCAAAAGTCAGCTTGTCCGCGCCGAACGCGATTCGGCTTAATTTTAACGCCGGATTGCTGCAAGAGATGAACACCGAAGGACGGACGACCGTTGCGATGTTCGCGCCCGAAGGCAAACCGGACGCTTCAAATAAAAAAATCACGGCGGACGCGGTGAAAACCGTTTTGAGCGGCGACGGGAAAAGTTTGACGCGCACCGAAGCCGTCGGGAACGCCGAATTATACGTCGAGCCGCTGAGAAATTCGGCGGAAAATTATCGAACGACCGTTAACGCGCCGCGTTTTGACTGCGATTTTTTCGAGACTGGAAACAATCCGCGCAACTGCGTCGCCCAGACGAAGACGAAAACCGTCCGCGTGCCGACCGTGCCGAATGAGAATCGCGGAACGCAGACTCTTCTCGCCGATAAACTGAACGCGAGTTTTAATCAGCAATCGAACGACGTGTCGCAATTCGACGCGAACGGCAGCGCGAAATTTTCCGAACTCGACCGCTCCGGTACGGCGAATCAAATCGTATTCACGGCGAATGACGGAATGGTCAGAATGCGCGGCGCGCCGCTCGTTGCCGATTCAAGGGCGCGGGCGAAAGCAAACGAGATTGACTGGGATACGAAAGCGGAAAGATCATTTTTGCGCGGCAAAGTTTCCACAACTTACGCGAGCCAGAAACAGACGGGCGGCGCGACACCGTTCGGCGAGACGAACGCGCCGGTTTTCGTCACGGCGGAAAACGCCGAATTTAATCACAAAACCGAAATCGGAACGTATTCGGGCAACGCCCGCGCGTGGCAGGAAAATAATTACGTCCGCGCCGACAAGTTGATTTTGCGCCAAAAACAGGGCGAACTCTACGGCGAAGGCGCGGTGCAGAGTCTGCTTTACGACGCGAAACGGCAGGAAAACGGTAAAGAATCGAACGTGCCGGTTTACGCCCAATCGCAGAAAATTTATTATTTCAAAGAGAAAAATCAGCTTCGCTACGAAACCGACGTTGACATTCGGCAGGGAACCGATCGCATCGTCGCGGGCGTGGCGAACGTCTTTTTGAACGACAAAAACGAATTGTCGCAAACCGTCGCGGAAAATAACGTCGTCGTTACTTCGCCGAACCGCCGCGCCGTCGGCGATTACGCTCAATATATCGCGGCGAACGAATCGGTCGTGCTGCGCGGCAATCCCGCCAAAATTGACGATGCCGAAAGCGGTTCGACGCAGGGAGCGCAAGTGACCGTGTTTCTGAAAACCAAGCGCGTCGTCAGCGAAAGCAAAGCGGGACAAACCAATTCGGGCAGAATTCGAACGGTTTATAAAATTAAAAAACAATAATGGCGACAGTTGCTTTGAAAGAAGCCAAAAAGCTGCTTTCTTTTTGGGGAAAAGGGACTTTTCCAACCGTTTCCGAATCTATACCCAAAAGAAATTGGTTTGCGAAAAATTTGAAAGCTAAGTCGTTGATTTTATTGAACTATCTAAATTATATTTTTGCAAACCAATTTCTGAAAG
>JAYVKL010000077.1:0-19325 GCA_043768465.1 Pyrinomonadaceae bacterium
CCTGGCTTTTTCGTATCTCATCAAATTTGCTCCAATCAGATAGTTGTGCCATCTCTATCAAAAGTTTTCAAATACCTGATTTATTTCGCAAGAGGTCTAGTTTTTAAGTTGTTCATTATTTGCGTGAAATAAGAGTCAAGTCGGCTTACCAAATCATCACAACTTACGGTTCCGAATTCTTCAATCTTTATCGCTTCAACTGATTGCGCTGAAACTGTGGCAAGACACGAAAACAAAATAACCAAACCAAATAATAATTTTTTCATAATCAAAACGCATCATCCGTCAAAGACGGCAAAAGAATAAAATTTTACGCCAACGTGTAGAAGGAGAATCAAAAGCCTGCCACGATCATTCAACCCAATCGGCGATAAAAACATTTGTGTCGCCGACTTTCGCATCGTTGCGGTTCGAGGCGAAAACCAATTTTTTGCCGTCGGGCGAGAACATCGGAAAGCCGTCGAAGGATTCGTTGAAAGTGATTCTTTCTAAACCTGTGCCGTCAACATTTATCACGGCTAAATCGAAATTGCGCTTGCGTTCGTCGTCGGCAAAATAGTTGGTGCAGAAAATTATCCGTTTGCCGTCGGGCGTGAAAAATGGGGCGAAGGACGCGGCATTTAATTTCGTGATTTGGCGTTTGTGCGAGCCGTCGGCGTTCATCGTCCAAATTTCAAACGTCGTCGGCACGATTAAATGCCGGGCGAGCAAGTCTTTGTATTTTTTGATTTCGGCTTCGTCAGTCGGGTGCGAGCCGCGATAAACGATGCTTTTCGAGTCGGGCGAATAAAACGCGCCGCCGTCGTAGCCGACTTCGTTTGTCAGACGCTTGACGTTTTTGCCGTTTTTGTCCATCGAATAAATCTCCAAATCGCCGTCTCTTTCGGATGTGAAAATTATCTTTTTGCCGTCGGGCGAAACGGTCGCTTCCGCGTCGTAGCCTTTTGAATCGGTTAATTTTTTAATGTCTTTGCCGTCGGGCGTGGAGGTGTAAATTTCATAATCGGGATAAATCGCCCAAACGTAGCCTTTGGAGTAATCGGCGGGCGGCGGACAATCTTTGCCGCCGCCGAAAGTCGAAGCGTAGAGAACTCTTTTGCCGCCCTTGAAAAAATACGAACAGGTCGTGCGCCCTTCGCCATTGGAAACCATTTTGACGTTCGAGCCGTCCGTGTTCATCGAATAAATCTGGTCGCAGCCGCGTCCGTCGCGTTTCGATTGAAAAATTAGCTGTTTGCCGTCAAACGAAAAATAGGCTTCGGCATTTTCGCCGCCGAACGATAATTGCTTGATGTTTTTCAAATGTTTTTCGCCTTCAACCGTCAAATTATCCTTTTGCAAAAGGGCAAATGTCGGCTGGAAATCGAACCAATCGAGTTCCGCTGTCAATGAATCGTGCGCTTTTACAATCGAAACCGACAGAACAAAAATCGAACAAAATATCGTTGCAAATTTCATATATATTTTTTGGTAAAAAGGGATTTAGCTGACATTATAGCAATTTTCAGAATCGAGTGATTAATTTCAAACGGGCGAGTTGAATTAACGCGAACTTAACTTTCAGAGGCAGTTTGAAAATTGTTTCGTAAAGAATGACAGATGAACGGCAGCTAAAGTTCGTTTCGGGTCGGGCGATACTTCCACGAGAACTTTTCGGCGGCGTGGACGATAATCGGCGACCGTCGAGAGCTTGCGAACCATTAACCGAAACGAATCATCGCCTTCGGGCAAATCGTGCCGCCGCGCCAGACGGATACATTCGACTCGCGCTTTGAATGAGTTTTCAAAAAGTTTTCTAAAGATTTAACTCAAGCAAACGATTATTAAACCGCTGGCGAAAATCAAAAACAAGCAAATTCAACCGCCGATGAACGCGAATAAACGCCGATTTTTGGTTTTTGTCCGCCTCTATCGGCGTTCATCGGCGGTTGAATTTGTATTTCGCCGGCGGTCTATTTTATCTTTTTCAAACTGCCCTGCCCGCTGATTCGGCGCGAATTTATTTTTGCAACGCCTTCGGCTTTTGAGAAAGCGCGAAGAAAATTTTCACCCAAAACCTGGCAGATTTCCCGTTCGGTGTAGCCGCGTTTGAGCATTTCATAAGTTATCAACGGCAAATCTTCCATTCCGTTCATTCCGGCGGGCAGAAACGGAATGCCGTCGTAATCCGAGCCGAGTCCGACGTATTCAATGCCGATGAGATTCTTTATGTAGTCAATATGGTCAACGATGCGCGTGTAGGGCGCGACGTAAATCGGGTTGGCGGCGAGCAATTTGCGCTCGGCTTCGTTGAAAGCCGCCGGATTGTCTTTGAATTGTTCTTTCAGCGCGTCGGTTTGCGGTTTTAATTTCGCGCTGCGTTCGTTTTCTTCCTTGTTCGTTCGCGCATCGAGAAACGACGGATAAAAATTTATCATTATCACGCCGCCGTTTTTCGGAAGCCGTTTCAAAATGTCGTCCGGGACGTTGCGCGTGTGGTCGTTCACGCCGCGCGCGCCCGAATGCGACGCGATAATCGGCGCGGTTGAAACGTCCAAAACATCCGCCATTACTTTGACCGAAACGTGCGAAATATCAACGAGCATTCCGAGACGATTCATCTCGCGGACGACCTCCTTGCCGAATTCCGACAAGCCGTTATTTTTCGCCTCGTCGCGGTGCGCGTCCGCCCAATCGTGCGAGACGTTATGCGTTAAAGTCATATAACGGATGCCCAAACGATAAAAATCACGCAACGCGGCAAGGGAATTTTCAATCGCGTAACCGCCTTCGATGCCCATCAGGGCGCAGACTTTATTCAGTTTTTTAGCGCGGCGAATCTCGGCGGCGGTCGTGCAGTTCATCAATTCGTTCGGGTGTTTTTCGACTTCGCGGTTGGTCGCGTCAATCAAATCCATCGCCCGCCGCATCGCGCCGCCGGTTTTCAAACTCGTGCCGGAAACGTAAATCGAAAAGAACTCGCCCGTGATGCCCGATTTTTTGAAGCGATTCAAATCCGTGTGAAATGGGTCGCCGTCTTTGTGAAATTTGCCGGTTGAATCGGTTGCCAAATCGAAATCTTCGTCGGTCATCGGCGACGGAATATCGTTATGACCGTCAACGATAATCGCCTTTTGATGAATCTTCAAAGCCCGCGCCCAAAGTTTCGGGTCGGCATCTTTCGGCATTGTCTGCGCGAAAGTTCGGTTGATTAGCGAACAGCAGAAGATCATTAACAACAGCGACGAAATAAGTTTGTTTTTCATAAATTTTCAGCGTTTGAATTTGCGATAAGTTTGGCTTTTTTAGACGACTTTGGCGAGATTCAAAAGAAAAAGAAACAGTTTCTGACTGTTTCTTTTTGTAGAAATTTGAGCGATGACCTCATCATCAGTTATTGTTTCGCCGTCATAATTTTCTCACGCGGCTTGGCGTTTTTAACGTATTTATCGAACCACGAAATCATTTCAAACAAAGTGTGTTCGGTAGATTCTTTCGCCGAATAGCCGTGCGATTCGGACGGCAGCATCACCAATCGCGCCGTGCCACCCGTTCCCTGCATCGCGGCGAAAAGACGTTCCGACTGAATCGGATAAGTTCCCGTGTTGTTGTCGGCTTCGCCGTGAATCAAAAGCAAAGGTTCGTTGATTTTATCGGCGAAAAAGAACGGCGAAACATCGGTGTAAAGTTTCGTCGCTTCCCAGAAATTGCGGATTTCGCCCTGAAAACCGAACGGCGTTAAAGTGCGGTTATACGCGCCCGAACGGGCGATTCCGGCGCGGAACAAATCGTTGTGCGCCAGCAGATTCACCGTCATAAACGCGCCGTAGGAATGCCCGCCGACACCGACTCGCTCCGGGTCGGTGACACCTAATTCAACCGCTTTATCAATCGCGGCTTTCGCTCCCGCGTTAATTTGCTGAATAAAGGTATCGTTTTTCGTGTCGTTGTCGCCGACAATCGGCATCGTCGCGTTATCAAGCACGGCGTAACCTTCCAGCGCAAAAAACAAGTGTGAATAGCCGCCGATTTGGGTGAACCGATTGGTCGAACCGGAAACCTGTCCGGCAACCGCCGAGTTCGTAAATTCGAGCGGATATGCCCAAACGACGGTCGGCAATTTCGTGCCTTCCTTATAATTCGGCGGCAAATAAAGCGTGAACGACAAATCCACACCGTCGGCGCGTTTGTATTTGACGAGCTTTTTCGTGATGCCGCGCAGTTGCGGCGCGGGGTCTTTAAACTCGGTTAGCTGCTGATAAGCGAGTGCCGTGCAGATTTTTTCCGGCGGGCAAACCTGCCGCAAATAAAGATTCGGCGGATCGAGCGGCGATTCCTTGCGCGTGATAAATTGCATCCCATCCGCCGTTTTTAACGCGACGAAACTTTCAAATTCGGTATTGGTCGAACGCCAAATTTCCTGCGGTTTCAAATCCTTCAAATTCATTCGCCGCAAAAACGGTCGGTCGCCTTCGGGCGACGCGCCTAAACCCGTCAAAAATATCTCGTCGCCGTTTTGCTGAATGACGCTGAAACCGTTCGGCAAGCGTTTCGTTACCGGCTGTCCGATGTCATTGTAGCGGTCGGCGGCGTTCAAATCGGAAATCAATTTCGGCGCGGACGGATGGCGGTAATCGGTCATAAAAAGCCGCCGGTGGCGCGAGTCGCGGTTGAAATCGCTGAACAGCATCAAGCCGTCTTTTTCGCCGAAACTCGCCCCGGCAAAGCGTTGTTCGAGTTTGATAAATTCGACGGGTGCAGTCGAAAACGGCGCAGCAATCTTCATCAATTTATCGCGGAACGGAGCCTTCGTTTTCGGGTCGCCGCCGTCGAGTGCTTCGGCATAAATCAACGTCGCGGCTTCGGTCGGAATCCATTCGTAACTGCGCGGCGCGGTCGTTACGCCGTTGACGGGAATGTTGTCCTGCGCCGGAACTTCGGCGACTTTATAGATAACTTTGCCGTCCGCATCCCAAACTTCGACGGTCGTCGGAAAATCGTTCGCCGTTAAAAGATACGAAAAAGGACGATGAACCCGCGCCGTCAAAATGTATTTGCCGTCCGGCGACATATCCATCGAATCGAAGATCGCGGGCTGTCCGATTTCCTTTATTTTGCCGTCAACGCCGACCACCGCCAATTGCGAAGTCGCGTAATAATCGAACAAAAGCTCGTCGTTCGGACTTTTCAGCAAATCCTGATAAGTCGGCAGCGAACCTTTTTTGCCGGTCGTCTCCTGAATGCTCGGCGCGGTCGGCGTGATGTTTTGATAGTTCGGCGCGGCGGCGCGTTTCGACGGAACGAGGTTGACCATCAAAGATTTGCCGTCGGGCAGCCACGAAAAGCCGCCGAAAGCCGTATTGACTTTGACGTTTTTCAGTTGTTTCGCCACGCCCGTTGCAGTTTCGATAATCCACAGTTCGATGCCGTTCGGCGCGATGTTTCCGGCGGCGATATATTTGCCGTCCGCGCTCCACTGCGGCGATATGATTTTCGCGCCGTCGGGAAACTTGATCGCCGTTTCCACGCCGTCAGAGGTGTTTTTCAATGTGATTTTGGTCGCGTATGGCTGGCGATGCGAGCCGTTCGTCAGCGGATTAATTCGCAAACCGGCGATTCGCAGCATCGGCTGTGAAATCTCGGCAATCGAAGGATAGACGAGCGGTTCGATCAACAGTATTTTGTCTTTCGCCGGACTGATTGATGTCGCCGGAATCGCGGGCGCATTCAGCACGTCCAAAACATCTTTCGGCGGTTTTTGATAAGTCGCCGTTTGCGCGAAAACTTGGACGGTGAAAGATAAAACGAAAATAAAAAGGCTGAGTTTTCTCATCAGTTTTTCCATACATTTAGACATAATTTCGATCAGTCGGCGATTAGCGGGTTAATTCCTGAGCATCTTCCAAAAGTTCGATTCTGGCACGCATTCTAACCGAATCGTTAGCCAGGACCGACAGCGCCCGCCCGGTGTGATGCATTTCCTGCTCCAATCTTGTCTGTCCGTCTCGAATCTCGATTTGACCTGCTTTGAGTTCGGCGACATCGCTTTTGAGTTCGGCTTGACCGATTTTAAGCTCAGCGACATCGCTTTTTAATTCGGCGACATCGCTTTTAAGTTCGGCGACATCGCTTCCGAGTTCGGTTTGACCCGTTTTAAGTTCGGTGACATCTCTCTGTAATTCCTGAATGCCGCCGACGCATTTTGTAACTACATTGAAAAGTTGATCGAATTGATTATCCGTCATTATATTTGTCTCCAAAAGGATTTCAGTTTAGCACGGAAGCGCAAATTATTTGACCGAAGCCAGATTTTTCAAAATGCTGCCCGCAATGCCCGGAATAATCTCGCGTTCGTTCGCAAAGTTTTCCGTGAAAATGACCAGCACGAATTTCAAACCGTTGGGCGTTTCGATGTAGGCGGCATCGTGGCGCGTTTTAGAAGTCCAACCGGCTTTTGACCAGAGTTTCGCATCCGACAAATTTAATTTGTTCAACGCCAGCGCGGTAAATCCGTGCGCCTGATCGTCCGCGTCAGTCGAAGCTCCGCTGAAATCGCGCTTCAGCAAATCCATCATCTGCCGGCTTCGTTCAATCGAAACCGCTTTGCCCGTCACGATTTCGGCGAGCAGCCGCGCCGTCGCGTCGGTCGTCAGCATATTCCGATTTGTGCCGTCGCGCCGAAACTGCCGCTCGCGCCCGTAGGCATCTTCGTAATAAGTTTTTTGATTGACGTTGATGTCTATAAATCCGAGCGAATCATAATACCGGTTGACCGCGTTGCGCTTGGCGGCGAACGCTTTCAAATCCTTCGCCGCCAATTCGCTGCCGCCGCCCGTATCGGTGAGAACGTCCAGAATATAATTGGTCGCGTCGTTCGACGAATCAACGATCATATTTCGCAAGCCTCTTTCGAGTTCGGGGGTCAACTGTTTGATGCGCCCGTCTTCGAGCCACTGATGAAATGCCGTCAGATAAAAAAGTTTGACGACGCTCGCCGGATAAATTTTTCGGTCGCCGCGCACGCTTGCCGTGCGGACGTTTTTCACGTCGCGTAAATCAATCAAAGTCGCCGCGACATCGTTGGCAGTAAGTTTTTTAGCGGCGTATTCGGTTAAAGTTTCATTAACCGCTTTTTCCAGCAGCGTCTGCAAAGGCGGCGAAGATTTCAAAATCATCGGCAGGTAATTTTTCGGCGGCGCGAGTTTCGCCGCTCGCCCGCGCTGCGCTATGACGGCGGGAACCAACAAACCGATGACGAGCGAACACAAGCAAAGCGAAACGAATTTTTTCATATCGAGAACCCGAATTTACGAACCGGAATAGACAGTAAGGATATTATGAATCAACCGTTTTTCACAACGAAGTTTGTTCGATGCCGCGCACCGATTGCTCGTGTTATGATTGCGCCGAGAGGTTTCCGAAAAAATGAATGACCGCCGCCGGGAAACGCTTTTAGAAAGAAATACTTTCGCCGACCGAAAGGCACAACTGGCGGCACAGCCGCATTTTTGCGTCACATCAGTTATAATTTAAAGCTAAAAAGATGAGTGGAAATAACCCGACGCTGCAAGTCGAAAATGTCTCTAAACGCTACGGCGGTTTCACGGCGGTCGAAGATTTGAGCTTTGAAGTCTGCGCGGGCAGAGTCTTCGGCTTTTTAGGTCCGAACGGCGCGGGGAAAACGACGACGATTCGGATGATCGTCGGCATCACCGCGCCCGACGAAGGCAAAATCGAATTGTTCGGGACGCGCATCTCCAACGAAACGCAGAATCGTATCGGATATTTGCCGGAGGAACGCGGGCTTTATAAAAAGATGAAAATCGTTGACCAGCTTCGATATTTCGCCGCGCTCAAAAACGTCTCGCAGACCGAAGCCGACAAGCGCATTGATTTCTGGCTCGAACGAATGAATCTCGCCGAGTGGAAAGCGAAAAAAACGACGGATTTGTCCAAGGGAATGTCGCAGAAAATTCAATTTATCGCAACCGTTCTGCACGATCCCGATTTGCTGATTCTGGACGAACCTTTCTCCGGGCTTGATCCGGTAAACGTCGAATTTATGATCGGGGTCGTCGCCGAACTCAAAGCCCGGCACAAAACGATAATTTTCTCGACGCATTTGATGGAAACGGCGGAAAGATTATGCGACGACATCATTTTAATCAACAAATCGCGCAAAGTCATCGGCGGAACGCTGCGCGAAGTTAAGGAAAGTTTCGGCAAAAATCTGATCGCCCTGCGCTGCGACGGCGGCGAAAGCGTATTGGAAGATAAAACTTTGGTCGCCGAAATCACGCGCCACGCCGACGAAATGGAACTGGAACTAGCGGAAAACGCCGACGCGCAAAATCTACTAAAACGATTGATTGAAAACGGCGCGGCGATTTCCAAATTTGAAGAAATCGAGCCGAGTCTGAACGATATTTTTATTGATAAAGTTGGTAGTCTTTAGTTGAGGTGAACGGATGCAAACACAGAATTTAATCGAAAAAATAAATAATCTCCCGGCTGAAAAGATTTACGAAGTCGAAGATTTCGTAGATTTTTTGCAGGAAACATCGAAGCGTCAGCTTTACCAATCGAGATTTCAAGCGATTGCGGAATATGCGGAGAAACACGCGGGCGGCGATGCCGATTTGGACGAAGAACTTGAGCGGGCGAGCCTCGAATTTTTGATAGAGGACGACAACCGATGAAACGCGGCGAAATTTATTGGGCGAATCTACAGCCGCGTTCGGGTTCGGAACAGCAGGGAAAACGTCCGGTGATCGTCATATCGCACGACGGTTTTAATTAAAATCCGCGCTGGCGTTCGATAGTCGCGATTCCTGTTTCCACCTCGTCCGCCCAAGCCAAACGCGGTTTGACGGCGGTATTTCTGCCGCAAAGTGTCGGAAGTCTGACTCATGACAGCGTTGCATTATGTCATCAAATCACCACGCTTGATCGGGCAAAATTGCAGGAAAAAATCGGCGACCTTTCAAACGACGATATGAAGAGAATCGAGGAAGGTTTGAAGGCGGCGGTTAGTCTATTGTAAAAATGAAAAAATTTCTCGCCGTCGTCAAACACGAATACAAAAAAATCGTTTTGAAATGGACGTTTTTAATCGCAACTTTGTTGTTTCCGCTGCTCGCGGCGGCGTTTGCGGTGGTTCCGGCGTTGATTTTTTCCATCAAAGGCGACGCGACGCGAATCGTCATCGTTGACCAAAAAGGGAAAATCGCGCCGCGCATCAAAGACAATCTTCTGAAGTCGGAAAAGGAAGAAAAAATCGAACAGGCGGAGGAAGACGGTTTGAAAAATTTGACCGCGCCGCAGAAAGAACAGATGGAACGCGCCGTCAAACAGATGGAGGAAGCCTTTATCTTCGCCGATTACGGCGCGGACGCGAAATCGGTTGAGCAAATCAAACGCGAACTCAACGCGAAAATTACGGATAAGGAAATTGACGCTTATTTGATCGTGCCGCCGAATTACGACGCGGAGAACGCGAACTTTGAATTTTTCTCGCGCAAAGCGGACGATCCGGTGGCAAAGTCAACTTTGAGAAACGCCATCAACGGCGCGGTGCGCTCGCAGCGTCTCGCCGATGCCAATATCAGCGAAGACAAATTAAAAAATCTCAGCCGCAGCATTGATTTATCGGTGAAAAAAATTAGCGAAGAAGGCAATGAAAAAGATTCGGACGGAACTTTTGCGGCGGCGTTCGTCGTCGGTTTGATGATTTACATCACTTTGCTGATTTACGGGCAGCAGATAATGGCGGCGGTGATCGAAGAAAAGGAAACGCGCATTGCCGAGATTCTTTTTTCGTCGGCGAAACCGTTTGAATTGATGATGGGCAAACTCGTCGGAGTCGGGCTGGCGGGTTTGACGCAGCTTGCCATCTGGATCACTTCCGCGCTGGTTTTAGTCGGTTTCGGTTTGGCGCAGATGAGCGCGGCGGGAATGAACATCTCGATTCCCGACATCACGCCGCTGACGATAATCTACTTTTTCGTGTTTTTTATACTGGGATTTTTTATCTACGCGACGATTTACGCGCTGATCGGTTCGATGGTCACGACCGTGCAGGAAGGCGGGCAATTCGCGCTGATTCCGGTGATGGTTCTGGTCATCGGATTTTATATGAGCTTCGCCGTTATCCGCGATCCGAATTCAAAAGTCTCGTTCTGGGTTTCCATCGCGCCGTTCGTCGCCCCGATTACGATGCCGGTTAGAATCCTGGCGGAAACGCCTCCGTTCTGGCAAATCGCGCTGGCGATTGCTTTGAACGGCGCGGCAATCGCCGGGTTGGTTTGGCTGGCGGCGCGGGTTTATCGCGTCGGAATGCTGATGTATGGCAAGCGGGCGACGATACCGGAAGTCTGGAAATGGATTCGGCAGAGCTGAAGTTTTGAGGATAAAGCGTATGGGCAAAGTATGCCGTGTCAGTAATTGCAATAGAGTCAACAAGGCGCACGGCTACTGCAATACTCATAATGAGCGGTTGCGGACAAAAGGTTCTTTGAATGAAAGCGTTCTTATTAAGGGCAAAGGAAAACCCAAAAAAGTCTGTTTGGTAAAAGACTGCGGCAGAAAGCATAAATCTAAAGGATATTGCAGCGCACATTCTAAAAGGTTGAAGTATTGGGGAGAGTTAAAAGAAGATGTTCCATTGCGCGACCATTTATCAGTTGGCTGCTCGGTTGAAAATTGTCAATCGCTCAAAAAGGCAATGGGATTGTGTAGCAAGCATTACGAGAAACTGAAGAAATACGGCAATCCTTTAGCGGGCAAGGAAGCCAATGAAGGTTTCGTCGGTAAAAGATATATTGACAAATATGGTTATGCTAGAGAATTAAGGATTTAATCAAATGGGCAAAAGAAATTTTGGCGACCTACGGAAATGACGAAGAAAAAGTTTAGTTACAGTTTAAATTTTTCTGAAATAAATTTTAGAGAACATCCCGAATTTTATATCTATGACCATACGGAAAAGGGCGTTCTTTTAATAGAACCCTATAAGTCTGAAATCGTTCCGCATTGGAGACTCAAAACGCCGGAAATTGCGCGGGAATCTTCGGCGAAAATTTACGAAATGTTTCTCGAATATAAACAGCAAAAGGATTTTGTCGGAATGGATATGGCGCGGAAGTTTTTGCAGATGGGAATCACCAGAGCGCGGCGATACGCCAATCATCCGAGCGGCAGAAAATATAAAAAGGGAACGCGGGAAATTATTCCCGTCGGAGAAATTGACGAGGAAAAAGCCGAAAGCGCGCGAATTTTCAGCGAGAAGTATTACCTGGCGAAAAACGACGAGGTTTATCAAGCGATGCTGAAAGAACACCGGGAAAAATACGAAAGCTGAGTTTTCGAGTTCACACTTCGACGTGGTTTCGCCTTCGTTCAGAGTCCGCGCTTGAGCGTGTCCTCCGCCAGCGCAACGCGGCGGCGCAAACTGAAGTTTGAACTCAGAACGCTGGGAAAAAATCCTGAATTCCCGCAAGCGAATCGGCTATGGTCGTTCTGGTGTTTATAAATTTTAAGGAGAAACACAAAATTATGAAAAAACACATTTTCGGTTTAGCAATTTTCGGTTTTATCGTCGTCGCGGCGGCGATTATTTATGCGGCGTTCAACGTCGGCAAGGTTGAGGAAATTTTTGTTGTAACGAACAATCAAAATTATCCGATGCCGAAATCCTGTTGGAGGATGAAACAGGATTCGAAACAATCCGACGATAATTCCATTAAAGTTAAGCAAGCGATTCTCAATCTGGCAACCAAAGAATTTAGCTGGGAAATTGCCGCGCCGGGAATTGATGCGCCGATTGCTTTGCATTTTTTCTCGAAAGATAGCGGAGAAATGCGTTACGTCACCACCGAGACGGTGAACGGCAAATTTTCGCGCAACGGTCTGTTGAGATTCAGTAATACTTACCAATGGCTGAACAATAGGAAATCGTTCAATAATTTATATGTGATTGCCGATTTTGATTTACGGTTTGAAACTCACGACGAGCAATACCAGCCGAAGTTCGATTCGGCAAACGCGACGGCGGTAACATTTGATTACGGCGAAGCGGATCAGCCGACGGTTGGAAATGTAGAAATCAGGTAAAATTTCAGATATATTTTGCAAGTCTGTTTTTCGGCTTCGTTCTTCTCGAAAAGTTACGAAGTTACACGAAAGGCAGACTTTCTATTTTTAAAGAGGAATTTCTATATGAAAAAGATTTCAGTCGGATTATTTATTTTCTCGACGCTGTTTTCGGCTTGTAGTTCATACCGATCAAGCACTAATTCAAACGCCGCTTCCAGAACGTCGGAAACGAAAGATGTCGCTTATCCACAATCGAATTCAAATATGATGTCGTCGAATTCGGCGATGATGCAGAATGTATCGGGCGCAACGCCGTCCGCGCCGTCTGAATTGAGAAAAGGCGATTTCGATGAAAAACAAACGAGCGGCGAACGCTATGCGGCGATTGCGGAAAATCCGTTTCTCGACGTAAAGCGTGCGCCGCTTTCGACGTTTTCGATTGACGTTGACACGGCTTCTTATTCAAATGTGCGCCGATATTTGAACGACGGGCAGATGCCGCCGAAAGACGCGGTTCGCATCGAAGAACTCGTTAATTATTTTGAATACGATTACCCGCAGCCGATTGGCAGCGTGCCGTTTTCGGTGAATACGGAAGCGGCGAACGCGCCTTGGAACGCCAAACACAAAATCGTTTCCATCGGTTTGCAGGGCAAAAAGGTCTCGATGGAAGACGTGCCGCCGACCAATCTCGTTTTTCTGATTGATGTCTCCGGTTCGATGAATACGCCCGACCGTCTGCCTTTGGTCAAATCCGGTTTGCGGCGTTTGACCGAACAGCTTTCGGCGAAAGACCGCGTGGCGATTGTCGTTTATGCGGGCAAAAGCGGGTTGGTTTTGGATTCGACGAATAACCGGAGCGAGATTCTGGCGGCGTTAAATAATCTCGAAGCGGGCGGTTCGACCAACGGCGGGCAGGGAATTCAACTGGCGTATAAAGTCGCGCTCGATAATTTTATCCGGGGCGGCAACAATCGCGTGATTTTGGCGACCGACGGCGATTTCAACGTCGGACTGCAAAGCGATAACGAGTTGGTAAATTTAATCGAAGCCAAACGACGGACGGGAATTTTTCTTTCGGTTTTGGGTTTCGGAACGGGCAACACGAACGATTCGATGATGGAAAAGCTCGCCGATAAAGGCAACGGCAACTACGCTTTTATTGATTCGCAGGCGGAAGCCCGCAAAGTTCTCGGCGAACAGGTTGCCGGAACTCTCTACACGATTGCTAAAGACGTGAAAATTCAAGTTGAATTTAATCCGGCGAAAGTTGCGGGTTATCGGCTGATCGGTTATGAAAATCGCCTGCTGGCGAACAAAGATTTTAACGACGACACGAAAGATGCCGGGGAGATCGGCGCGGGGCATTCGGTCACGGCACTCTATGAAATCATACCCGCCGGGCAAACGATTGAAAACGACGGCATCACACTCAAATACTCGCCGGTTGCGCCGTCCGACTCGAACTTTAACGACGAACTGCTGACCGTCAAACTGCGCTATAAAGAACCGAACGGCACGGAAAGCAAATTGCTGACGCAGGGTTTGTTGGACAGAGGAACCTCCATCGAAAACGCTTCGGATAATTTGCGATTTGCGGCGGCGGTCGCCGAATTCGGGATGTTGCTGCGCGGCTCGCGTTACAAAGGAACGGCGAATTTCGGCGACATCGGCAGTCTCGCCCAAAATTCGCTCGGCAGCGATTTGAAAAGCTATCGCAGTGATTTTCTCGATCTGGTCAGAAAAAGAAGCCGTTTGCGAGGCTAATGATACCAATTCAAGTTGATTAGTGCGTATTGTCAGAACCGCTTGCGGTTAGCGGGTGGGTCAACGCCGCAGGACAACCCACCCGCTACCGCAGGCGGTTCTGACTTTGAGTAGCGATACGCACACTTTGTTTTGAATTGGTATGAGAAATGAAAAGTGAGAAATAAGAAATGAAATGGTTCAACTCTCAGTTCTCAGTTCTCAGTTCTCACTTGTTCAGTATTTCCCGGATGTCTTCGATAATTCCGTCCGGCTCGAACGGTTTGGTGTGATATTTTTGAAATCCGGCATCGAAGGCGCGGCGTTTATCGTCGTTTGAGGCGAACGCGCTCAACACCAGCGCGGGGATTTCGCCGCCGTGTTCGGCGGGCAATTTTCTGATACGGGCGATGAGCGAATAGCCGTCTTCTTCCGGCATCGCCAAATCCGAAACGATGATGTCGGGCAAATCGTTTTCCGATTCGCGCAGTAAATTCATCGCTTTAGTCGCCGATTCCGCACTTGTCACCGCCGCGCCGCTCTGTTCGAGGAAAAGCTGCAAAACTTCACGCGAATCGGTATCGTCTTCGACGATTAGAACTCTGATATTCGACAAAGGCTGCGTCGCCGTCTCTCGGTATTCCGATTTGACGGCGGGTGCTGCGACTGCCGCGCCTTCTAAAGGCAGCGTGACGGTAAACGTCGAGCCTTGCCCGATGCCCGCGCTCTCCGCTGCAACTGTTCCGGCGTGTTTTTCCGACAGGATTTTGACGATTGACAATCCGAGACCCAAACCGCTCCGGCTGCGTGAGGTTTGATTGTCGCCCTGCTGAAATTGTTGAAAAATAGTCGACAGAGACTGTGCGTTGATGCCTTGCCCGTTGTCCTTGACGGCGACGGTTGCGTTGTTCGCGCCGGTTGCCAGAGTAATTTCCACCGCGCCGCCGTCGGAGGTAAATTTTAAGGCATTGGAAATTAGATTGCTGAAAATCTGCTGTAATCGAATCGAATCTCCGAACACGCCGATATTTTTGCGGTCGGCGTTGAATTTCAAAGTGATTTTTCGGGAAACCGCCGTCGGAATCTGCGCCAAATAGACGTTTTCGACGACTTCGTAAAGATTCAGAGGACGCAGTTCGAGCCGCATTTTGCCCGACGCGACCCGCGACGAATCAACCAAATCTTCAATTAGTTTCGCCTGCGCCCGCGCACTTTTTTCGATGGTTTCGAGCGCGTTGCGGCGGATTTTTTCATCAGTGGCCTTACTCAGCAAAATCTTCGTCCAACCCAAAATCGCGTTCAGAGGCGAGCGCAGTTCGTGCGAGACGACGGCGAGAAAAAAATCTTTGGCGCGGTTGGCCTCTTCGGCTTCGCTGCGGGCTTTCTTTTCGCGGTCGTAAACCTTCGTCAATTCTTCATTGGCGAGCTTTTTGTCGGTAATTTTCCGCACGATGCCCATCATATTCTGCGGACTGCCGTCCGCGTTCAGATAGGATTTTCCGCGCGCGGCAATCCAATGAACATTGCCGTCCGAGTAAACGACGCGGTATTCGGCATCGTATTCGCGCCCGTTAATCTGTGATTCTTCGAGCGCGAATCTGACCTTTTGAATATCTTCCGGATGAATGATGTTCAAAAACTTTTGGAAGGTAAAAATATCGTGCGCCGCGATTTCAAACAGTTCGTTGCATTTCGGAGTCGAAAAAATTTTATCTTCGGCTAAATCCCAAAACCACAGACCGATGTCGGCGTTTTCGGCGGCGAACAACAGCCGTTCGCTGCTTTCCTTGTAAAATTCGATTTCTTTTTCGCGCAGGGTGACCTCCTGAGCGCAAAAGAAAATAACGCCTTGATCGGAAATCGGGTGTAGGTAAAATTCGATGTTAATCACTTCGTCAGCGTTAACCCGAAAGTCCAGCAGTATTTTGGAATTTGTTCCGTTTGCCGCCTCAGCGACGGCGTTGGCGAGCATTTCGGCGGTGTATTCGGAGGCTTGCCAGTAAACGGTTTCTGAAAATTTTTGCCCGATAAGCAGTTGCGGATCGGTCGTCGTCCGCTCGAACACTCCGCCGTCGAGACTGATAACGAAACCTTCCGAACTGAGCGTTCCAAAAAAAGCGAAGACGTTTCTAAAGATCGCCTGACTCTGAATGTCGAGAGAAAATTCCATAAATTTTAGTGTGCCGCGTTCATTTTTCCCGGCAGGGCTGTCGGCATCCCGTTTGGAAAATAATGCAGCGTGGTTTTGTCGCAGTGCTTAAATCTCAAAAGTTGAAGAACTACCGGCGGTAAAATGAATTTCTCGCGCCCTGCTCCGTTATTAAACCCTTGTGGCGTTGATTATTAAAAGTCCTCTAATCAACTATTGTGCCGCAAATCCGAGTTCTCGAAGAACGTGTTTGGAAGTTCATTTAGGCGGCGAATGGACGACTTAATTTTACATTCTTCATTTTAAATTTTTAACGGATAAAAATTTAAAATGAAGAATGTAAAATGTAAAATCGCCGGTCTTTTTTGAATTTCTAAACATGCTCTAATAGAATCAATTCGATGCAAACGCCGTCATATTTAGATTTATTATTATCGGAAAGAACACCGATTTTTTGACGGCGCGTATGAAACCGTTACGAATCGGCAGTGAGCGGTCTCCTGTAAACGCCGGTAAATTCTCTGAACAATCGTTTTAATGCTGTTTTTTAGAAATGGCACAAGCATTGCTTAAATCCAGTCTATACAAACTGAAGGTAAGAGCATTCTTTTAAGAACGGGGAGCGTGAAAAAGAGAGGCGAGTAAATGAAACTCGCCTCTCTTTTTGTCGGCTCGTAACATTCAGCCGCCCTTCGCCGGCTGCGTCGAACAATCTCCAAATTTTCGTCAACCAAACATTCTCCGGTGCGGATTGTTCCGATACGACGCACTAATCAACCGACATTGGTATAATCAAAAACACGCTCGATGGGATTTTACATTCGTCCGGTTCGATCAACTTGAAAATACCGGCGATAATTCTTTAATCTGTAAAGACAGTCAGTTAGAAACTGAAACACGCTTCGGCACGCATTGCATTCTCCTCTGCAAAAGTCCTGCTAACTTGTTTTACACGCAATCGAGCATTTTAGGTTTGAGTAAATTTATGGCAAATAAAGCATTGGTGATTGACGACGACGTTCCGACTTTGGAATTGATGAGATTTCAGTTGCAATCCGAAGGGTTTCAGGTCTCGACGGCGGAGCGCGGCGAAAACGGAATCAAACTGGTCGAGGAAAATAAATTCGATATAATTTTGACCGACCTCAACCTGCCGGATTTCGACGGCATCGAAATGGTTCGCCGCTGTAAAGAAATCGCGCCGGACACGGAAATCATCATGATAACCGGCGACGGTTCGACCGATAAGGCAATCGAGGCGACGAAAGCCGGAGCGTTTCACTACGTTGAAAAGCCGGTCGAATTTGAAGAATTGATTCTTTTAATCGGGAAGGCGATTGACCGGCAGCGGCAGTCGGCGGAGATCAGGGAACTGCGCGGCAAACTCGCTTCGCGCAATTCTTACGAAGGTGTCATCGGCGGCAGTCGTTCGATGCAGGACATTTACGAAATCATCGAATCGGTCGCCGAATCCGACGCGAACATTCTGATTCTGGGTGAATCCGGCACCGGCAAGGAAGTCATCGCCAATGCCATTCATTACAAAAGTCATCGTTCAAAAAAGCCGTTCGTCAAATTAAACTGTTCGGCACTGCCGAAGGAATTGATAGAATCGGAACTTTTCGGACATAAAAAAGGTTCGTTCACCGGTGCCATCGGCGACAAGGAAGGCTTTCTCGCCCGCGCCAACGGCGGCAGTTTGCTCCTGGATGAAATCGGTGAGATGCCGGCGGGTCTGCAGCCGAAACTGCTGCGGGTTTTGCAGGAAAGAATTTATTACCGCGTCGGCGACGATAAACCGCAGACGGTTGATTTTCGCCTGATTTCTTCGACCAACCGCAGCCCGTTCGACGCGATTCAGGACGGCAATCTGCGCGAGGATTTGTATTATCGAATTAACACTATCGAAATAAAAATTCCGCCGCTGCGCGAACGGATGGAAGACGTGCCGATGCTTGCCGAACATTTTCTGGAAATTTACGCCGAAAAATACAAACGCGAAACCATCGAATTTTCCGAAAAAGCCTATGAACAAATGCTGAACTATAACTGGCGCGGCAACGTCCGCGAGCTTCAGCACGTTATCGAACGGGCGATTCTGTTGTCGAAAGGCGGCAGAATTATCGAGCTGAACATCCCGAAAAATCTTGACAGTTCGATTTCAATGGCGAGTATCTCAAAAAATATCAACAAGCCGTATTCCGCATCGCCGCCCGGCGCGGAAAAAACCGAAACTGTCAACACGAGTGATGTCTCACTGTCAGCTACCGATTTGACGAGCGAACAGTTATTTGAAAAAGTCGGCAAGTTTATCGTCGAAAATCTGCCCGAACCGAATGACGGAGCGGAGGCGAGCGATGTTTTTAATTCTTTGGAAAGCGGTGTCGTGCTGGCGGCGTTAAAACGCACAAACGGCAACAAACAAGCCGCCGCGAATCTTTTGGGATTATATCGTCCGCGACTCTACGGGATGATTAAACGGCACAATATTGACGAAAAATTTTGAGGCGATTATTTCCAATCCGCTGCCGTCTGCCGAAAATTGAAGCAACGATTTTTTTGGAAAAAGAACGTCTCGACAAAAAAATCAAACCGACCTTTTGCCGGACGAAACGCCGCCGTTATTGTCCGGCATCGGTTTGACTTCGATATACGAACAGTCGGCGGCGCAAGTGGTTTTCGCGCTCGATTCCCGCAAAAGTGTCAGCATTCCGTTCGGCAGCACGTCTTTGATGGAATTGCCGGCTTTAAGAAATTTCGAGTTCGGCAGCCGAATGAAATTTAACTGCGCGTTTAAGAATATCTACTTTGAGGTGGTCGTTGCGGGGACTTTTATTTCGACATTCACGCCTTTATTTTCTTTCTTGCCTCCGTTGAGAAAACCGCTGTAATAAACCGCTCCGGCGATGATAGCGACGATGATGATCGTCGTAATCGCCCATATCAAACTGTTCCCGGTATTGTTTTCGCCGTCCATAAAATTATCTCCGTGTTGCGTATGGTTTTGCTTTCGTTGAAAAGCACTAAGCCGCTCCGAGCAAATGCAGTGCCAACAGCATTCTCGTCCGGTTCGGCGATATTTGTAACATTTGAGTTGAACTCGCGTGACTCTTTGCACTAAATAAATACAAGAAAATGCGGAACTTATGTAAAAAAATCATACAAAGTCCTGCCGGACGACGGTTTCGATAATTACTCCGGGCAACCGCTCTTTTACTTCGCCAAACTCGTCAAACTCGCCGGGGCGAATATAACGGCATAACGATTGCACATCGTAATGCTTGAAATTTAAGAATGTTTTCTTCGATTGCCGCTGAGGAGTCGAAGCGGCAGAGTTTATTTGAAGTGCCGAAATCTT
>JAYVKL010000078.1:0-12700 GCA_043768465.1 Pyrinomonadaceae bacterium
AGGCGAGTAAATTCAGCCGGACGTTTTATCTTGTATTTTTCAAACACGCTCATTCTGCTAGGTTTAGCAGAATAGCTGCTTATTTAGGAAAGATGTCTAATGTGAAATTCGAGATTTGCAAATTGAATCGGCTTGGATGCAAACGAAGCGAACAGCGAACTGTTCACTATTGACTATGCGCTGTTTTCCGAAGATATTCTTCGTTGATCGGCGAATAGTCAACAGTCACCGGTTGTCCGGTTTATCGGCGCACGATAATTTAATGTTGTTTGCCGGATTTTAAACCCTGAATTGCCAACGTCTTTGCTATAATCTGTTCACGCAAAAGTTTTACCTGCCGCGTCGAGCGGCATTTTAAGGAGAAAGGTTTTATGTCCGACTGTCGAAAAAAAACTGAAAAATTTTCGCCCGCGATTCGCGGATTTTTTCTGAGTTTGGTATTTGCCTGTTTGGTTTTCGGTTCGGAGACGACAACTTCGTTTGCTCAAACCGAACCTGAAAAACCATCGGTTTCCGCCGTTACGCCCGAAATGCTGTCGGCTTCGTTCGCCAAAGTTTCCAAGCGCGTTGAAGCGGCGGTCGTCAACATTGATACGAAAGGCAAGGTTCCCGAAGCCGTAACGCTCAAAGGCGAAAAGCCCGCCACGACCACGACGAACCCGGACGACATTATGGAATTTTTTCGCCAGCAGATGCCGCGCCGTCCGAGCTACGCCGTCGGCAGCGGTTTTATCGTGGACAAAACCGGCTACATTTTGACGAATCTTCACGTTGTCAGCGACGCTGCGCGCATCTCCGTTAAACTGCAATCGGGCGAAGAATTCATCGCCAAGGTCGTCGGCACGGACGACGAAACCGATCTGGCGGTTTTGAAAATCGAAGCGGGACGCGAACTGCCGTTTATCAAACTCGGCAATTCGGACGCGGCGCAGGTCGGCGATTGGGTTTTGGCAATCGGTTCGCCGTTCGGTTTGGAGCAAACCGTGACCGCCGGAATCGTTTCCAAAACGCGCCGTGAAACGCCTTACGCCTCTCAATTCCAAAAATTTATCCAGACCGATGCGGCGATCAATCGCGGCAATTCCGGCGGACCGCTCGTTGATATGAACGGCGAGGTGATCGGCATCAATTCGCAAATTGCCACTTCGACCGGCGATTACAACGGCATCGGATTCGCCCTGCCGTCGAACGAGGCGGCGAACGTCTATCAGCAAATCAGATTAAACGGCAAGGTAAAACGCGGCTATTTGGGCGTGATTTTGGATTCGGTCAAAAGCGAATACGCCAAAGTTTACGGGTTGCCCGAAGCGAAGGGCGCGATTATCACCGAAGTCCGCGACAAAAAAAGTGCCGCCGCCGCCGCCGGTTTGCTGGCGGGCGACGTGATTTTGGAATTTGACAACGAAAAAATTTCCAGCGCACCGGATTTGATCGCCAAAGTCGCCGCGACCGTGCCGGAAAAAGAAGTCGGCATTACTTTTCTGCGCGAAGTCGGCACGAATCTCGAACGCAAAACCGCGCGCGTCAAACTCGGCGAACGCCCGTCCAACAGTAAAACGGCTGACGACGAACCAGCACCGACGAAACTGCCGGTCAGCGACATTAAAAAACCGGTTGAGCCGTTCGGTTTGACTTTGATCGAATTAACGCCCGCGCTCGCCGCCGTTTACAAACTCGAAGGCGCGAAGGGTTTGATTATCAAAAACATCAATCCGGCGAGCTTTATCGCCGATGTAAAAAATTCCAACGGCGCAGACGCGCTCAACGAAGGCGATTTGATTCAGCGCATCAACCGCGTCAATGTAACGGATTTGAAAAGTTTTAACGAGGCGGCGAACAAACTGAAAAAAGGCGACGCGGTGGTTTTGCAGGTGCAGACCTACGATCCGCGCTCGCGCAGTCTCCAATACCGCATCGTGCAGTTCACGATTCAATAGAAAACAGTTATCAGTAAAAACAGTTATCGGTCAACGGTCAACAGTGATCAATTAGTGATGACTGTTGACCGATAACTGCTAAAAATTATGGCAAAAGACGCGAACAAACAAACTAAATCGAGCAAAGAGAAAACCGAAACTTATCATAATTACATCGGCGGCGAATGGGTCAAATCCGCGTCGGGCGAGTATTTTGACAACATCAATCCGGCGGACACTTCGGATGTCGTCGGGCGTTTTCCGAAGTCGAACGCCGAAGATGTCGAAAAAGCCGTCGAAGCGGCGAAAAACGCGGCGACCAAATGGCGCAGAACACCCGCACCGAAACGCGCCGAAATTCTGTTTCGTCTCGGCGAAATTCTGCGCGACAATAAAGACGAATTCACGCGCCAGATGACCAGGGAAATGGGCAAGGTTTTGAAGGAAGCCGGCGGCGATGTCCAGGAAGCGGTTGACTGCACTTACTACACGGCGGGCGAAGGTCGCCGGCTGCACGGTTTTACGACTCCGGCGGAGATGCCGAATAAATTTGCGATGTGCGTTCGCCAGCCGGTCGGCATTTGCGGTTTGATTACGCCGTTTAATTTCCCGATGGCGATACCGAGCTGGAAATTGATTCCGGCACTGGTTTGCGGCAACACGGTCGTTATCAAATCGGGCGAAGACGTGCCGCTTTCGACGATAAATTTGGTCAAATCGTGCGAAGCAGCCGGAATTCCAAAAGGCGTGATTAACGTCGTCAACGGTTTTTCCGAACCGGGTGAAGCGTTGGTCAATCATAGAGATGTGCGCCTTATTTCGTTCACCGGTTCGACCGACACGGGCAGAACCATCGCCGAAGCCTGCGCCCGGCAAAACAAAATCGTCTCGCTGGAGATGGGCGGCAAAAACGCGATTATCGTGATGGACGATGCCGATCTTGACAACGCCGTCGAAGGTTCGCTCTGGGGCGCGTTCGGAACTTCCGGGCAACGCTGCACGGCTTCTTCGAGATTAGTCGTTCACGAAAAGGTTTATAAAAAATTCACGGAAAAACTCGTCGAACGAGTGAAAAAACTCAAGGTCGGCAACGGTCTCGATGTAAAAACCGAAGTCGGTCCGGTCATCAACGAAGCCGCGATAAACAAAATTTTAAGCTACATCGAAATCGGCGTAAGCGAAGATAAAGCGACGCTCGCCTGCGGCGGTAATCGTCTGACGAAAGGCGATCACAAAAACGGATATTTTATCGAACCGACCGTTTTCACCGACGTTGACCGCAATCATCGAATCGGACAGGAAGAGATTTTCGGACCTGTTACCAGCGTCATTCCGTTTTCGACTTTAGACGAGGCGATTGACATCGTGAACGATTCTAAATACGGCTTGTCGTCGGCGATTTACACGCAGGATGTTAACCAGTCTTTTTACGCGATGCAGGAACTTTACACCGGAATCTGTTACGTTAATTCGGCGACCATCGGCGCGGAAGTTCACCTGCCGTTCGGCGGCACGAAAGGCACGGGCAACGGACACCGCGAAGCCGGAACGCAGGTTCTGGATATTTTCACCGAATGGAAATCCCTTTACATTGACTATTCCGGCAAACTGCAAAAGGCGCAGATTGATACGGTGGAAATTTAAATTTCGTAGATTCCAACTTTGTTTTCACTCGCGCCGTTTTTGAAATTTGCAGAAACGGCGTAAAATTATAGCTACTCAAAATTTATAAAAAACATACTGGAGATTAAAAATGAAAATCGGATTACCGAAGGAAATTAAGGATAACGAATATCGCGTTGGGTTGACACCGGCGGGCGTTCACGCGCTGGCGGAAGCGGGACACGAGGTTTTCGTGCAGAAGACGGCGGGCGATGGTTCGGGATTTTCAGACGAAAATTATGTTAAAGCGGGCGGCAAAATGCTCGACACGGCGGACGAAATCTGGAAAACGGGCGAGATGATCGTTAAAGTTAAAGAGCCGGTCGCGGCGGAATATCCGCGAATGCGCGAAAATCAACTGCTGTTCACTTATCTGCATCTCGCGCCGGAATTGGAACTGACCAAACAACTGCTCGATAAAAAGGTAACCGGCGTGGCGTATGAAACCATCACCGATAAAAAAGGCACACTGCCGCTGCTGACTCCGATGTCGGAAGTCGCCGGCAGAATGGCGGTGCAGGTCGGCGCGACGTTTCTGGAGAAAATGAACGGCGGGCGCGGCATTCTTCTGGGCGGCGTGCCGGGCGTGCCGGCGGGCAACGTCGTGATTATCGGCGGCGGCGTGGTCGGCACGGAAGCGGCGAAAATGGCGGTCGGTCTGGGCGCGAAAGTCACAATTATTGACATTAACTTAGACAGATTGCGGCAGCTTGACGACATCTTTTTATCGAAAGTGCAGACGCTCGCCTCAAGTCCATACGCGATTCACGAAGCGATTTCACACGCCGATTTAGTCATCGGCGGCGTTCTGGTGGTCGGCGCGGCGGCTCCGAAGCTGCTGACGCGGGCGATGTTAAAGGACATTCCGAACGGCGCGGTTTTGGTTGATGTGGCGGTTGATCAGGGCGGCTGTTTTGAAACGACGCACGCCACGACGCATTCCAATCCGACGTTTTATGAAGAAGGCGTTTTGCATTACTGCGTGGCGAATATGCCGGGCGCAGTTCCGCGCACTTCAACTTTTGCGCTGACCAATGCGACTCTGCCTTACGCGCTGGCGTTGGCGAACAAAGGTTTTGAAAAAGCGATTCAGGACGACAAAGGTTTGGCGGAAGGTGTCAATACTTATGCCGGAAAATTGACGTATCAAGCCGTCGCAACTTCGCAAAATCTCGAATATACGCCGCTCGACAGTTTGATCGAAGGCATCGCTGCCAAAGCAACTAATAACTAAAAGTAAAGAATGAAATGTCAATTAAGTAGAGCGATTTTTAAATTTTCAGGTGTTTTGCTAAGTTTTGAGTTCGCGCTTCAGCGTGTTTCCGCCAGCGAAGCGCGGCGGAAAAGGCAAACTGAAGTTTGAACTCAGAACTTAGCAAAACACCTGAAAATTTAAAAATTGCTCTATTTATTAACTTTTCACCAAAACAATGCCTGCCGGAGTAAGAATAATCGCTGTGATTTATATTTTTGCGCTCGCGGGCATTATCGCTTTAGCCGACTCGTGCGGAACGAGTTATTTTGCTTTCATCGGGCTTTTGCCGTTCGGCGATAAAATCGGTCATTTTTGTCTGATGGGAGTGTTTTCGCTCGTCGTCAATCTGGCGTTCGAGGCGCGAACAATTCACGTCTGGAAATTGAATTATCTGTTCGGCAGTTTGATTGTTTTAGCGGTTGTGATAGTCGAGGAGTTTTCGCAGATTTACGTTAGCGAGCGGACGTTTGATTCGGTGGATCTGCTGGCGGATGCGGCGGGAATTTTTATCTTCGGCGAAATCGCTCGGTTCGTCGTGATTAAAAAATTCAACTTTTCGCACCGATGAGTTCAGCCAATTTTTCAACCAGCTCGTCTTTTAATTTCGCGCCTTTGACCAGATATAGGCTCGCGCAATCGTGTTCGGCGTTCGCTGTGGTTTCCTGTTCGAGTCCGCTCAAAATTATCAACGGCACGTTTTTGAAATTCGGATTTTGTTTTAATATCCGGCATAAATCGTGTCCGGTCAGGTTCGGCATCACGGCATCGGTGACCACCGCGTCGAAGTTTTCTGCCAGAGCGATTTGCATCGCCGCCAAACCGTCTTCCGCCGAAACCACCGTGTAATCGGCTCTTTGCAGAGTAATTTCCAGGAATCGCCGCATCGCGCCGTCGTCTTCCGCTAAAAGAATTTTCGGTTTGGGAGAATTTTTATCGTTCATCGAAGGATTTTCGCCGTCTAACATTATCCGCGCTCGTCTGCTAAAATAGCCTTTGGGCCGTGGGAAGAATTGGATTCAAGATTATGAAATAAGGATAACGGTTGTCAATCTATTTTTTCTCAACCGTTCACGACAAATAGGTTTTTAAGATGTATGAATTTGCCGTCGCGCCCGCCGTTACGCAGTTAAGAAGACCGGGCGTTTTAATTTCAGAGGTTTCACCGGAAAGTTTGGCGGACGAGTTGGAACTCGCGCCGAATGACCGAATCGTGCGCGTCAACGGGCGCGTCGTCCGCGATTATCTCGATTTCCGCTTTCAGACGGCGGGCGAAACCGATTTGCTTTTGCAGGTTAAAAAGCCGAACGGCGAAACCTGGGAAATCGAAGTCGAACGCGAAGAAGGCGAAGATTTCGGCTTGATGTTCGAGCAAATCGTCCCGCGCCAATGCGCCAACGAATGTCTTTTCTGCTTTTGCAAAGGCAATCCGGCGGAGGCGCGACCGTCGCTTTTCGTCCGCGACGAAGACATCCGTTTATCGTTTCTTTACGGCAATTACACTACTTTGAGTTCGATTACCGACGACGAAATGAGGCGCATCGTCGAACAGCGATTGTCGCCGCAATACGTTTCGGTTCACGCCACCGATTTGAAAACGCGGGCTTATCTTTTGGGAGTTGACGAAAAACGCGCCGACATTTTCGGCAAATTAAACACGCTTTTGGAAAACGACATCGAAATTCACGCGCAGGTCGTTCTTTGTCCGACGATTAACGACGGCGCGCAACTCGAAAAAACTTTACGCGACTTAGCTTCGCACTATCCAAAAGTCGTTTCGACGGCGGTCGTTCCGGTTGCCTTGACGCGCTATAACACTGATGAAAGATTAACCCGCGTGACACCCGAATTTTGCCGGCGAACAATCGGCGAAGTCGAGAAGCTGCAAAAGGAATTTCGCAAAAATCTCGGTGTCACCTTCGCGTTTCTCGGCGACGAAATTTATATCAAAGCCGGTTTGCCGGTTCCGTCGAGAAAACATTACGGCAATTACCCGCAGATCGAAGACGGCGTAGGAATGATTCGTTCGTTCACCGGTTCTTTTGAAAAGCTGCTGAAAAAACTAGCTAACCGGCGGAATGCGGAAACTCGTAATTTCGTCGCGGCAAACGTCAGAACTCATCAATCGGCAATTGTTCCGCAGATTCCAAGTTCCAGATTCCAGGTTCCAGGTTCCAGGTTCCAGGTTCCAAATTCCAGAAACCAGAAACCAGAAACCAGAAACCAGAAACTAACTTCCCTTCACGGCACTATCCTGACGGGCGAAATGTTTGCGCCGATTTTGGCGGAGCAAATTGAAAAAGTGAATGATTTGATCGGCTCGAAGTTGAAAGTTCGCGCCGTGCCGAATTTATATTTCGGCGGTGATGTCGCCGTCGCCGGGCTGTTGACGGGCAAGGATTATCTGGCGGTGAAAAATAAGGTCGAAGGCGATTTTGTCATAATTCCGAAACATACCATCAAATCGGACGAGCCGATTTTGCTTGACGGAATGAATTTCGACGATCTAAAATCGCACTTCGACGTGCCGGTTTACGATTTGGACACGGAAGGATTGCTGCGGTTTATTCTGCACGGCGGCGATTAAACCCGGAGCGATTCCGATTGAATCAACTGATTCCGAGCGGCTGCAAAGGGCGCGGCGACGTGCCGCCGAAAAACCAACTTGCGCCGACTCTCAGGCGGTGATGCCACGTCGGAAGGCGGGCGGTGTAAAGCGCAAACCGCGCTCCCCGCGCAATCGCGCCGCTGATAATGCTGCCGCCGACCAGCAGCGCGGCGTTATGCGTTCCCAAACTCAACGCCTCGCCGAGTTCCTCAAATCGTTTCGTTTTCAATTCCCCACCGTCCAAAAACGCTTTGATATTGTCGGCTAATAACGCCGCTTCCTGATTGGCGAGCTGCGCCGTGCCGGGCAGCGTCGGTCCGACTTCCTCCAATTTAGCGATGTCGCCGAGCGCGAAAACAGCCTCGAAATCTTTGACTTGCAAAGTTTGATTGACGAGCAATAAACCGTTTTCATCTTTCGGTAAATCGAGTTTTTCAATCAGCGCATTGACTTTCACGCCCGCCGTCCAAACGGTCGTCACGGTTTCGGTTTCCGTCCGCTCGCCGTTATGTTCCGAAACGATGCCGTGCGGTTTGACTTCGAGAACTTTGGTTTGCAGTTGAACCTCGATGTGCGATTTCAAAAGCGTCTTTTCGACGTAGTTACGGGCTTCCTCGCCCATTCCGGGAATCAGGCGGTCGCTCATCTCATAAATCACGACTCGCGGCTCGCCTTTTAAGCCGCGCCTCTGAAAAGCGTCGGTCAGCAAATCGGACATTTTGGTGGCGAGTTCGACACCGCTCGCGCCGCCGCCGACCACCGCGAACGTCAATTTTTCGCGCACGTCCGACGGCGCGAGTGTCGGCGAAATCTCGTTCAACGCCCGCGTCATCCGATTTCGCAATTCGTCCGCGTCTTCGATGCCGCGAAACGGCAGGGCGAATTCTTCCGCGCCTTCGACGTTCCAAAAATTCGTCGTGCCGCCGGCGGCTAGAACCAGCGCGTCGTAATTTAACCGATCATCGCGGGTCGAAACTTTCGCCGTTCGATTTTGAAAATCAATGCTCTCGACCGCGCCGCGCACCAGATTTATTTCGTCGCCGAACAGTTCCTGGTAATCGGGCGCGATGTGCCACGCTTCGACCTCGCCGCTCAGATATTCATATAAAAGCGGGCGAAAACAGAAATGTTCGGTGTCGCTGACCAGCGTCACTTCGGCACTGCCCGCCAATTCTAAAGCCGTAAAAAGCCCGCCGAAACCCGCGCCGACAATCAAAACTTTTTTATTACTCATAATTTTCTCCAGCCTTTCAAAATTTCGAGAAAAGTTTCACAAACTTATTTAACGTCAAAATTACGCCGAATCGTTTGAAAAGTCAAAAGTTTGAGCGGTGATTGTTTTCGGCGTGTGAACCGGAGCCGAAGAAACCAAACCTTTGGCAGCGGGCGGAGTCAACCGCCGATTCGCGCCGGTGAACGCGGGCAAAATCAAATGAAAAGCGGCGTTTGTCGGGCAGTTAAAATTTTTAGGAGTTACGCAGTTGAACGTCAAACAGTCGGTTTAGCCTGTTTTCCCAGTTTCAACCAGCGGCGCGGCGATCAGACAGGCTGACCGACTGTTTGACGATTGCCGCTTTTTTCAACTGCGTAACTCCTAATTCGCTCAATTTTTAAGTGTGGAGAAATCTAATGTTTTGCAGTCAAAGTTTTTGAATTGCCGGCAAGCGTTCAGAGTTCACGCCTTCAGCGTGGTTTCCGGCGCGCTGTGCGGGCGGTGCAGGCAGAGGGCGTTCCGCGTTCGGACTCCGGGAACGCTAATGTTTTGGCGGGCAAAGAGTTTTATGTTCAGGCATTTAAGGAGCGGGCGGTTTTGGTCGGCGGAGTCATTCGCCGGCGGCTTTCAACCAGGTGATCTTCGACGAGTGAATTGTTTCGAGCAGTGCGGTCTTTTTTTCAACCGGGTAATTTCCGGGAATAATAAAATCTCTCTAGTTTGCGGTGAATTTCCGGCGAATGCTAAAATGGCTTTTCCTTTTGTGATAATTATTTATGGAATTAGCTGTCGAAAAATACAAAGTTGAAAACGAGCCTTATTATTTGCCGGTCGGACGCGAAGTTGAACTTTTTCAAGCCGCCTACGGCGCGAAATTACCTGTGATGCTCAAAGGTCCGACGGGCTGCGGCAAAACGCGCTTCGTCGAATATATGGCGCACAAATTAAATCGCCCTTTGATTACGGTCGCCTGTCACGAAGATTTGTCTTCGACCGATCTGGTCGGGCGATTTTTACTCGAAGGCGACGAAACCGTCTGGCACGACGGACCTTTGACGAAAGCCGTCCGGGAAGGCGCGATCTGCTATCTCGATGAAGTCGTCGAAGCCCGCAAAGATACCGTCGTCATCATTCATCCTCTGACCGATGACCGCCGCCGTCTGCCGATTGAAAAACGCGGCACCATCGTGGACGCGCCGCCGGAATTTATGCTCGTCGTCTCTTATAATCCGGGCTATCAATCAATTTTGAAGGATTTGAAACAGTCCACGCGGCAGCGATTCGTAGCGATGGAATTCGATTATCCAAACGCCGAAAGCGAGATGGAAATCGTCGCCAAAGAAGGCGGAATTGACGAGGCGATGGCGCGAGATTTGGTTTCTATCGGGCGTAAAGTCCGCAACCTGCGCGGACACGGACTCGAAGAGGGAGTTTCGACGCGCCTTTTAATTTATGCCGCGCAGATGATCGCCAAAGGCATTTCCCCGATTGACGCGGCGGAAGTCGCGCTCGTCTCCCCGATTACCGACGACCGCGAATTGCAGCGCAGTATCCGCGAAATCGTGACGACGATCATCTAAAACAGCCGGCATTCGTTCAGAGTCCGAACGCGGAACGCACTTTGTCCCGCCCGTAGATAATGCTTTTACTTTGCCGAGGTGGAAAATTATGATTATGAAGAAGGGAAAATATCACCGCCGCGCCGGTGTGCGCCAAACATTGCAAGCAAGCCGATTTTCGAGCGTTGATGCTTGATCCGTTTGATTGGACGGCGGCGATTGCCAATCTGAAATTCAAAATCTAAGGTCTAAAATCAAAAGTGTCCGAAGAAACAAAACCATCACAGGAAGAAGAAGCGATTGAGAAAACCTATGACCTGCGCGTTACGCTGCGGCTGCTCGGTTATCTAAAACCGTATTGGAAAATGGCGGCGGTCGCGCTCGTCTTGACCTTTCTGGCGAATATATTGCTTAGTTTGCAGCCGTATTTTACCAAAGTCGCGGTTGACGATTTTATTACGCCGCAGAAAACCGACGGCATTTGGCTGTTCTCGCTCGCCTTCTTCGGGCTGTTTCTGTTTCGATTTTTGTTTAGTTATATTCAGGAAATACTGCTCAACACCGTCGGACAGCGCGTAATGTTCGACTTGCGAACGCAGATTTACACGAAATTGCAGGAGCAGGAAGTCGCCTATTACGACAAATATCCGGTCGGGCGAATCATCACGCGCATCACTTCGGACGTTGACGCGCTCAATGAGCTTTTTACGTCGGGCGTGATTGACGTTCTCGGCGATCTGGTGATTATTTTTGCGATTATCGGAATGATGTTCTGGCTCGACTGGAAGCTCGCTTTGATTTCGCTGATTACCGTGCCGCTGCTGTTCGCCGCGACCAACTGGTTTCGCAAACGCGCCCGTCACGGTTTCGACGCGGTGCGAACGCGCACGGCGAAGCTCAACGCCTTTTTACAGGAACATATTTCAGGAGCGCAAACCGTTCAGCTTTTCAACGCCGAAGCCAAAACGCAGCGGAATTTTCACGACATCAACGACGATTACCGCAACGCCAACATCGAGACGATTTATTATTACTCGATTTTTTATCCGCTGGTCGATTTTATCGGCGCAATCGGAGTCGCGCTCGTCATCTGGTTCGGCGGTTATCAAATTCTAACGGGCATTTCGGCGAACGCCGGATTGTTGACCATCGGTATCGTCATCGCTTTTATCCAGTATTCACAGCAGCTTTTTCAGCCGATACGCGATTTATCCGATAAGTTCAACGTCCTGCAAGCCGCCATCGTCGCCTCGCACCGGATTTTTATCCTGCTCGATTTGCCCGTTCAGATCGTCACGCCGAAAGTTCCGCAAAAAATCGGGAAAGCCGTCGGCAAAATCGAATTTCAAAACGTCTGGTTCGCGTATAAGAAGGAAGATTGGATTTTGAAAAACGTGTCTTTTACGGTTAACGCGGGCGAATCAACCGCGCTCGTCGGGGCGACCGGTTCGGGCAAAACGACCGTGACAAATTTATTGATGCGTTTCTACGATGTCCAAAAAGGCAAAATTTTACTTGACGGCGTTGATCTGCGCGACTGGGATTTGCCGTCGCTGCGCGAGAATTTCGCCGTCGTTCTGCAGGATGTCTTTCTGTTCAGCGGTTCGATTGCCGACAATATCCGGCTCGGCAATCAAACGATTGACGACGAAAAAATTCTTTGGGCGGCGCAGGAAGTCCACGCCGACGAATTCGTGCGGAAACTGGACGGCGATTATCAATCGAAGGTGAAAGAGCGCGGCGCGGGTTTGTCAGTCGGACAGAAGCAATTGATTTCTTTTGCGCGGGCTTTGGCGTTCGATCCGAAAATACTGATTTTAGACGAAGCGACGAGTTCGATTGACACGGAAACCGAACAGCTTATTCAGCAGGCGGTCGAACGTGTAATGCAGAAAAGAACGTCGCTCGTCGTCGCGCACCGGCTTTCGACCGTGCAGAAATGCGACCGAATTCTCGTTTTCCATCACGGCGAATTACGGGAAGCCGGAACGCACAATGAATTGTTGACGACACGCGGACTTTACTGGCGGCTCTACCAACTGCAATACGTCGAGGAAAAGCTGGAAACTTCGAGTGTTCCAAGCCAAAAGCCGGATTTAGCGTTGGAATCCGGCGCAACCGGCTAGGCGGAGTTGATTAAATTTACTCGTTCAACTTGAGTCTTGAGTTAAAATCGAAAAGCAAACCAGACGCGGATGAACGCCGATTGTCGCGGATTATTTACAGGAAGGTTTCAGCGGCTTGATACTTGTATGCGAATCAGCAGTTGAAATTTCGCTAATCGCTTGAACTTTTTCTCTGCGTCCTGTTTGTCTTTGCGTGAAATGATTTCTCACGCAGAGACAAACAGGACGCAGAGAAAACCCAAGTTATTTCAACATTTATTTCAACTAAGTAAGAGGACTGAATTATTTTATAGATGTTCAAATTTAAACTCACTTATCTTTCCAGTGTTTATTGAGAGACTCTGAAAAGCATTTATAAAATAAT
>JAYVKL010000079.1:0-21235 GCA_043768465.1 Pyrinomonadaceae bacterium
AACTTGAAAGATTGCGCGGCGAATTAACCTTGATGGCGCGATAGGCATCCGTGTTGAAGAACAATTCAATATAATCGTTCAAACCAACCTGGAAGCTGACCGGCACTTCGCTGATGTCAACATTGCCGGGATCGCGGTCATAGTTACTAAACGCCGCACCGAAAGTGAACTCACCTGCTCGCAGGGTTTGTCCGTCATAAACTGTAAAAAGACCGGTCGGACCTCCCGGGGGACCACCGGTGCCAACGGTTGGCGCGATATTCCTGGGGTCTTTCTCTGGTCTTAATGTTTGTGCTGTCGTTGTAAATACTAACGCCAGCATCGTAAGCGCAATAATAAACGCGTTTTTAGCGAGTTTCATCACATTCCTCCGCCGAAAATAATTTTAAATTTGAATTTCAATTGCAGCCTCATTAAAAACGAAATTAAACAATCTTTGATTAAGCTGCATCAATTGTTACATAGTCACGCCAAAACTTTTAGAAACTCATCATCAAAAAGTCTTGGATGGACTAATAAAATGTAAACCACCGTGTTGTAAACTTTACGATAAAAAGAACCTTAAAAGATTGAAAGTTTAACCACAACTTCGTAAAACCTTACTTTATATTTATCGGAAAATCAAGTGTTTTGACAAATTAAGTGTTTTTTACGCATAAATGCCGCGCATTTTCGTGTCGTAAGCCACCCGGTCAATCGCCAGCATATAAGCGGCAGTGCGCGAATCAACTTTGTGCAGTTCCGCTAAATCGCTTAATTCGTTAAAACTCGCCACCATTTTTTCTTCCAATCTCTGGTTAACTTCGTCTTCGCGCCAGAAATAACCCATCCGATCCTGCACCCATTCAAAATAGGAAACGGTCACGCCGCCCGCGTTAGCTAAAATGTCCGGGATCACGAAAATGTCGTTTTGGTGCAGAATCTCGTCAGCCTTCGGTGTGGTTGGACCGTTCGCGCCTTCCGCCATAATTTTGCATTTGATGCGCCCGGCGTTTTCCGACGTAATCTGATTTTCCGTCGCGCACGGAGTCAGCACGTCGCATTCGATTTCCAGCAGTTCGCTGTTGGAAATATAATCGCCTTCCGGGTAGCCTTCCAAGGTTTTATTGGCTTGCAGATAAGCCAAAACTTCGGGAATATTTAAGCCCTTCGCGCTGTGAATGCCGCCGCCGACATCGGAGATGGCGATAACTTTATAGCCTTTTTCATACATCAATTGAGCGCCGATGCCGCCGACGTTTCCCGAACCCTGGACGACGACGGAAGTTTGTTCGGGAACTAATTTGAATTTTTTGATGGCTTCGTTGACGCAGAATAAAACGCCGCGTCCGGTCGCCTCGCGCCGTCCGAGCGAGCCGCCGAGCGCGACCGGTTTCCCGGTGACGACCGCCGTTACGGTGTGACCGGCGTGCATCGAATAAGTATCCATAATCCACGCCATCGTCTGCTCATTGGTGTTCATATCCGGCGCGGGAACGTCGCGGTCGGGACCGATAAAGTCGAATAATTCAGCCGTGTAACGGCGCGTTAATCTTTCCAGTTCGCCCTGCGACATCTGAATCGGGTTACAGATAATGCCGCCTTTGCCGCCGCCGAACGGGACGTTGACGACCGCGCATTTCCAGGTCATCCACGCCGAAAGTGCTTTGACTTCATCGAGCGTTACGTCGGGCGCGTAGCGAATGCCGCCTTTCGCCGGTCCGCGCGCGAAGTTGTGCTGAACGCGAAAGCCTTCAAAAACTTCGATATGCCCGGAATCCATCCGCACCGGAATATAAACTTTTAATTCCCGGCTCGGCACGCGCATCACGGCGTATAAATCAGGGTCTAGGCCAAGCAGTTGCGCGGCGCGGTCGAAACGTTCGCTCATTGCCTCGAACGGATTTTTCTCGTCGCTCGCCTTAAAACGCCGCATTTCATCAGCCATCGGATTTGCCATTTTTTATAATCTCTCCAATTTTCTCGTAATTTTCTGTATTGCCCGTAACATTCGCCATCGTTTTATTATAAATTCGGAAAAATTCGCCGGATTTTTCCGTTCATCATTTTACGATTGACTTTTTAGAACCTCGTTCATCGCGCCGCTCCGGTAGCCGTGCAAATCGAGCGTGACATATTTAAAGCCCAGCGCGCGAAATTTGACGGCGATCTTTTCGGTTATTTCGATATTCAGGGCGCGTTCCAATTCATCCGGCGCGATTTCCAAGCGGGCGATTTCGTCGTGAAGGCGAACGCGAAATTCACGAAAGCCCAAGCTGCGAACGAATTCCTCGCCGCGTTCGACTTTAGAAAGTCTTTCAATCGTGACCGGCACGCCGTAGGCGATACGCGACGAAAGACACGGACTCGACGGCTGATTCCACGTCGGCAATGCTTGTTTTTTACTCAACTCGCGGATTTCCGCTTTGCTCAAACCGACTTCGATCAGCGGACTTCGCACCGATTTTTCCGCCGCCGCCGTTCTGCCCGGACGATAATCGCCGACATCGTCAGTGTTCGCGCCGTCGAGAATAAATTTGATTTTGTTTTGGGCGGCAATTAAATCGAGTTTGCCGTAAAGTTCGGTTTTGCAGTGATAACAGCGATTATTCGGGTTTGCCCGATAAAGCGGATCGGCGAGTTCGTCGGTTTCGACAATCTGGTAATTTAACTTGAAATCTTCGGCGACGCGCCGGGCTTCGGTTTGCTGTTTATCTGAAACGCTCGCCGAAATTCCGGTCAGACAAACGGCGTTTTCCCGTAATTCCTGCGTCGCAATCAAAGCCAGATAAGCACTGTCCACGCCGCCCGAATAGGCGACCAACACCTTTTTCATTTCGCGCATCAAACGGCGCAAGTTTAGTTCTTTTTCTTCGGCGGTGAGCGTCGCGGCGACTGGATTGATTTTTTCCGGCTGTGCCATTTTGTTGAACCGAGCATTCGGGAGTAATGCTCAATCGCAAATCTTATCGCAGTGTCACGAGTGAACGCAACTGCTTTCGATGGATTCTTTGCTTTTGAATTTAGTCTGAAATTTTATTTATCATCCGATAAAATATAGAGTTTTTATGTTTTCACTTTTACGAAAAACTTTTTTCGGCACGATTTACACCGCCGGCTTCGCTCTGATTTTCTCGTCCGCCGCGCTGTTGTTTTTATTTTCGCAAGCCATTTTCGCCCAGGCGGACGAACCGGACGAAACCGCGCCAGTCGCCGCCGTCGCCAAGTTTAATCAAGGTCAGGACGCGCACGAAAAAGGCGATTTCCCGACGGCCCTGAAATTTTACGACGAAGCGATCAAACTCGCCCCGGAATTTCCCGAAGCCGAATTTCAGCGCGGCAACGCTCTTTTGTCTCTGAACAAAACCGACGATGCCGAAAAAGCCTTTCGCCGCGCCATCGAACTGCGCGACGATTGGACTCTGCCGATGGCGAGTTTGGGCGGTTTGCTGGTTAACAAAAATAAATACTCCGAAGCCGAAACGATTCTGGCGAAGGCCGTCAAACTCGACGCGAATAATTTTCCGGCTTACGCCGCTCTGACCGAACTGCGCCTGAAAACCAAAGCCGCGCCCGAAAGTCTCAAGGAACTGCTGACGAAAATCAAATTTGTGACCGCCAAAGCCAATCCGACGGCTTCGATCTGGGCGGCGCAGGGCGCGCTTGAAACGGCTCTGGGCGATCAGAGGGCGGCGCAAAAAAGTTTGGCAAACGCGCTCGCGCTCGAACCGAAAAACATTTTCGCACTGCAAACGCGGATTGCGCTTGCGCTCGGCGAAAGTGATTTTGTCAAAGCCTTAAACGATGCAAAATCGCTGGTCAACATCGCGCCGAATTCGGTTGATGCAAAAATCGCGCTCGCCCGCGTTTACGCCGAAAGCGGTGAAAAGAATGAGGCGACAAAAATTCTGGACGCGCTCGATTCGTCAAATCCGAAGGTGGTCGTTTTGCGAAATTTGATGGTTAAAAGCAGTTCGGTCAATGTCGCCGAACTGGAAACGGAATTGGCAAAAGACGCGAAAAACGTCGTGATGCTCGGACGACTCTGCACCTTACTGCGCGTCGAAAATCCGTCGAAGGCTCTGGATTACTGCCGCCGCGCAGCGGAAGCCGAACCGAATAACGTCAATCACGCCGTCGGTTTCGGCGCGGCATTGGTGCAGGCGAAACAATACGAAAACGCCGTCACGATTTTCAAACGGATTCTGCGAATTGTGCCGGACAATTACACGGCGCACGCCAATTTTGCCACCGCGCTTTTTCAATTAAAAAGATACGCCGAAGCCGTCGGCGAATATCAATGGCTGACGGAAAAGCAGCCGAAGCTGGCAATCGGCTATTATTTTCTTGCTATTTCGCACGACAATTTGGAACAATATATAGACGCGACGGCAAACTATCAGCAGTTTCTAAAAATTGCCGATTCAACCGAAAATAAACTCGAAATCGAGAAGGTCAACCTTCGACTTCCGAGTCTGCAAAAGCTGTTGAAAAAAGGAAAAAGGTAACGGAAATGAGTTTTGTAAATTCCCGCCATAAAACCGGAAGGTTGTTTCGTTCGGATACGACCGGCAATTTCCGTTTGCTATTTTTCTGTTTGCTGTTTCTTGCTTTTTGCTGTTTGCCCGCCTCGACGATTTTCGCGCAGGACAATCAGAAGGAAGTTCCGCCGCCGCTGAAACTTTTATCCAAAGAGGAAAAATCGGCACTCGACGGGCAGATCGACGGTAAAAAACGCACCATTTTAACTTTAGATTTGATGGAATCGCGGCTCGTCAAAGCCGAAACTTTTAAAACTAAAGAAGAATACCGGCAGATGTTCGACGAACTCGGCGGCTTTGACGCGCTGATGGACAACACGCTGAATTTTTTGAACAGAAACAACGCCGGCAGCGGTAAGGTTTTAAACAATTTCAAACGCATCGAATTGAGTTTGCGGAAATATATCAACCGGCTCGAACTGATCCGCCGCGATTTGCCGCCCGAATACGAACCTTACCTCAGAAGATTGGTGAAATACGTCCGCGAAGCCCGCACCAAAGCCGTCGAACCGCTGTTCGGCGAAACCGTTCTGCCCGGTAAAAACAATGAAAAATAATCTGAAATTGGTCTTTGCTTTTTTGACTTTATCCGTCTGTTTCCAGGCGTTTGCGCCCGCTTCGATCTTTGCTCAGCGGCGCGACCATCTGACGGCTATGGAAATCGAACTGATCCGCGACGAGCAATCGGTTGACCGCCGAATGGGAATTTATATCAAAGCGGTTGACCGGCGACTTTTGGTTTTGAAAAACGATTCTTCGCAAGCCAAACAGGTTGAAAAAGACGCGGCAAAATGGGGCGAACTGCCGAAGGGAACACGCGCCGAACTGCTTCGGGACATTCAAGAAATACTTGACGAAACCATCAGCAAAGTTGACGACATCGCCGCGCACGATGTCAAAAACAAATTGCTGCCCGTCGCCGTCAACATCCTCGCCGAAGGCGCGAACCGCTTCGTTCCCGAACTCAAAATCCAGTTTGACCAAGCCGCCGATCAGAGGGAACGCGGCTCGATTCTCGGCTCGATTGATTTCTGCAATCAAATCATCGAAGCCTCCGCTAAAGTTCCGAAGTTATCGGAAAAGGAAAGAAAGAAAATTCAGAAGGATGCGGAAAAGGATGCGGAGAAATCGCAATGAGCAATTATGCGGAATTGATGGCGCGACTGCGCGAAACTAATCAGAATTTTCGTAAAGAATGGCGAAGGTGGAAGGAAGGCAAACTCAACCACAAACAAAAATTGAAATTAAGAAGGTTGAAATTAAGAGATGTCGAACCTGAAACGGTAACGCTCGCCCGCCGGGATTTTATCAAATCGTTCGATGAACTTTACGATACAAAACTCGGTCCGCTCGAAGTTAAATTTCAAATAAATCCACAGTTAGCTACCGATGAAATCCTCGAATTTCTATCGGTTGATATTTTGGCGCACCGATGCGGGTATCTCAAAGAACATTTTCTCAAAGAAATCAAACGAATCGAATTAACTTCCGAACAGCAGCAAGAACTGAGACAAATATCTTTGACCCTTTGCGAGACTTATAATTTCCACCGCGAGTTTCGCCGCTGGTGCAGATTGGCGATAATCATCGCCGACGAAGACTTTATACGCGAGTTGAAAAAACTTTCAACGAGTTTAAATAGATACGCGCAAATCAAATCGAAATGGGTGCTGGATATGATTGCTCGTCATCGAAAAGACTTGGCGAAAGCGTTCATTAGTTCACCGGAATAATCAAACAATTTTTTTTAATCAATAATCTTTTGACACTCATAACTTGTGAGTGTTAGTTTTTTTCATTTACACTTCTAAATTATGTCCGACAAAGATTTGAAGAAAACGCCGCTCAACCAATCGCATCGTGAACTCGGCGGCAAAATGGTTGATTTCGGCGGTTGGGAGATGCCCGTCCAATACAAAGCGGGCGTGATCGCCGAACACTTGGCGACCCGCGAACATTCGGGACTTTTCGACGTTTCTCATATGGGCGAGTTTTACGTCGAAGGCGAGGACGCGATAAAATTCGTTGATAAATTAACCACCAACGATGTCACGAAACTGGTTGACGGGCAGGCGCATTATTCGGCTTTGACCCGTGAAAACGGCACGGTCGTTGACGATTTGCTGGTTTATCGTTTTGACGAAGGCAAATTGCTGCTGGTCGTCAACGCCGGAACGACGGAAAAAGATTGGGATTGGATCACGTCGCACGTCGAAGATGAAGCGATCACTTTGACCGATGCCAGCGCGGATTATTGTCAAATCGCCGTGCAGGGAAAAGACGCGCTTTCGATTGTGCAGCAGTTGACCGGCGAGAATTTAGACAACATTAAATACTATCATTTCACGGTCGGCAAGGTTGACGGCGTTGATTCGATCATCTCGCGCACCGGCTACACGGGCGAAGACGGTTTCGAGATCTATGCCGACAAAAAATACGCCGCGCAGCTTTGGAACAAATTTCTCGAAGTCGGCAAATACGGCTCCGACGGCGGAATTCTGCCGTGCGGTTTGGCGGCGCGAAATACTTTGCGGCTGGAGTCGGCGATGTCGCTTTACGGACACGAAATCTCCGACGAACTCACGCCGCTCGAAGCCAATTTGGGCTGGATTTGCAAGCTCGACACCGAATTTATCGGACGCGGCGCGCTGGTGAAATTAAAGGAAAACGGATTGAAAAGAAAACTCGTCGGTTTCGAAATGACCGACAAAGGCATCGCCCGCGACGAACACGATGTCTATATCAACGACGAAAAAGTCGGTGTCGTCACCAGCGGTTCGCCTGCGCCGTTTTTGAAAAAAAACATCGGATTGGCATTCGTGCCGCTCGAATTTGCAAAAATCGGACAGGAAATTAAAATTGATGTCAGAGGCAAACATTTAGCGGCAAAGGTTGTGCCGACTCCGTTTTACAAAAGGAGTAAATAATTTATGGAATATACGAATCAACCCGCCCTGAATTGTCCGAAATGCAGTTGTGAAATGGAAGATGGATTTATCGCCGATTATGGTTATGGGAACATCAAACCGAGCGATTGGGTGGAAGGTCAGCCGGTTAAATCGTTTTGGTATGGCACAAAAATCAGCGACAAACAACGATTCAGAGCCGTCACTTATCGCTGCGTCGGCTGCGGATTTTTGGAGTCGTATGCAACTGAAAAAAGTGCGGGTTCCGGTATTTTTGAGTAAAATATAAACGAGACAAAAATTTTAATATGGCAAACGTTCAGGAAAATTTACATTACAGCAAAGATCACGAATGGGTAAAGATTGATGGCGACACGGCGACGGTCGGCATTACCGATTACGCGCAGCACGCGCTCGGCGATGTCGTTTACGTCGAGCTGCCGAAGGTCGGCGATTCGCTCGAAGCGCACGAAGCGTTCGGTTCAGTCGAATCAGTGAAAGCCGTTTCAGAAATCTTTACGCCGATTGCGGGCGAAATCGTCGAAGTCAACGAAGCCTTAAACGACACGCCCGAAGCCGTCAACACCGATCCGTACGGCGATGCGTGGATGATAAAGGTCAAAATGAGAAACACGGGCGATGCCGACGCGATGCTGAACGCCGCCGAATATGAGGAATACCTTCAAAGCAGTGAATAATGGATAATGGATAATGGATAATTTGTTTTGAAGTTTTTCCATTATCAATTATCAATTATCAATTATCAATTATGCGTTATATCCCTAATTCACCTGAAGAGCGCGGCGAGATGTTGAAAATCGTCGGCTTGAACACGGCGAGCGAGTTGTTTCGCTCGATTCCGAAAGACATTCAATTAAACCGTGCGCTGAAAATCACCGATCCGCTCGCCGAATCGGAGGTTATCGGCGCGATGGAAAATTTCGCGGCGCAAAATACGGCGACGACCAAACCATCGTTTTTAGGCGCGGGCGTTTATTCGCACTTTTCGCCGACCGTCGTTGATTATCTGATTCAACGCTCGGAATTTTTTACGAGCTACACGCCGTATCAACCGGAAATTTCGCAGGGAACTTTGCAGTATATTTTCGAGTTTCAAACATTGGTTTGCCAGTTGACCGGAATGGATGTGGCGAACGCTTCGATGTATGACGGTTCGACCGCGATGGCGGAGGCGTTTCTGATGGCGCAGCGCATCACTCGCAAAGACAAAATCGTCATCGCGCAAACCGTTCACCCCGAATACTTGGAAGTCGGAAAAACCTACACGCAGCACGGCGACTTGACGATTGAAACCGCCCATTTCGATCAGGAAACCGGCAGAGTTGCCGCCGACGAATTAAACAAACTCGACGACCAAACCGCCGCGTTCGTCGTCCAGTCGCCGAACTTTTTCGGCTGCGTCGAAGATTTGCAGAGTCTGGCAGACAGAGCGCACGCCGTCGGCGCGTTGTTTATCGTCGTCGTAACCGAGGCGATTTCGTTCGGTTTATTGAAATCGCCCGGCGCGTGCGGCGCGGATATTGTCGTCGCCGAAGGGCAGTCGTTCGGCATTCCGATGTCGTTCGGCGGACCGCACTTAGGACTTTTCGCCTGCGCCGAAAAATACGTTCGCCAGATGCCCGGCAGACTCGTCGGCATCGCTTACGACAAAAACGGCAAGCGCGGTTTCGTGCTGACTTTAGCGACGCGCGAACAACACATCCGCCGCGACAAAGCAACCTCGAACATCTGCACGAATCAAGGTTTGATCGCGCTCGCCGCGACGATTTATATGGAAACGATGGGCAAAAAAGGCTTGCAGGAAGTCGCCGTGCAGAACGCCCAAAAAGCTGCTTACGCCGCCAAAAAGATCGCGGAAATTCCCGGTTTCTCGCTTCCCTTCTCCGCGCCGAAGTTCAACGAATTTACCGTTCGCGCTCCGAAAAACGCCAACGAAATTCTGGAAAAATTGCGCGTCGAAAAAAGCATTATCGGCGGCTTGCCGCTCTCCTGGCACTATTTGGATTTCCCGAACGACTTTTTAGTTTGCGCGACGGAGACGAACACGAAAGTGCAGATTGATAATTTGATTGATGGTTTGAAATCAGTTTTATAAAATTTATGGCTCAAAATGCCGTTATCAAAATTGAAATACCCGTTTCGCTTCGGCAGATAAAACTGCCGAAAGGCGTTGATAAGCGTCTGCAAAAATTGCTTGATCAGCAGGACAAAGGCGAAAAATTGACTGCCGCCGAAAAAAATGAAGCCGAAGGTTTAATTGATTTAGCCAAGATGCTTTCGCTTCTGCGCCTTCGTTCGCAAAGAGTTTCGCGTGAATCTTAATGAGTCATATTCCGCTCTTTTTGCGAAAACTGGTTGCTCGCCGGGCGGAAAACCGTTGCGAATACTGCCGGTTATCACAAAAAGGTCAGGAGGCGACGTTTCACGTTGACCATATTATTCCGGTTGTTTCGAGCAGCGAAACGGCGGCGGAAAATTTGGCTTTAGCTTGTGTTTCCTGCTCACTCCGCAAGGGCGCGAAAGAAACGGCGTTTGATATTGAGACACAGAAAAAGGTTGGAATTTTTCATCCGCGAAATGACGACTGGAACGAACATTTTGAATGGAGCGAAACGATTCTAATAAGGTAAAACTTCAAAAGGCAGAGCCACGATTGAATTATTAAATTTAAATCGCCGCGTGATTTTGGCGATTCGTGAAGAAGAAATTTTGTTAGGAAGACACCCGTATAAAAAATGAGCATTAAAAAGGTTACTCAACACCCAAGTCAAAATGAAGGATTGATTTTCGACCGTTCGCAAACCGGGCGCGTCGGCTACAGGCTGCCGAAACTCGATGTCGAAACGATTGATCTCGACGATATTTTACCGTTGGAGTTGCGCCGCACCGACGATTTGGAAGGCGTGCCGGAAGTTTCCGAAGTTGATGTGATTCGGCATTTTACGCGCATTTCGACGTGGAATTATTCGATTGATCTCGGAATTTACCCGCTCGGAAGCTGCACGATGAAATATAATTCGCGGCTGAATGAGAAGACGGCACGCATCGGCGGATTTACCGGGCTTCATCCGCTTGCCCCCGAACAGGAATCGCAGGGCGCATTGAAATTGATCTACGATTTGCAGACGGATTTGGCGGAAATCACCGGACTGCCCGGCGTAACTTTGCAGCCTGCCGCCGGAGCGCAGGGCGAAATGACGGGCGTGATGCTAATTCGGGCGTTTTTAGACGAACGCGACGGCGAAGAATCGAAGAACCGCCGCGTGATGCTCGTTCCCGACTCGGCGCACGGCACGAATCCGGCTTCGGCGGCGATGGCTGGTTTTTCGGTCAAAACCGTCAAATCAACCGCCGAAGGTCTGACCGATATGGAGCATCTCAAATCACTCTGCGAACAGGGCGGAATCGCCGGTTTAATGCTGACGAATCCAAACACGGTCGGGATTTTCGAGAAAAACATCAAAGAGATTTGCGCCGAAATTCATAACGCAGGCGGACTCGTTTATATGGACGGCGCGAATATGAACGCGCTCGTCGGCGTGGCGCGTCCGGGCGATTTCGGCGTGGATGTCATTCATTTGAATTTGCATAAAACCTTTTCGACACCGCACGGCGGCGGCGGTCCGGGCTGCGGTCCGTGCTGCTGCACGGCGGAACTCGAACCGTTTCTGCCGACTCCGCGAGTGGTCAAAGACGGCGAAACTTACAAACTGGATTTCAATCGTCCCGCTTCAATCGGGCGCGTCAAAGCGTTTTACGGCAATTTCGGAATGATGATTCGCGCACTTTCCTATATTTATACGCACGGGGCGGAAGGTCTCAAAGAAGCGACCGAAGCCGCCGTTTTGAACGCGCGTTATTTAGCGGTCAAACTTGCCGATGATTTCGACAAACCGTTTGACGGCGACCCGATGCACGAAGTCGTTTTTTCGCACAAAAAGCAATCGCGCAAAGGCGTTCACACTTTGGACATCGCCAAGCGTTTGATTGATTACGGCTTTCACCCGATGACGATTTATTTCCCGCTGATCGTCGAAGGCGCGATGCTGATGGAGCCGACCGAATCAGTCGGCAGAGAAGATTTGGATGCCTTCATCGAAGCGATGCGCGACATCAACAATGAAGCGCAGGAAAATCCGCAACTCGTCATAGATGCGCCGCATTCGACCCGCATCGGACGGCTCGATGAAGCGACCGCCGCCCGTAAACCGGTTTTGCGGTGGAAGCCGGAAATGGAAGCCTCCGCGAAATCAGCGTAGAAATTCGACAAAATCCGGCGGAAATCAAAAACATTTGATTTCCGCCGGAATAAATTTTTTCGCCTCTCGACCTTTACAACGCATTTGCTTTTTCACGAAAATTGTCAATAATACTATCAGCGATTATTGAGATGACCGGCTAAACATCTTCGGAAATCACTCTCGCTTGACCTTTTTCCAAATCAAATTAAAATCGGTTTTTCCAGAAATGTATAAGTCAGATGTTTTTCGATGGAACGGACGCTCGAACATTGCCGGCGGCGAAAGCCGGCGCAAATTTTTACTTTCGGTAATAACACCAATTCAACATAACTTGAACTGATAAATGTCCGGCTTGTCATAACCGTCGGCGGTAGCCGATGGGTAAACGTCAGCTACTGTGAACCGTTGTTGCGGAGTGTTCGGTTAGTAAACTTTTATCCATCGGCTACCGCCGACGGTTCTGACATAATTAAGCATTCGGTTAACAAACTTTACCCATCGGCTACCGCTAACGGTTCTGACATTTTGCTGAATGTCGCCGGTCAAGCGCGGCGGAAAAGACAAAGCGCGTTCCACGTTTGGACTCTGAACGCCGGAGAAAATTTATCGCCAAAGTTACAAAGCACCAATTTAGAAGTTTCAGATTACTCAAAACAAAATAAGCATTATGAAAGCCATTCAAAATTCATTGAAAGTTTTTTGCCGCGTCGGAATAATTAGAGCCGCGGCAATCGGCGGGCTGCTTCTCCTGACGACCGGCGTTTCGTTCGCTCAATCGCTGAACCGGATTGACCGCGAACGCGCCAGAGATATGCTGAGTGTCGTTAAAAAAGAAATCAAAGGTAATTATTACGATCCGGCATTTCACGGAATTGACCTGGACGTGCGCTTTAAGGCTGCCGAAGAAAAACTCAATCAAGCAGCGTCGCTCGGACAAGCCTTCGGCATTATCGCTCAAGCGGTGATGGAGTTGAATGACTCGCACACGGTTTTTTATCCGCCGTCGCGGGCGGCTAAATTTGAATACGGCTGGCGAATGCAGATGATCGGCGATAAGTGTTTTGTTACGGCGGTCAAGCCCAAAAGCGATGCGGAAACCAAAGGCTTGAAAATCGGCGACGAAATTTTGTCGGTCGAAGGTTTTCGCCCGACGCGCCGCGAGATGTGGAAGATCAATTATTACTACAACGCCCTTAGCCCGCGCAACGGTTTGAATGTCAAAATCCAAAGTCCGGGCGCGAAAGAACCGCGTGTTCTCGATGTCGCTTCCAAGGTTACACAGTTACAATCTTACCTGAATTTTGCCGATTTGATTCGAGAGATCGAACTCAGCGACCGGGACGGAGAAGATCATCGTTTCGCCAAAATCGGCGGCACGACGATTTGGAAAATGCCGAGTTTTGCCATTGATCCGGCGGCGATCAGCGGGATTATGACGGGAAAAGTCAGTCAATCGGAGAGTTTGATTTTAGATTTGCGCGGCAACGGCGGCGGTTACGTCGTCACCCTAGAAGAACTGGCGGGCTATTTTGTCGAGAAAGACACGAAGATCGCCGATCTTAAAGGGCGTAAGGAAATGAAACCGCAGATGGCAAAGTCGAAAGGGAAAAACATTTTCAAAGGCAGACTGATCGTTTTGGTTGACTCCAACTCCGGCTCGGCGGCGGAAATATTCGCGCGCTTTATGCAGATCGAACAGCGCGGAATCGTCATCGGCGACCAATCGGCGGGCGCGGTAATGCAGTCTCGCGGCGTGTCAATGCAGATGGGAACCGATTCCGTCATTCCCTACGGGATGAATTTGACTAATGCCGACGTGCTGATGTCGGACGGGAAAAGCCTGGAACATACCGGTGTCACGCCTCAAATAGAAATCCTTTTGACCGGCGCAGACCTTTCGGCGCAACGCGATACCGTTCTCGCCGCGTCACTTGAATTGCTCGGACAAAAAGTCACCGCTGAGCAGGCGGGAAAACTTTTCCCTTTCAACTGGAAGTTTAATTAACGGACGAAAACTAAAAAAATTTCCCGTGAAATTTCTGCCGAGCCGATTGCCTTCGGTTCGACACAATTTCTTTTTAGATTAAGCGGCATTTTGACGAAACTTCGGCGAAACCTGTTTGACTCGCCCTGATTTTGATTGTGAAAAGCAGATGATTTATGTTGTAAGTCACCTGCTTTTCAGATTCCCCGAATCAACCGATCAAAAAATTATGAAACGTAAACTATTCGCCTGCGGCTTGAGTTTGACGCTCCTGCTCGCCCAAAACTTGTTCGTTTATTCACAAACGACTAATGCGCCGGTGCGTTCGACCGACGAACTCGTCGCGCTGCTCGATGAACCGGAAGCGGTCGTCGTCGTCAACGTCAGAAAGATGCTGGCGGAAACCGCGCCGACGCTTTTGAATAATGATGCCGCGACCGTCGAAAAACTGCGGGCGACGATGCAGTCAATCGAGAACGAAACGGGCGTTAATCCGTTTTCAATTGACAAGATTGCCGTTGGCGTAAAGCTCGACAAAACGGCGGACTCGCCGCTGGTTGTTTTGCAGACCGTTGATTCGGCGGCGGCGTTGGCGGAAAATATCGCTCAGAACCAGATCGCCAAAGCCCGGTTGGACGACGAAATTAACCCTTTGAAAAATCGGATTTCTTTCGACGAACAGGCGATGGCGGCGATTAAAGATAACGTCATCCCGCCGAATCAGCCGAGCGCGGCGGAGGTCAAATTTCTTGAAGAATTTCAGGCGAAGCTGGCAAAATTGAAGCCGTCGAAAACCGAACAAGCCGTTTATAACAGGCTGAAAGCCGACTCGGACAAACTGCTCGAATTGTTGAAAAACTATCAAACTCTGCTGCCGGCGGTTTACGACCTCGGCGACTTGCCGGAGCGTTTGACCGCCGTTAAAACCGCCGCGAACAAGATTTCCGCCGGCGACGCGCAGCGCACCGCCAAAATCGCCGCCGCCGGTAAAAATTTGACCGCCATCGAAGCGGAATTTGCGTCGAGGCGCAATCGAATGTTGGGGACGGACGAGGCGCGGACGTTCGGCGTTTTTTTGAGCGATAATTTTTCCGGCGTGCCGGACGATTACGCGACCGCCAGTGCCGCGACTCGCAAAAACGCTTTGGCGGCGATGCAGAAATCGGTCGGCAAGCGCGTCGAGAATCTCGATTCGGTTATTGCGGAGATGAAATCAGCCGCGCCGAAACCGAGTGATCGGACGGAAGAAAGCGATGCGGAAATTCGTAAAAACGCTCCGAACGCGCTTTCGACGACGGTGACGCGCAAAGCCGAAACCGTCGGCGGCAAGAAACTGTTTGTGCTGACGACAATCAGAAAATACGGCGAAAACAGCTTGTCGGAATCCACGCCGAACGAAAATGCGATGCTTGTTTTCGACGATAAAACGCTTTTGATGGGCGACCGCGCCGCAATCGTCAAATCAATCGAAAATAAGTCGGCGAACCGTAGTCAAATCGCCCGCGCCCTGATCGCCAAAACGCCCGACGCGCTCGTCTCCTTCGGCGTTGATTTGCGAAATGTTGATTTGAACGAATTTGCCAAAGCCTTCGGCGAACAGAAAACAGCCTGGCAGATTTTCGGCGCGCTGACCGGCGCGGACAATGATTTATCGCTTTCGGCGACCGTCGAAAAAACCGATTTCCCGGTGAAATTTACGCCGAAAACCGGCGCGGCGGAAACGTCCAAACCGCTGGCGGCGAACGACGACGCAGTTAACGATTTGATCGGTTTGCTGACGAAATCAATCACCGGCATCGAAAGCAGAATCACCGTGCGCTTTGAGAAAAAGAAGGCGTTGGCGATGCTCGACCAATCGCCGCAATTTTTGGGCGCCATCCTGAACGGCAAACGTCGTTCGATGGCTGTCAAATAAAAACAAGACGGTGATTTTTCAGCCGCGAATAGTCCGAAGCAGCCCGAATAAAAGTGTTGGCGAATCTGGGCTGCTTCAGACTATTCGCGGCTATTTGTCGTCCGGTCAAATCGGCAGTCAGCCAAATTATAACGATTCAAATCAAACGCCGCGTGAAGTTTAGAGTTCGCACTTTCAACGTGCTGCCTCCGAGCGAAATGCGGCGGAGGAATCCGCTGAAGACGTAAACTCTGAACGAAAACAGAGACTTCGCATCACATCGGCTCCGGTGCTGATCTCGAACTAAAATACGTTTGCCGCATAAGAGAATCCGAGTTTGGATTTTCATCTGTGATAAAATTTCCTTGCGTTATAAAATGTGCGCGGTTTCAGTTTTAGATAAAAATGGCAGTCGGTATTATCATTCACGTTTCGGCAGGCAAGGAGAAGCGCACGGAGTTGTTTTCTGAGGAAAACATTCGTCTCGGCGCGGATGAAACGTGCGATTTGGAAATCCGCACCGAGAAAATTGCCGCGCCCGGCGTGTGGCTCGCACTCGAATTATCCGACCGGATTTACCGCGTTTTAGATTTTCAGCCCGCGCTGAATCTGACATTGAACGGCGTTCCGATCCATCGTTTCGCGCCGGTCAAAGACGGCGACACGATTGAAGTTCCGAACACTGATATTTCTTTTTCGTTTTTCGCCCTGACATCAAAATCCTCTCTGATTACGACGAACCGCGAACCGCATATCGCGCCGTTTATCGAGTCCGCCGCGCTCGAATCCGCCGTCTCGCCGAAACGCGACGATGCCAAAGCGTTTCTACGCGAATTCGTCCGCGAGCTTTCGCGGGAGATTAGCTGGCTGACCAAAATGATCGTGCTGGCAATCGTTCTCGCGTCTTTGGGCGGCATATTTTATCTGGGCAATTCCTACAACAACGAATTGCAGCGAACCCGCCAATTAGCCGAACAGCAGGCGCAGGTCGTCAGGCAGTTGCAGGAGCAACTCGTCCAGAACAATCAGCAGCTCGGACAACTCGACAAATCGAACAAAGACATTATTAAAAGCGTTTCGCTCGCGCCGAATCTGCGCGTTGAATACGGCAACGGCATCTGTCTGATCGTCGGCGTTTACGATTTGGTTGATAAAAAAACGGGCAAACCGCTGCGCTATCCAGACCCGCAGGCTTTTCAGCCGAGTCCGTTTGAACCGGGCGAACAGGTGGCGGAAGGCGTGACTAATCAGCCGCCGTCGCCGATGACGCTGACCACCGAAGGCAACGGCAGCACGGTGGAATATGATTTTATCGGCACGGGTTTTCACGTCGGCAGCGGCTACATCGTCACCAATCGGCACGTCGTTCAGCCGTGGGAAGAAGACGATTTGGTCAAGCAAATGCTGACCGATGCCAAAGGTCGGGCGCGGATTAAACGACTGGTAGTTTATTTTCCGAATCTTCCGCAGCCGTTCCAATTAAAAATTCAGCAGTTGGGCGGACGCGAAGACCTGGCGGTCGGTAAAATAGCCGATGAATTCGTTCTGCCGGGCATTCCCGTTTTGCCGCTCGAAACCGATGCGACGGCGGCGGCGGTCGGCAAAACCGTCGTCACGATGGGTTATCCAAACGGACCCGACCGACTTTTAGCGATGGTGGACGACACGGAAGCCAAATCCATCAACTCGCGTTTCGGCGGCTCGCGGCAGGCTCTAATAAATTATTTGGCGCAATCGCTCAAAATCGTGCCGCTGACGACGCAGGGCGCGATTACCGACCTGGACGCGCGGCGCATCTCGCACGACGCGAAGACGGCGGAGGGTGGTTCGGGTGCGCCTTTGTTCGGTCAAACCGGCAGAGTAATCGGGGTCAATTTCGGCGTATTCACCGAAAACACCGCCGCGAATATGGCAATTCCGATTAGTTTTGCAATTGACTTACTGAAAAAAGCCGGATGGAAATCAGCCGAAGAAATCAAAAACGCCGCCGTCACCCTGAATCAAACCGCCAGTGCCAACACCAATCAGGCGGCGACGCAGAGCAAGCCGCAGTGAAGGCGGGGAAGAAAGGGAGAAAAGGAGAAGGGGAGAATTTCGTTGGCGGTTTTAAGTCCGAAGTTTACCATCCGAAATTATTAACGAGCGGATTTCCCTCTTCTCCTGTTCTCTTCTCCCTCACGGCAGATAAGCCGCCTGCACCGGCACATCGCCCGCCGCGCCGAACGCCGCGCCGAAGAACGAATTATCGTTCGAGCGCAAGCCATACCAAACGCCGTTTCTGAAAACCGCTAAATCCGTTTTCCCGTCGTTATCGTAGTCGGCGGCAACGGGTTTGTCGCCGTTCTGCCCGAATTGATTTGCCGCGAACGCGCCGTCGGAACTGTTCAGGCGATACCAGTAGCCGTTCGCCGGACGAAAGACAGCAATGTCTGATTTTCCGTCACCGTCGTAGTCGCCGACCGTCGGAAGGTCGCCCGCCTGTCCGAACGGCGTTCCGCGAAATTGTCCGTCCGAGCTTCGCAGGTAATACCAAAAGCCGCCGCGATAAACTGCGACATCTGATTTACCGTCGCCGTCGAAGTCGGCGAGCAGCGGAACATCGCCCGATTGTCCGAATTGGACGGCGGCAAAAGTGATGTTTCCCGGCTGAATCGGATTGGAATACAAAATATACCAGGTTCCGTTCGACGGTCGGAAGACGGCGAGGTCGGCAAAACCGTCGCCGTTGAAATCGCCGGGACGCGGCAAATCTTCCGGTGAGCCGAACTGCGCGGCGCGAAATTGATTGTTGGAACTTTGCAGAATATACCAGGTTCCGTTTGACGGACGATAAACGGCGAGATCGGTTTTGCCGTCGCCGTCGTAATCGGCGGGAACTGGTTTATCGGTCGCCGCGCCGAACTGCGCTCCGCTGAAATTGCCGCTGAAACTGTCGAGGTAATACCAGAAGCCGCCGCGAAACACCGAGATTTCAGACTTGCCGTCGTTGTTAAAATCCGCAAACGTGCCGCCGTTGCGGAACGATGTTTTCAATTGCGTGACGACGGCTCTGCCCGTTACGTCGCAGCCGCCGGTGCAGCCTGCCGTCACGAGTTTGCCGTTCGGTCGAAACGATACGCCGCCGAAGTTGATTCTCCTGTCTGAGTTCTGATAAACCGGAAACGGCGTGAGGTATCTGTAATTTCCCAGAATGCCGCGAATATTAAGATTGTCCGCCACATCTTCGCGCAAACGCGCGAACGAGCGGTCGAGCGAACCGTTCGGATTGACGCGGACGATGTTTCCGTTGTTCGTCGTGCCGATAATTTTGCCGTCCGGCTGAGTCTTCAAAGAACCAATCCAGAAAGTGTCAACGCTGGTGTTGCCGCCCGTGTTGTCAAAAACGATTCGTCCATTGCTGCCGAAAGTCGTATCAACAGTTAAATCGCCGTTGTAGCGCACCAGCGTCGGTGTGCCAAATTGACTGAAGCCGCCGGTTTGCCCGCCGATTAGAATTTTGTTGCTGCGAATCATCGTGATTGCCCGCGCACTGCCGCCCGCATTTACGTCGGATTCGAGAAAACCGCCGCCCGAACTTCCCGTGAAAACTTTCCATCTGACGGCGGAAGCTGTTGGAGGATTTGATGAAACGAAAATCTGCTGGTCGCCGACGGCGATAAAATCGCCGTTCGATAAAATTTCTCCGTCGTATATTCGCGTTCTGCCGTAGCCGTCATTGCCGTTTCCGGTCGTGTCATAAAGCGAGGTGATGTTTTGCAAAGCTCCATTGGTTGAATAGACGGCGACAAAACCTTTACTTCTCGAACCGCCCAGAGTGTTGTTGACGACATCGAAGCTGTTGCTGCCGAAAACAAAGATTCTGCCGTCCGGCGCGATTCGGATTTTGACGGGCGTTCCGCCGAAACCTTGTGTTGCTCCATTGACTGAATTCGTTCCGGTGAGCGTGAAAACTTTTCCAGGGTCAATTGTATTGGTGGTTCCCGGAAAATTTGGATTTCCGCCATATGAAAAAACCGTGCCGCCGCCGAAACTCGTGTCAAGCGTGCCGTTCGCGTTATAGCGGACGAGACACAAATCATTGCCTAAAGCCGTGCCGCCTGGAACTGCCGAATCATTGATTATGCAAAGTCCGGCGACGATAATTTTACCGTCCGCCGGCTGCACTTTCATCGCGCCGAACAATACGTTGGATTGCTGACCGACACCCGCGCCCCACCGATAAAAAGTCGTCTGAACATCGCCATTAGTGCCGAAACTCGTATCAATCGTGCCGTCAGCATTCAAACGGCGGACGACGAAATCGCTGTAATAATTGTTGTCCGGGGACGAAACCTTCGTTGCGCTACCGGCGGCGATGATTTTACCGTCGGGAAGAATTTCGTTAACGCCGTAACCGCGCCCGACGTTTCCCGCACCAGATGGAAGCGGCAGAGCCGGCTGATCGTCCTGATAAATTCCCGTGCCGCCGCCGAATGTCGTATCCAAGCCGCCTTGCTGCGCCGAAACCGTTTGCCCGAAAGCCAAAATTGCCAAAATCAAAATCGCATAAGTTATGTTTGTTTTCATCGCGGTTACTCCTAAATTTTAAGTTGTTATCGTCCTTTGATTTGAACAGCGGAAAGCCGTAGATAAAACGGACATTTCCGGCGAGAAATTTGCAAAAAAAAGGTTTTGCGTTACAATCGCCTTAAAAAACTTATGTTCGACGAAAAAAACCACGATGTCACGGGAATTCTGCACGAGTGGCGCACCGGCGACAAAAGCGCGGCAGAACGGCTTTTTCCGCTTGTTTACGACGAACTCAAACGACAGGCACGACGCTATTTGAGCCGCGAACGCAGCGATCACACTTTACAGCCGACGGCTCTGGTTCACGAAGCGTATCTGAAAATGGTTGACCAAACGGTTTTGTCGGCGGAAAATCGAACGCATTTTTTCGCCATCGCCTCGCGCGTAATGCGGCAGATTCTGGTTGACCACGCCCGCCGGCACAACGCCGAAAAACGCGGCGGCGCGGCGCGAAGGTTTTCCATCGAAGACTTGGACATTTTGCCCGAACAGAGTGCCGCCGATATTCTGGAATTAGACGAAGCACTGCAAAAACTCGAAGCGATTGACGAACGCAAAGCGAGCGTCGTTGATATGCGCTTTTTCGGCGGATTAAAAGAAATCGAAATCGCCGAAGTGTTGGGCGTTACGGAAAAAACCGTGCGCCGCGATTGGCAGTTCGCCAAGTTGTGGCTGTTTCGGGAACTCTCGCAGACCGTTTAGTTTAATGAGGTTTTGGCCGCGAATTTGCGCGAATTGAAAACTGAAGCCATCTCAAAATTGTTCAAGCCACCGTCATTTTTCATTTTACATTCGGCATTCTAAATTTTTACGCGTAAAAATTTAGAATGCCGAATGTAAAATTTAGAATTCGTGGTTTTTGAGATAACTCCTGACAATTTTTTGTATTATTCGTGTAAATTCGCAACGACTTCTTTGATGGACTTATATTGGCAAAAAATCGAAGCGGCAATCGCCCTCGCGTCCGACATTCCAATCGAACGGCGCGGCGAATGGCTTGCCGAATTTTGCGCCGGCGACGCGCAATTAAAAGCGGAAATCGAATCGCTGCTAACCTTTGAAAGTGAATCGGAACAGTTTCTCGAAAAAACCGTTGCGCC
>JAYVKL010000080.1:0-6479 GCA_043768465.1 Pyrinomonadaceae bacterium
CTTCGGTGGCAGTTACGTTGCGCGGTGTGGCGATAATAAAGTTAATGTAATCTTCGTCTCTGACTTTGGGCGGATTCATTCTTTATTTTTATCAAATAATTATTCAACTGCGTAACTCCCATACAATTTAACCTTACTTTCAGAATTGGTGAAAGAAAAAGAGAAAAACAAGCGATTGGCAGAGGTTGAAATCATCAAACAAATCTCGCCCGGGTCTTGGCAGCATATCAACTTTATGGGACGTTATGAATTTAAACAACCGCAGAAAGAAATCAATATTGCAAAGATCATCGAAGAGATAAAACAATTACCTTTTAGTCAACCTAAAAATCCTTAATGATACCTTTCGTGGGTTTGGGCGGACCCCCCCCCAAACGGATTCGCTCGGCGCAGGTTATCCGTTCTTCGGTCGTTTGATTTTGCCGCTCGATAGATTTCGCGCTTTCACGCCTGAGAAGTTCCGGGTGTTGCAAACTCGGCGCGGGCAGGAGGGACAGAATCGGTGATTTTCGCGCTGATTCGCAGATTGTTTTATCGTCTAACCTGTTGCCGATTAAAACCTGTCCGGTGTCGCGCCCGTTGCCTCCGTCAATCCACCACAGACGCGCGCTTTGGCTGTCATATCTTTGCTCGTTGTAAAATTTGACAGCCTCGTGCATTTGAAGCCGCGCCGGATGATTGTCAACGCAGCCGACGAGAATGGTGAGTTTTTGCGACGATGAAGATTGCACGCTCCAATCGTCGCGCACGCTTTGCAAAAGCGCGGGCGTGAAGCCTTCTTTGACGAAACCGACTTCGATTCCCCACGCCCGGCTGACGCGCCCGGCGAGCGTTTCGGCTTTATTCTGTCCGATTTCGGCGAAACAAAAATTGCTGCGCGGAATATTATTTGTCTCAACCGAGTCCGGGTCAACTATACAGATGCTCGCCGCTTTGCCGCGCGCGTTTAGTTCAAAGGCGAGACGGGCGAGATTCATCGCCATAAAACTGCCCGTGCCGCCCGCGCCGACGAGCCAGAATTGCACTTCTTTGTAATCAACGGGCAGCACCAATTTGGCGTGCAGATGACTAAAATCCAGGTTCATAAATTTTCAACGTATGGCAAATTCTCAGTATTGGCGGCGTGGAGAAATTCTTGGTCGAACAGGTAGGTTTGCCGCTCTTCGCCCAGGTCCTGAAAGATTTGCGCTGGGCTTTCTCTTTCCTGCTCGACCAAATCGTTGACGTTTTCAAGCGGCGCGCCGGCAATTATCTCCACCGGAATTTCCCAAAACGAATCGTAAATGCCGACGCGCAGACGTATCGCGGGTTTCGCCGTGTGGATGTCAACCAAAATCCCGAACAGGCGAAATTTTCCGCTCTCGTCGCGGTCGTCCGAGGCGCTGAAATTGAAACAGCCTGGCGGATGCGTATGAATTTCTAAAACCGCCTGCTGATAAGCCGGATCGTCGTCCCGCGCAATCGTACTGGCGAATGAACGCTTGCCGCTGATTTCCTTCCAGAAATAAGTGCGGTGTCGGGCGTTCCAACAAACCGCGTATAAATTTTCGGTAAAATTGCCGTCATCTGTTGAGTTTCGGGCGTGAGCTAAAATCTGCTCAAAAATCTGCGCGGGAATTTTTTCCGGCAATTCAACTTGAGCCGTGCAGACAGCCAATTCCGGGATTTTGACTGCAAACGCGGAAACTTCGACGGCAGCGGTCATTTCAAGCCTTCGGGCGCGTTTGAAAACTCCGTTTTGGGCGATGACGATTTCGTAAAGCGGCGCGGTGATAGGTTGGTCGGGCGCGAATAAAAATTTACGCTCGACAAGCTCAGGGATATTCATTTTGTTAAAAAATTGGGGGAAATTAGCGAACCGCTTGCCACAGATCGCCAACGGTGTGATTGGTTTTGATTAAAGCGTTTTTCGGAAAAGTCTTTTTGTGATTTAGCCCGAATAAAAATTTCCGAGCGTCGTCCGGGTGCGTTCGGCAGCGGTCTGCGGCGCGGTCGCTGTTGAACGGACTTTCAAGAATCAAACGCCAAACCGTTTCGATTATGTCCAACCGACATTCGGGCGCGGCGTTTTTACCGAAGCAAATCTCGCCCGAAGAATCTAAATTTGGAAATGGAGCGGCGCAGATTTTCGATTTTGGGCTGATTGTTTTATCGAGCGTCGCCCACAAATAATATTTTCGTCCTAAACCGATGAGCAGTAGCATCGGGAGCGGGATTTCGATTTCGAGAACCGAATCGGTTGCGCCTTCGCTATTAGCTTCGCGCTCGTCAGCAGGGCGCGGGTCGGTGATGAAGATTTTGCGCCGTCCGGCGGGCAAGCAACTTAGAATTTTATGCGTTTTCTTTTCCTGAGCGAATCGAACGACGTTCGTTTCGAGCCAGCCGGAATCGAAAGCGCCTTTGTCGCTAAATGCGCGCCCGATTTGCTTCGGACTTAAAAATTTCGTGCGCTCGACGTTGCCTTCGCGCCATTTGAGCTGATAATGACCTTCGAGAAAAAATAACGCGGCTTTCGCTTCCGCAGGCGGCGCGAAGAAATTTTGGTTTTCTAATTGGCTCATAATCTCCGAAAAAGCCGCGTGCTAAAAACTCAAAGCGGCTTCGGATATTTGGTCGTAGTCCGTCAGGATGTTTATTAACAACCCGCGTTCATACTGGGTTTTATCCGCCGCTTGTTTCCCCTTTGCCGGCACCCGTCCCGTATTCCAAATCGTGATGAGTTCTTTGAAAGTCGAACGTGCGTCGCGGGCGATGTCTTCATCGAGATTGTCCATACTCGCAAAATAATCTTTCACGCCCGCGTAATCAGTTTTCAATTTTTCTAAATTCTCCAAAGACCATTCGTAAAGGTCGAGCGGCTGGCAATACGTCGTGTCAATGAACGGATTCCCGGAGTCGTGAAAAATAAACTCGATTAAATGCAAAAATCGCTGAATCTTCGGGTTATCGCGCCCACACTCAAGAACCGAAAACGGCGGCGTGGCGCATTCGATTTGCGGCAGGTCTTCAAACCTGACATCAAAACTTGCCAGCATTTCCGTCCAGTTTTCGTCCGAAATGTCGGTATCGCGCCACAGAAAAGCAGTGATAGCGAATTGCAAACACGGGCGAAAATGCTGCCACTCGTATTCGTCGCAGCATAAATCGTAATTAACCGATTCAATCGGAATGTGGTCGAAACGAAAATCCGACCAATCGAGCCAACTGCACAGCGGAAAATAATGTTCGTTGACCAGCTCGATAAACTCAATCTCGCGCTCGGCGTGGCAATCGTTATAGCCCGTCCGGTGAAAACTCGCGCCGGACGCTTTCCATTCTTTCGGGAAAATTTTGCGATAAAGCCCATAAAGCTGTTCGCGCTCTAATTCCGAGTGGATGTAACCGATTGCGTCCGAAAGCGAAGCGCAGGCGGCTTTCCACCGCAAATACGATACGGTTTTGTTCAATCGCCCGCGAAAATTCCCGCCGTTTCCGGCGCCCGCTCGCCTTTGCCTGTTTTTCTCAATCAACCGACGGGCTATGCTCGGAAGTTTGGAGACGGATTTTGCGTTCACAATTCCTGTTTGAGCCATACGATCTAAAACCCAACCGGAATCTCCGGCGGGTGAAATTCGCTCGTTAAGGTTGCCAATTCCGCGAATTGCTTTTTCATTTCCTTGTCGTCCGTTTCAACTTCGCGCAGATATTTGCCTATTTGCTCGATGTCGGCGAGCGTCATTCGCCCAGGAAACGCTTCACCGTCGCCATCGTCGCAGGAGCGCAGATAAAGGCTTTCGGCAAGCTCGTAAATTTGATGGGCGGTCTCCGGCGCGCGGGCGAGCCGCCGCAAAACGATTTCGGTCGCATCCAGTTTGCGGCGGTCATTTTTGCTTTTCGTTTCCACCTTTCTTTTACCGTTCGCCGCGCCTATCCTTATATGCTCCGCTCTTTTGACAATCGAAACAATCATCTGTCCCGCGCGTGTTTCGCGCGAGATATTTGCGTTTTTGATTGACGGGTAATGCGGACTCAAAGCCGCCTTGAGCAGTTCGTCATCGGCGGCTATTGACACGGGCAGCGGAAATTCCTGCCCTTCGATTTTGACGACCGCCGATGCTACAGTTTCTGCTTCCGGCTTTTCGGCTTGTTGAACGGTCGCCGCATCCGGCGCGTTCGCGGTCACGCCCGTGCTTTCCGCCGCCAAAGTTTCAGTTTCGTTGTTTTCGTTTTCGGAATTTAAATTTTCGCTCATAATTTTTCTGCTTTTTTAGAACAGGCTCGGCTGCACGTTATTTGCCGCCGCGACCTGCGGTTGCGGAAGGGGCGCGACGGGCGCGGGCTGCGCCGCCAAGTTTTCTTTTGTTGTCGTAATTTCGACTCGGTTTTTCACGGTTTCAGTCCCGCTCAAATTCTGCGTTTGTTGCTCGCTGCTGGTTTTTTCGCCGTTTGCAGCAACAATTTCCGGTTTGGTTGGCGCGGGCGTAGCTATTGATGTTTTCGTGGTCGCCGGCTTTTTAGCCGTTTTGGTTTTCGACTGGCGAAGCTGCTCGATATATTTGGCGGGCAGAGTTTGTTTTAATCGCTCCAGTTTACCGCGCACAAGAGCGGCGATTTCGGTCAAATCCTCGCCTTCTCCGATTTCGAGAAATTCGATTTCCGGCGGCAAATTGTGCGATGCCGCGCTGACAATCGCTCGCCGCCCGCGCCCGTCGCCGATTGAGGGCAGCAAGGTCAAGCTAAGATTCACCGTGCATTTTCCGAACTCGAACGGTTCTTTCGCGTCCGCCGATTTCGGAGCGGTTGTATTATTTTTAATCGCGCTCGGCGACGGCGGTGGATTGTCTTTGGCATCCGCAACAGGCACGGCGGCGACGGCGGTTGATTGCGACCTAATATCGTTCTGAATATCGGTTGAAATTTTCTCACTGGCAACCGGCTCGTCTTCCGTTGCGGCGTTAATCTCTTCCTGTTCGGTTTTTTCCGGCGCACCTTGCATCGCCGTTGCCGCCGCCGCGTTAGTTTCCGCAGCGAACGATCTGACAAACGGCTCGCCCGATTCGACGAAGCCTAAAAATTCGTCTCTTTTCTCTTGGGCTTCGGCTGTGTCGTCTTGCGGCAAGTCAGGTGTCGAGACGCTTTCAACCTTTATGGGCGGCGGCTCTGCTGCATCATTGTTTGAAGCCGCCGAAATGTTTTGCTGAACTTCAAGGCTTGTGATTTCCGCCGAAACTTCGGGCTTCAACTCGCGGAACTCCTCGCAGAAATTTTCGAGGAAGATTTCGTGCAATCTGCGCCGCTCGGTTTCGCGCGCGACGTATTCCGCCTTTTGCCACAAATCGTTTGCCAGATTTTTGAGTGCCTCGGTGTTTAAGTTTTCCGCTGCGGCGACCGCCGTCGTCACCTCGGCAAGTCGCCTGGCGGTGAATTTCAACGCCTCGACCGTCGAGGCGTTTTCAAGATTTATAAATGAACCGGCTGTTAATGTCTGCATAATTTTTCCTGAAAATCCTTCAAAATTTTCACCTTTTGCCGACCGCTTTTCTTTTCGCTTCCGTAACCGAACAATTTTGGCGGGTAGAGTTTTATGAAAAGTCGGTTTTGCAAATTCAGAAGCGGATCGAGTTTTAAATCGGTGATAAAATATCTCTTATGGGAGAGCATCGAGGCGTTACCAAAAGTCAGAAAGCGGATACGTTTTAAGCCGTCTGTTTCGGAAGATTTTTAAGCAGTTACGACGAAATCATTCAAGCCGCGCTCGTCGTTGACGATAATTGCAGAGTTCTCTCAAAATAAATGAAATTAAAATTTAGCTAATGCCCGAACAACAAAACATCGAATACAAACAAAACTGGCACGACGACTATCTGAAATGGATTTGCGGCTTCGCCAACGCACACGGCGGAACGGTTTACATCGGCAAAGACGATGACGGCAAAACCGTCGGCGTAGAGGATTACAAAAAGCTGATGGAAGATTTGCCGAACAAGATTCGTGATGTTTTGGGCATTATGGCGGAGGTCAATCTTCACGAAGACGGCGGTTTGTATTTTATCGAAATCATCACGCCGCCGTATTCCGTGCCGATTTCTCTGCGCGGCAATTATTACTACCGGAGCGGCTCGACCAAGCAGGAATTGAAAGGCAACGCGCTGATGGAATTTTTGCTGCGTAAATCCGGCAAAACCTGGGATGATGTCGTCGAACCGCGTGCGACGCTTGCTGATATTGATAAGGAAACCGTTAAACAATTCAAAGCCGACGCCGCCAAAGCCGGAAGATTGCCGACAGACGACGGCACACTTTCGCTTGCCGCTATTCTCGATAAATTGCGGCTGACGGAAAAAGGACAACTAAAACGCGCCGCAATCGTCATTTTCGGTAAAGACCCGGGACGTTTTTATCCGAATCAAATCGTCAAAATCGGACGCTTCGGCGCGGAGGACGATGATTTGAAATTTCAGGAAGTGGTTGAGGGGAATTTACTTCACCTCTTGCGCGAA
>JAYVKL010000081.1:0-30649 GCA_043768465.1 Pyrinomonadaceae bacterium
CGATTTTCGAGGTTCTGCTCGATGCGCTCGCCCGCGCCGAACATTTTCAGGGACGCGCTTTTGCAGTTTTTCAAATGTTTTCCGATGAAAAAACGCCTAAATTTTAACGCATTGAATTTTGAACTTAAACGGCATAGAATGCGTAGTAGAAACCGGCCTAACGAAACAGGAAAATAAACAAACAAAGGAAATGTTTGGAGAAACAGATTATGTATTGCCCGCGATGCAGTCAACAACAAGTGTCGGAGGAGACGAAATTTTGTTCGCGCTGCGGATTTCCGCTCGGTTTGGTTACGGAGATTCTCGCGCACGGCGGATTTCTGCCGCAGCTTGCCGACCTTTATAAAAGCAAAAAACTTTTCACGCGGCGCAACGGTTTAATCTTTTCGCTCTTTTGGTTTATGATTTTTATGTTGCTTTTAATACTGGCGGGAATCAGCGGCGCACCTAACCAATTCGTCGGTTCAGTGGCGATTATCGGAACGATGGGCGCGTCAATTATGACGATTGCTTCGTTTCTAATTCTCAAGAAAGAGCCGGACAATTTAAAATTGCAAAACCACGAATTGCTGACCGGCAACTTTCACAATCTACACTCTACTCATCAACCGTCGGCTTTGCCGCCGCAACAAACGCAACCCGCAAATAGTTACGTTCCGCCGCCCGGAGCGTGGCAAGCCCCGAACACCGGCGATTTCGTCCGCCCGTCGAGTGTGACCGAAGGCACGACGAAACTGCTTGAGAAAGATAAGATGAAAAACTAAAAGCGAAGAGTGAACGGTTGAAGAATTAAAATTCCTCAGCTATTCACTCTTCACTTTTAGTTTTTCACTATTTTGTTCCCGCAAAATCGAAAGTTACATAAAGGTTCAGCGCGTTTTCCTTGATTTCGGAGCGCACGTCTTTGACGTTGGCTTTGAGCGTTCCGTTGGTGGCGGCAATCGGCAGGTTGAGAGCGATTTGCGAGCCGCGCAGGATGACAATCGGGTTGACTTTTTGATTGATCGTATTTTGCACGAGCGGTGTTACAAAACCGCTGACGAGCGGCGAGATGCCGTCGAGATTAACGGTTTCGACGTTGATTTGTCCGAACACCGTCTGCTGTGTTTCGTCGTAGCGCAAAGCCAGAGTCGCCTGCGCCCAACCCGCGAAGTTGATACATTGCCCGACAATCGCGGTGCTGCCCGTAAAAGCGAGCGGCGCGGTGATTTTGCCGTTTTCCAGCCGAATGCCCGTCGCAACATTGCTTCCGGTCGGCTGCAAAGTTATTTTGCCGTCGCAATTTCCGCCGCTTTGCAACGCTAAACTCGCCGTTTGCGGGCGCGGCGTTTCGTCCGAGTTATTTTTTCCGGTCAGATTCAATGGAAAGGCGGGCGCGTTCATATCGCGGAAAATCGTCGTTAAAACCGTATCGAAAAACTGCTGGTTTAAAACGACGTTCGCCGTTCCCGCCGGTGAACCGTTCGGGTCGGGCGACTGAATGGGAACGCCCGGCATCTGCGCGGCTCGCGGCGCACCGCCGAACAGATAAAATACCAATCCGCCGCCGAGAATCAATCCCATAACCGCGCCGATAATGAATGTTGCTGCTTTGCTCATAATGTTAAGTTCCAGATTTCGGATTCTAAATCACAAGTCTTAAACCTGAAAGCCGGAATCTATGGAGTCGGTTGCGCCGTCTTCATCAGTTGACCGAATAACGACGCCGCCGCGCTGAAAATCATATCTACCTGTGCTTTGACCGCTTCGGGCGGAACTTTTTTGAAATCGGTCGGTTCGGCGAAAAGGCTGGCATCGGCGGTCGTTTTGACATCGCTCATTTCGGTCACGAAACTCAAGCCTTTAATTCCCTGCACGCTGCCGTTCGGCGATGTGGAGTTCGTCACCGAACGCAGCGGCAAATTCGTTTCCTTATCAATTAAAACGACTGATTCGGTCTGCACCGTGCCGGCTGGCGATTTCGTGTCGGTCGTCGCGCCATAGCGGTATTTGATCGCGTCGCGGCTCCCGACTTTCTCTTCGCCAACGCGCTCGACACCTTTTAAGTTTTTGATTTGATTGACGATTTGTTCGGGCATCAACATTCGGCGCGGGTCAACGCCGATTGACTCCTTGTTCAGTTCGGCGTATTGTCGGCGATTCTGCGAGACGACGAATTGCCTGCCGCCGATGTCAAGATAAATCAGCTTTTCGCCGTTCGGCATCGTAAATTCCATCCGGCGATTCGCGCCGCTGCGGGCGACGTTCGCTTTGATCGGCGGCACGGCGAGATTTTGCGCCCCGGACACTTCAAACCTCAGAGTGACGACTGCCTGATACTGTTCCGGCTCTCCGGTTTCAATCGTCACGCCGGAGATGTCCGCCGTGTTCGCGTTGAGTTCGGCGGTCTTCGTATTCGCCGAACTCGTATTTGCCGAACCGACATTGACGCTCTTATTGAAATTGGTGTTCGCCGTCGTATTGATCGCCGAATTCCCCGTCGGCGGCTGACACGCCGCGCCGCCTGAAACCGCCAGTATTAAAGCTAGCCAAGTTGATTTTTTCATTTGTTCCCGCATCGCTTTTTCTCCTTTTTCCGCTTTTTCTCAAGGCTAACTTTTTTCGGTGTCTTTCGGCAAGCGGGCGAACGGTTCGGCGTTGGCGGAAACATTGGGTTTCGCTGCCGTCGGTTGTTTATTCAAGTTGAGATTTAGAGTTAGAATGAAAATTCGACGCTGAGAAAACGCGGATGTGACGGGTGAACGCGAATTTGATGAATATGTTTATCTGCCTCGCCAGGAAATTCGCTGAAGAAAATCGGCGAAAATCCGCCTTATCAGCATTCATCCACGATTTGATTCCGACTTTGATTTCAACTCACGATTCAGTTTGATTTACATCCTGCGGGGAAAGTCTTACAGTGTTTCCAGAATTTATTTCACAACGGCGTTTCGATTGAAAAACAAAGTATTTTCAAACGATTATTTGACCAAACCGAAATCGCAGGAGTTAACAATGAAAAATCGCAAATTCCCCTTGAGACAAATCCGGCTTTACACGACCATCGCTTTGCTGCTGATTGCTTCTGTTTTAACCGCCGACGCGCAAATCAGCAGCGTTGACGCTTCGTTCAACACGATTCCGGCTAAAAGCGTCGGCTCGCTCGGCAATTTCGAGCTTCAGCCGGACGGCAAAATTCTGACTTTCGCGTTCGGCGGAACACGAATTTTCAACGGCGTGCCGAAAAATCAAATTGCGCGGCTCAACGCCGACGGCAGCCTTGACAATTCTTTCGACTGCGCGACGTGTGATTTCGATATCACCAGCGTTCGCGTCCAAACGAACGGGAAACTTATTGTCGCCGGTTCTCTTAATTTCAACAGCGTACTCAATCCGCGCATTCGGCGATTAAATGCCGACGGCAGCATTGACGGTTCATTCATTTCACCTTTCAGCGAAAGCACTCCGATTTCGTCATCCAACGTCAACGTCTTTGCGATTCAACCCGACGGAAAAGTTTTAGTTTTACTGAATTTCTTTCAGATGGGCTTTCACCAAGATGTAATTTACCGCTTAAATCCAAACGGTTCTTTTGATAGTTCTTTCACAGTGATCGGTTTTGGCGGCGGGCGCCTTTCATCTCAATATGTGAGCCAAGTGCGATTACAGTCGGACGGAAAAATTATTGCCAGCGGCAGCAACAGCGGTTTTCAAGGCTTTGGGTTTATTTATCGTTTTAATGCCGACGGAACCAACGACACCACATTTGAAAGACCGTCTCTCGCCACCAGCATCGGCAGCGCGATGACTACCGTCAGCGATTTTGATGTTACGGCTGACGGCAGTATCGTATTTGTCGGCAGATTCGATTCGGTCAACTCGGTTGACCGAATCGGCATTGGAAAACTATTGCCTGCCGGAAATGTTGATTTGTCATTTCCCCAGACGAACTTTTTTGCCGCCGGAGCCAGCGTCGGCAGAATTAAAATTCTGTCCGACGGCAAAATTTTATTAAGCACCGCTACTAATCTTTTGCGGTTCAACGCCGACGGCAGTTTGGATAATTCATTTAACGCGCCGACTAATTTCGCTAACATCGGCAAGTGGGTCGTTGACGCGCAGGGCAGAATTTTAATTAATGTCAGCCTTTTGGAAAACGGCGCAACCGTTTTTCGGACACTCCGGCTTAATCCGAACGGCAGTCTCGACGGCAGTTTTGTTTTTAACGCCGCCGCCGCCGGTTCGGTTTCCGCTCTGGCGAGTCAAAACGACGGCAAAGCGATTATCGCGGGCGATTTTGATTCGGTAAACGGCGTTTCGCGCAGCAATTTGGCGCGGGTCAATGCCGACGGCAGTTTGGATACGAGTTTCAATCCGGGAAGCGGACTCGACACCGCGCCGAAGAAAATTGTCGTCCAAGCGGACGGTAAAATTTTGCTCGGCGGCAATTTTACCGGTTTCAACGGCACGGCGAGGATCGCGCTTGTCCGGCTGAATACCGACGGCAGCCTGGACACCGGATTTGCGCCGGTGTTCGCGGTCAATGCGGTTGTCAATACGATTGCGCTGCGCCCCGACGGGAAAATTTACGTCGGCGGACTATTCAGCACCGTCAACGGGCAAACGCGCAGCCGTATCGCACTTTTGAATGTTGACGGAACGCTGGACGCGAGCTTCAATCCGACGATAGGAACCATCAACAGCATCGCCGTCCAGACCGACGGCAGAGTTCTGGTCGGCGGCTCGTTCAGCGGTGTCAACGGTTTTAACCGGCAGAATCTCGTGCGGTTTAACTCCGACGGAACGCTCGACAGTTCTTTTAACGCCGGAAGCATCGCGGCGGTCAGTCAAGTCGAAATTTCGGCGAACGGCAAATATATCGTTTATTCAGACCGACTGATTCGCTTGAATAATGACGGAACACTCGATGCCGGTTTTCAGGCGGGAATTTTTTCTTCGACGGGAAATTCGACTATCACTTTTATCACCCAGCCGGACGGCAGTATCATTGCAGGCGGAGATTTTACCTCGGTCAACGGCAGCATCCAATCAAACATCGCCCGACTCAAAAACGACGGCTCGGTAGATACACTTTTTCTTTCGAGCGGAGCCAACGGGATAGTTAAAGCCCTTGCGCGAACCGCCGACGGCAAAGTTCTGGTCGGCGGCAATTTTACAGTGATCGGCGGTGTCATGCGGATTGCGGCTGCCAGATTAATAATTAATCCGATCATCGTCGTTAATTCCGGTGTCCCGTTCGATTTTGACGGCGACGGCAAAGCGGACGTGTCGGTGTTCCGCCCGTCAACCGGTTTCTGGTATACGTCTTTGAATCCGGCGATCAATTACGGGGCAATTCAATTCGGCAACGCTTCGGACAAATTAGTTCCCGCCGATTACGACGGCGACGGTAAAACCGATGTCGCCGTTTATCGTGACGGCGTTTGGTATCTTCAGCGCAGTTCGCTCGGCTTTACCAGCGCAGCTTTCGGTTTGGCTTCCGATATTCCCGTTCCCGCCGATTACGACGGCGATGGACGCGCCGATCTCGCCGTATTTCGCCCGTCAAACGGCACCTGGTATTTGCAGCGAAGCAGTTTGGGTTACACCGCCGTCACGTTCGGAACCGGAACTGACAAACCCGTTCCCGGCGATTACGACGGCGACGGCAAAGCGGAAATCGCCGTGTTTCGCCCGTCAAACGGTTTTTGGTATCTCTCGACCAATCCGGCGAACAATTACGGCGGCGTGCGGTTCGGAACGGCGGAAGACAAACCCGTTCCGGCGGATTATGATGGCGACGGCAAAACCGATCTCGCCGTGTTTCGCCCGTCAAACGGAACCTGGTATTTGCTCCGCAGTTCGACGGGATTCGCCGGAATTCAGTTCGGATTGGGAACGGATTCTCCGGCGGCGGCGGATTACGACGGCGACGGCAAAGCCGATGTCGCGGTTTTCCGCAGCGGCACCTGGTATCTGAACCGCACGACGCAGGGATTTACGAGCATTCAATTCGGAGCCGGCGACGACAAACCCGTTCCCGGTTCTTTCGTCAGATAATCGGCGGTTTTAATGACTATCGAAAAAGGCTTTGAGGAAATTTCCTCAAAGCCTTTTTTATTTTTTTGAAGTTGGAAGACCACCCGATTTTAATTTTAATAACCGACTGCTTCGCCGTCGCTGCGGGCATCAATCGCGCCGAGCCGCACGCCGGTTTTTTCTTCGATGGCGATGCCGGTCGCCGAGGCGACGTAGCCGGGCTTTTCGGCGAAATGGTGTCCGAGCTTTTCCAGAGCGGCTCGCGTATCGGGCGACATTCCGAACGGTTCGGACAAAATTTCGTCGGGAAACCATTGATGATGAATACGCGGCGCGTCCATCGCCTGCTGAAAATTCATCTCGTGGTCAATCATATTGATAATCGTCTGCAAAACCGCCGTGATGATGCGCGGACCGCCGCGCGCGCCGAGGGCGAACCATAACGAGCCGTCTTTTCGCAGCACAATCGTCGGAGTCATCGCCGAGAGCGGGCGTTTTTTCGGGGCGACGGCGTTGCGCTCGCCCTGAATCAGCCCGAACATATTCGCCGTTCCGGGACGCGCCGCGAAATCGTCCATTTCGTCGTTCAGCAGAACGCCCGTGCCTTTCGCCGTCACCCTTGAGCCGTATAAATCGTTGATCGTATAAGTGTTGGAAACGCAGTTTCCTTCTTCGTCAACCACCGTGAAATGCGTGGTCTCCGACGGTTCTTTGCCGACGATTTCACCGGCGCGGATTTCATCGCTGGTCGAGGCTTTCGTCAAATCAATGGTCGCGCCGCGTTTGTCGGCGTATTTTTTGTCAATCAACTCGCTTGCCGGAACTTTAACGAAATCGGCATCGCCCATAAATTCGGCGCGGTCGGCGAATGAGCGGCGCAGGGCTTCGGTTAAAACGTGATATTTTTGCGACGAATTCGACTGCATCGAACGCAAATCGTATTTTTCCAGAATGTTCAAAGTCTCCAGTAAAACCGTGCCGCCCGAACTCGGCGACGGCATCGAGATAATTTCATAGCCGCGATACGTCCCGCGCACCGGGACTCTTTCTTTGGCGACGTAATTTTTCAAATCTTCAAGAGTTATCAAACCGTTGTTGGCTTTCATATCGTCGGCAATCAGCCGTGCCGTTTCCCCGACGTAAAACTCGCGTCCGCCGTTTTTCTGCATTCTCTCCAAGGTTTTAGCGAGTTCCGGCTGTTTGAAAGTGTCGCCTTCGCCGTAGAATTTGCCGCCGTTCAAAAAAATTCGATTGCTGTCGGGATACTTGGAAAGCGTTTCTTTGTAAGATTGAAAAAGATTGGCGAGCCGCGCCGTCAAAACGTAACCGTTCGCCGCGAGTTGTTTCGCCGGTTCGACGAGTTCCGCCCAGGACAATTTTTTCGAGCCGTATTTCTGAAAAGCCAGATCGAGTCCGGCGGGCGTTCCGGGAACTCCGGCGGCGCGATAGCCGACGGTCGAGGAACCTTCGCCTTTAAGAAGTTCGCCTTTTTCGTCAATAAAAACATTGCGCGAAGCCTGCGCCGGAGCCATTTCACGATAATCAATCGCGGTGGTTCTGCCGTCTTTAAAGCGAATCAGCATAAAGCCGCCGCCGCCCAAATTTCCGGCTTCCGGGTAAACGACGGCGAGGGCGAGGGCGACGGCAATTGCCGCGTCAACCGCGTTGCCGCCGCGTTTCATCACGTCCGCCCCGATTCGGGAGGCGAGCGGATGCTGCGACGCGACCATCGCGTGTTTGCCGCGAGATAATTCGCGCCGCGCCGCAAAGACGTTTGTTTCAGTCGGAATAAACGAAAGCTGGAATGACATAACTATTAAACAGACGGCGATTTTTTTGAATGTTTTCATAAATGGCGGATTAAATAAACCGTTGATATATTTCGTTTCGTAAATATACAAAATTTCGACGAGCAATTCCAAATCGGAGCGGTCTCGCAGCAGCGGCAACGCTTGACATCGTTCGATCAGGTGAAATAAACTTTTGGCAAATTTCCATTTTGTATTGTAAAATAAACGCCTGGCGAAACTAACGCCTTGTAATCTCAAGTTTTTGAAGATTCAATAGTGTTCAGAGTCCACGCTTTCGGCGGGTTCTTCCGCCGAGCGCGGCGTAAAGCCTAAAATGCGTTCCGTATTTAGACTCTGACACGAAGAACAAAATTTAGCCGACCAGACTAAAATTACAAAGCACCGGTTCGTCAGTTTCCTCGACCAAACCAATCGTTTAAGCGGACGTTAATTCAATCTCGAAAACAGGAGTTTAAAAAATGAAAAAGTTTCTAGCCGCGACCGCCCTTTTGCTGGCAGTCGCGTCGGTCAGCAGCCCGGTTTCGGCGCAAGCGTCGAAGTTTTTACAACCGACCGTCAAGTTCGGCAGAAATCCGGTCAGATACGCGGAAACCAAAGCGTTTTCCGACGGGCGCGGCGTGTGGCTGGCATGGAAAACGGAAATCGAATCGAAAAATCTCGGATTCTATGTTTACCGCGTTATCGGCGGCGAAAAGAAACTGGTCAGTTCGTCGCTGATTGCCGGCGCGTATCTCCAGGCGCGTGAAGAAAAAACGACTTCCGGCAGCTACGGTTTTTTCGACCGCGACGGCGATTTGAGCAGTTTATATATTATCGAAAGTTATAACGTCAGCGGACAGCGACGCTTCTCGGACGAAATTCAAACGCAGTTCGCAGCCGATTTAACACCCGTCGCGGGCGCATCGTCCGAAGAGCTTCAAAATCAGGCGCGGAATGCCAAGCCGACCATCTCCGGCAGCGATTCGATTTTGCCCGAAGATTTAGCCGCCGAAGTCGCCGATTCCGCTTTGCCCGCCGATCCGGTGACGCAGCGTTGGGTGGCGGCGCAGCCGGGTGTCCGAATCGGCATTAAAAACGAAGGATTCTACCGCATCTCCCGCGCCGAACTGCAAACCGCCGGCTTTGAAGTGATCGCGCCCGCCGTGCGCTGGCAGCTTTACGTCAACGGTGTCGAGCAGGCGATCAATATCGGCGGCAGCGGCGATTACATCGAATTTTACGGCAAAGGAATTGACACGACTTACGCCGACACGCAGATTTATTTTCTGGTCGTCGGTGCCGGCAGCGGCAAGCGCATCGGCAATACGGTTCGCCGGAGAATCGGCGGCGCGGTCGTCTCGAAAGGTTATTCGCAGTTCTTTTTTAGAAAAGACCGGACGCAATATCTGCAAAGTCTGCTCAACGGCGACGCGGAGAATTTCACCGGCGGGACGGTGATCGCTTCGACCGGCGGAACGATTACCTTCAACTTGTCGGGAATTGATTTTACTTCCCCGGCAGCTTCGATTGATTTGTCGGTCTTAGGCGTAACGCTGATCAATCACGGAACGAAAGTTTTTCTCAACAATACGGAAATCGGCACTTTGAACGGCAGCAATTTCGATTTAACGACCGGCAGATTGACATTTTCGACGACGCTTCTAATCGAAGGCGCGAACCAGTTGAGAATGGTTTCGCTGAACAGTGTGCCGGGCGGAGCCGGCGACGCTTCGTTGTTCGATTCGATGAAAGTCAACTACGCGCGGCGTTACCTCGCCAGCCAGAACCGGCTTGCCTTCCACGTTCCGAATTATAAAACCAGCTACGCGGAAAACTTCAGTTCGCCAAATGTGCGCGTTTTCGATGTTTCCGATTCGGACGCGCCGGTTTTGATCAATGGTTTGACCGTTGAACCGAGCAACGGCGGTTTTCGCGTTAGTCTGCCGTCGAACCGGGCGCGTGTATTGTTCGCCGTCGAAGATTCGGGACTTTTAACGGCGGCTTCGATTTCGTCGAATAATCCTTCGACTTTATCAACCGCCGCGCACGATGCCGAATTGATCGTCATCTCGCACAAAGATATTCTGACGCAGGCGAACGCCTGGGCGGAATATCGCCGCGCTCGCGGAATGACCGTCGAGGTCGTCAATATCGAAGACGTTTTCGACGAGTTTAATTACGGCGCGACTTGTGCCGACTGCGTAAGAGATTTTTTGAGTTACGCCAAAGATAATTGGCGAACCGCTCCGAAATACGTTTTATTGATCGGCGATGCGACTTACGACCCGAAAAACTATCTCGGCAGCGGCGGAAATCTGGTGCCGACCCGACTCGTGGACACGGTTTATTCGGAAGTCGGCAGCGACGATACGATGGCGGATTTCAATAACGATGGTTTAGCGGAACTCGCCATCGGGCGGATTCCGGCGCGGAACGCGGCGACCGTGACGCTGGCGTTAAGCAAGGTGACGGCGTTCGAACAGACCGTCGCCCAGGCACCGTCACGCGGCGCGATCTTCGCCAGCGACTTGCCGGAAGGCTACGATTTTGAAGGTTTGAGCAACCGGCTCTGCGCTCAACTGCCGACAACTTTTGATTGCGTCAAGATAAATCGCGCCCAACCGACCGCGCCCGCCGATTTATTGACGGCGATGAACGGCGGCAGGTTTTTGGTTAATTACTCCGGTCACGGCAGTGCCGGTGTCTGGGCGACTGCGGCTTTCTTCGGAAATTCACAAGCCGCGCAACTGACCAATACCAATAATCTTTCGATGTTTACGATGCTGACTTGTCTGAACGGTTATTTTATTCATCCGAACAACGACAGTTTAGCGGAGGTTCTGCTGAAAAATCCGAACGGCGGCGCGGTGGCGGCGTGGGCTTCTTCGGGTTTGACCACGCCCGATATTCAGGAAATTATGGGAACGCGCTTTTACAATCAAGTCGGCACCGGACCGATCACGCGACTCGGCGATCTGGTCAAAGACGCGAAAACCACGATCAATTTCGGACGCGACGTGCGCCTCTCCTGGGTTCTGCTCGGCGACCCGACGCTGAAGATGAAATAATTTATCGTTGATTGAAAACCGAAAAACGCGAATCGTCTCGATTGAAACGATTCGCGTTTTTCATTGCCGGTATGTTCCGATTGACTAAAAAAGCCGAAAAAACTAAAATCAAATTTCCTGATGTGGTGAGTTACGGCAACTTGCGACCACGATAAAAATCGCTAAAAAGCAAACGAGTTTCAAATTGAATAGATTTTTACGAAAACTCTGCGCTTGTTCGGCGCGGAGTTTTTTTAATTTATGAATTTAGGTGTTCCAAAAGATAAAATCATCAAACAGGTTTTAGCTAAATTATATAGACTCTTCGGTGAGGCTAATCTTTATTTGACTAATTATTGGGACGCTGATTTGTGTGCCGTTGGAATCGAAAATCTAACCGATAAAAAACACTTGATTTACATTTCTACCTATAATAAGCCGACAGATTACTATTTTGTGGAAGTCGAAAAGGCAGAAAGCGAGATTGATATAGCAAATTATGATGTAATTGGAAGTTTCAACGAAATCAATTTTGAAGACCTTTCTAAACTCATAACTAAATATCTCAATTTACAACCAATTTTATGAGCAATAAATTTCTCGAATTATTAAAAGAAAAAGTCGTCGTCTTCGACGGCGCGATGGGCAGCAATTTACAGGGGCAGGACTTGACGATTGAGGATTGGGGCGGCGCGAATTTCGAGAACTGCTCGGAAAATCTGCTTTACACGAAGCCCGAAGCGATTGAAAAAGTTCACGTCGGCTTTCTCGAAGTCGGCTGCGATGTCATTGAAACGAACAGCTTCGGCGGCGGCGAAGTCGTGCTGGCGGAGTTCGGGATGGTCGCGCAAACTTACGATGTCAATAGACGAGCCGCGCAACTTGCCAAGCGTCTGGCGAATGATTATTCAAACGCGAATTTTCCGCGTTTCGTCGCCGGCTCAATCGGACCGGGAACGAAACTGCCGACGCTCGGACATATTTCTTACGACAATTTGAAAGCGGCTTACGACGAGCAGATTCGCGGGCTTTACGACGGCGGCGTGGATTTATTCGTCGTCGAGACGGCGCAGGATTTGCTGCAAATCAAAGCCGCGCTCCGTTCGATTTTCGACTTTTTTGCGGCGCGGAAAGTCAAAATTCCGGTGATTACACAAGTGACCATCGAGACTTTCGGAACGATGTTAAATGGAACGGAAATCGCCGCCGCGCTGACCGCGCTCGAACCGTTTCCGATTGATGTCATCGGGATGAATTGCGGAACCGGTCCCGATCAGATGACCGAACACGTCAAATATCTGTGCGACAATTCGCCGCTGCCGGTTTCGGTTCTGCCGAACGCGGGAATGCCGGAAGTCAAAGACGGACGGCAGTTTTACACGGAAACGCCCGAAGATTTTTCGCGCAAAGTCGAACATTTTGCGAAAGATTTCGGCGCGAATATCGTCGGCGGCTGTTGCGGAACTTCGTTTGAACATCTGCGGCAAGTCGTCGAAAAAATGCAGAATGTTTCGCCGAAAATCCGCGATTTTAATTTCGCGCCGGCGGCTTCTTCAATTTATTTCTCGCAGCCTTACACGCAGGACAACTCGTTTCTAATCGTCGGCGAGCGCGTCAACGCTTCGGGTTCCAAGAAAATGCGCGATCTTTTAAACGCCGAAGATTGGGACGGGTTGATTAAATTAGCCAAAGAACAGGAACGCGAAGGCGCGCACGTTTTGGATGTCAACGTGGATTTCGTCGGGCGCGACGGCGTTGCCGATATGCACGAATTGGTTAAAAAACTGGTGACGAACGTCACGATTCCGCTGATGCTCGACTCGACCGAATGGGAAAAAATGGAAGCCGGTCTGAAACTGGCGGGCGGCAAGTGTATCTTGAACTCGACGAATTATGAAGACGGCGAAGAGCGATTTTTGAAGCTGCTCGAAGTGGCGAAGGAATACGGCGCGGCGGTCGTCGTCGGGCTGATTGACGAAGACGGAATGGCGCGAACGGCGGACAAAAAGGTCGAAATTGCGCGGCGGGCTTTCAAACAGGCGACGGAATTCGGCATCGAAGCGCACGACGTTTTCTTTGATCCGCTGGCGTTGCCGATTTCAACCGGCATCGAAGAAGACCGTTTGAACGCGGCGGAAACCATCGAATCAATCAAGCGGATTCACGAAGAGATGCCGCAAGCGAATATCATTCTGGGCGTTTCAAATGTTTCGTTCGGTTTGAATCCGGCATCGCGCATCGTTTTGAATTCGATCTTCCTGCACGAATGCGTCGAAGCCGGAATGAATTCGGCGATTGTCAACGCTTCAAAAATCCTGCCCTTAAACCGTTTTAACGAACGCGAAATCGAAGTCGCGCTCGATTTGATTTACGACCGGCGCAAATTTGCCGAAACAGGAAATAGCGACATCTGCGTTTACGATCCGCTCGGCGAATTTACGACGATGTTTCTCGGCAAAACCGCGCAGTCAATGAAGGTTGACACTTCAAATTTATCAATCGAAGAAAAGCTCAAACATCACGTTATAGACGGCGAAAAAATCGAACTCGAAGACCATTTAAAAATCGCGTTGGAGAAATATCCGGCACTAGAAATCGTTAACGATATTCTGCTTGGCGGAATGAAGGTCGTCGGCGATCTGTTCGGTTCGGGACAAATGCAGTTGCCGTTCGTTTTGCAGTCGGCGGAAGTGATGAAAACGGCGGTCAAGTTTCTCGAACCGTTTATGGAGAAAGTCGAAGGCGAGCAGTCGAAAGGCGTGATGGTTTTGGCGACCGTTAAAGGCGACGTTCACGACATCGGCAAAAATCTCGTGGATATTATTCTGACAAACAACGGTTATCGCGTCGTCAATTTGGGAATTAAACAAACGATTGACGAGATTTTAAACGCCGTCGGCGAAAGCCGGTGCGATGCCGTCGGAATGAGCGGTTTGCTGGTCAAATCAACTTTGGTGATGCGCGATAATCTCGAAATTATGAACGAACGCGGCATCAGCGTTCCCGTTATTCTGGGCGGCGCGGCGTTAAATCGAAAATACGTTGACAACGATTTGATTCCGATTTACAACGGCAAATTATTTTATGCGCGTGATGCTTTCGACGGATTGCACGCGATGGATTTGTTGACGAGTCGGGAGTCGGGAGTCGAGAGTCGAGAGTCAAAGGCAAAAGCGGCGGCGGCGAACGGCAACGGCAAGTCAGAACCGCCTGCGGCAGCGGGCGGGTTAGATGCTGACAACCTCAACGATTCGATTCAAACCGTGACGGACGCGGAGGATTTAGTCGGCGAAGACGCGAAACTCGGCAAGCAAGCCGCGAGAGTTTCAACCCGTCAAACCGGCGACACGACGCACATCATAAAATCCGATGTCGCGCCCGCCGCAATTATCCCGACCGCGCCTTTTTACGGCTCGAAAGTTGTCGAGATAAAAGATTTGTCGAAAGTTTTCGCTTTTATCAACGAGACCGCTTTGTTCAAAGGTCAGTGGCAGTATAAACAGGGAAAATCGTCAAAGGAAGATTATCAAAAATTGCTCGAATCGGAAGTTTTTCCGAAATTCAAAGCGATTAAAGCGCAGGCGACGCGCGATAAATTACTGGGAGCAAAATTGGTTTACGGTTATTTCCCGTGTCAGTCCGAAAACAACGATTTAATCATTTATCAAGACGACGAGCGCACGGAAAGAATGCGATTTACGTTTCCGCGCCAGCCGATTGAACAGCGCGGCGGCAAAAACCTTTGTTTAGCCGATTATTTTGCGTCCAAAGATTCGGGCGTAATTGATGTCGTCGCGTTCGATTTAGTCACGATGGGCAGGCGCGCCAGCGAACACGCCGCCGAACTTTTCAAGGCGGACAATTACACCGATTATCTTTTGTTTCACGGTCTGTCGGTCGAATCCGCCGAAGCTCTCGCCGAAATGTGGCATCAACGAATCCGCGAAGAATTAGGTTATGCCGAAAAGGACGCGAAAGATTTAGCGAAACTTTTCCATCAGGGCTATCAAGGCTCGCGCTATAGTTTCGGCTATCCGGCGTGTCCAAATCTCGAAGATCAGACGAAACTTTTTGAATTATTACAGCCGGAAAGAATTGATGTCGAACTGTCGGAAGAGTTTCAACTTCACCCGGAACAATCAACTTCGGCGATTATCATTCATCACCCGCAGGCGAAGTATTTTAATGTCGAATGATTTCGGTCAAAATCAAGGATCACGACGACTATTCAATAGCTTGGCAACGCAAACGGAGGTAAGATAACTGTAATTTTACCGCTTGCGACTGTGCTTTTTCCGGGTATCTTACTGACGGCGAGGTAATAAAAGCACTGAATTTGATTGCGAATCGGGTAATGTTGCAAGATAAATGAAGGAAATAATTTTATGATTAACCCGGAAAAAGTCCGCCGATTTATGTGGTTCAGTTTAGGAATCGTCATTTCGTTGAGCATTTTGTATTTTCTGCAAAAAATGCTCGGTGCGGGCGATTGATAAAAGGCAAACTTAAACGCTTTGCCGAAAATCTTGATGAACACTCGACAAGCTTATCACGTCTGGTCGGAGACCTACGATTCGGTCGAAAATAAAAACCGCGATTTGGAAGCGCGGGCTTTGCGGGAAACTTTGCTCGGCGACGATTTGGATATTTTGGAAATCGGCTGCGGAACGGGAAAGAACACCGATTTTTTGCGGGCGAAGGCGAAAAAACTCGTCGGCGCAGATTTTTCGGCGGCAATGCTGGAACGCGCGAAAGCGAAAATCACGGCGGCAAACGTCGAGTTCCGGCAGATGGATTTGCGGGAAGATTGGAATTTCGCCGAGAGTTCGTTTGACTTGATAACCTGTTCGCTGGCACCCGAACATATCGAAGATATTGATTTTGTCTTCGTTCAAGCCCGAAAAATTTTGCGCGAAAACGGACGATTTTATATCAGCGAACTTCATCCTTTCGAACAGTATCAAGGCAGCAAGGCGCGTTTTGAAACGGGTTCGGGCGTGTTTGAACTCGAATGTTTCGTTCATCACGTTTCGGAATTCTTTCAGACGGCGAAAAACAACGACTTCCGATGTGCCGAACTCAAAGAATGGTTTGACGACACTATTAAAACGCCGGTTCCGCGCCTGCTGACGATGATTTTTGACGCTCGAAATTAAACTTCCCGATTGAGAAAGCAATGGACATTTATTCCAAACAGACATTTTTGTCGGAGTTTCAGCCGAAAAATCTGGCGAAACATTTACACGATCACGAATGGATTTTCGCCGAATACCGCGAAATGCCGGAACACCGAACCGACGGAAAATCATATCGCGCCTTTTTGTTTCGCAGCCGAGACCGCACACTTTTCGGGATCAAGGAATTTTGGGCGGAAAGTCCGATAGACTTCCGACAGATGGCGAGCCGCGTTATCGCCGACCGAAACTATCGTGAAAGTCTGATTTCCGACGATGAAGATTTGCGGAAAATATGGAAAAGGCATTGAGGCGCATAATTTTGCCTGCCGGGTAATGTTGTCCGACAACTTACTTGAAATTTGTATGATTTGGAATTCGTGGAATAAAGTTTTCGGTTGGCAGAGTCCAAGTCGTTAAATTTCATACGGCTTGAACTATACAAACATTTTACCCGGATTCAAAATGCCGTTCGGGTCGAAAACTCGTTTGATAGCTTTCATCATCGAAAGCGTCGGCGCGTCAATCGCTATATCGAGATATTGGGCTTTGACGTAGCCGATGCCGTGTTCGCCGGAGATCGAGCCGCCTAATTCTACCGACAGCGCGAAGGTTTCTTTGACGCATTGGCGGGCGCGGGCGATTGATTCGGGGTCGCTGCGCTCGCACATAAAATTAACGTGGATGTTGCCGTCGCCGGCGTGTCCGAAGTTGGCGACGAAAGTTCGGTGAGCGCGTCCGATGTCTTCGATTCTGCGGATCAGTTCGGGGACTTTTGAGCGCGGGACGACGACATCTTCGTTGAGTTTTAATGTGCCGTATTTCATCAGCGACGGCGAAATGGCGCGGCGCACGTCCCAAAGTTTATTTTCTTCCTCCTTTGTTTGTGATCGAAAGATGTCGAAACCGCCGTGGTCGCCGAGAATCTTTTCGACGAGCTGCGAATCTCTCCGAACCTGTTCGCGTTCGCCGTCAACCGCGACGATTAAAATCGCGTTCGCATCTTTCGATAAACCGAACGCGAAATTTTCCTCAATGGCGCCGATGCAGTTGCGGTCAACCACTTCCATCGCCATCGGCAGCAAGCCGGCGGGCGTGAATTTGGTCAGCACTCGGCAGGCGAGTTCCATTGATTTGAACGAAGCGCGAACGGTCGCGGTCGCTTCGGGCAGTGGCAGCAGTTTTAGAGTCGCTTCGGTGATGATGCCGAGCATTCCTTCCGAACCGCACAGCAAGCCGGTCAAATCGAAACCGACGACGTTCTTGACGGTTTTGCCGCCGGTGCGGATGACTTCGCCGGTCGCCGTGACGACTTCCAAACCTAAAACCGAATGCTTCGTGACACCGTATTTCGGCGTTCGCATTCCGCCCGCGTTCTCGGCGATGTTGCCGCCGATAAAAGAATCTTTATAACTCGCCGGGTCAGGCGGGAAAAGCAAACCGTGTTTTTCAACCGCTTGCTGCAACTCGAAAGTCGTCAGTCCGGGCTGGCAAATCGCATACAAATCGTCGGGGTTTATTTCGAGGATTTTGTTCATCCGGTCAGTTCCGACGACGATGCCGCCGTCCACCGGAACCGCGCCGCCGGTATAGCCGACACCGCCGCCTCTGGCGGTCACGGGAAACAGGTATTCGTTGGCGAGTTTTAAGATGGCGCACACCTGCGCCGTGCTTTCGGGAAAGACGACCGCTTCGGGCGGAAACTTTTCCTTGACGGCATCCGCGCCGTAAGGTTCGACTTTTTCCGGCTCGATCAGGATATTTTCCGCGCCGACGATCCGCCGCAATTTTTCGATGACTTCCGGCTTGGAAGCATTGGTCGCCGCGCGCGGCTTGGCTTTAAAATGAATTGACGAATACATAAATTAAACCAATTGATGATTTTCCGGCATCAGCACGACTTCCGCCATCACGCCTTCGCCGGTCTGCGTGGCGGCGAAAAAGACGGCGTTGGCAGCCGCTTCGACGGACAGCATTTTATCGCGCTGAACTTTCATCGTAATGTCGTCCCAGAAATTTGAGTCAACGCCGCCGAGGTGCAGCAGTGAAAATCGGATGCCGAAGCGTTTGTATTCCTGCGCCAGGCATTTTATCATTCCGGTCAGCGCGTATTTCGCCGCGCAATACGCCGAAGCCTGCATCATCGGGGCTTTGCCCAGAATTCCGGGAATCGCCGCGACGCGCCCGAATTTATTTTCCGCCATCTTCGGCAAAACCGCCTGCAAAACGTTGAATGCGGTTTTGACGTTGGCGGTTAAAAGCGCGTCCAAATCGGCACCCGTCAATTCGCCGAACGGTTTCAAAACGCCCGCGCCCGCCGCGTGGACGAGATATTCGATTTTGCCGAATCGCCTGATTGATTCGTCAACCAACGCCTTGACATCCGCTTCGACCGAAGCGTCCGCCGCCAACGCCAGAACTTCGCCGCCGATGTTATTGAGCGCGAATTCGGCTTCCATCAATTCGGTTTCGTTCCGTGCGCTGATGATGACATCGGCTCCCGCTTTGGCGAAAAGTTCCGCCGAAGCGCGTCCGATGCCGCGCGACGCGCCGACGATCAATGCTGTTTTTCCTTCGAGATTCATAGTTTTTATAAAAAGTTGATGTTGATCGTCGGGTTGTCAAGACGCTCAGTTAAAGAAGTCGAAATATATGAAAGTTCCGGGGTAAAAAACTCAGCGTCTCCCGCGTCCCGGAGGTGAATGATTTTTCTGCTGCCGGTAATCCGCCGCCGCAAAATCATTTCGGAAAGACGAATTCGCGCAAAAGATTAACGCCGAAGCGCACGCCGAGCGAGATTGTGCCGTCGCGCAAGCCGTCCCGATAACCGTAGCATTTCGGATACCAAACTTCGTCGGCGACGACGGCTGCCATATAAGTTCCGGCGACGAACGGAAAATCGGGCAGGCGTTTGCTCGATTTCGTGCGCGTCGTATAGCTGCCGAGAAAAACGTGTTTCAGGCGTTTGCCGAAATCTTTTTCGCCGCTTTTCTCAAAACGATTGTCGAGTTTGAAGGTTTCGCTCAAGCCGTAGGAAATCGTGTTGCGAACCACGTTCGTCCCGTAGCTCGAAGCGAATCGTTTGCCGAACCCGCCGGCGGTTTTCCTCCATTCCGGCGGCGCGTCGCCTATTTGATTGACCGCCGCGCCGAACGTCGCGCCGATCACCGCCGGAACGCCGAACGCATCCGACAAAAAGCGTTTCCGGCGTTCTTCCCGCGTCGGGCGAACGTAGGTCGGCGGTTGCGCCGCGTCGTCTCCGGCGAAATTTACCGCTGCTTTCAATTTGAAATCGCGGTTGATTATTCCGGTTGGTTTTTCCGCCGCTTTCCGGTTCGCTGTGGAAAATAGCGGCGATTCGATTGCCGCGTTTGATGCCGTTGTTTCCGTTTTCGGCTGCGCGTTTCCGACCATCGCCGAAAACAGGCAGCCGAAAAAGGTCGCTGCCGATAAAATTGCCTTTTTCATTCGCTGATAACTTCCCCGGTCGCTCGTTTTTACAGGTTTATCTTAGCATTTATTAAAAACCGCCGGCAGATTTCGGCGGCGGTTTGATTTATTTTCATCCGCCGGCGCGGACTGAATTGCAATAAATTCAGCCGCGACGGGCGGCGGAAATCAGATATGCCGAAGTTTCCGCGCCCCGTTCAAAGGCTCGGCAAACCGTATTTTCGGCAAACGCCGTTTGAAATTCGCCTTTGATTCGGTGCTGCTCAGCGACGGCTCGCGGCGCGTCGTTTTTCAGCAATTCGTTCCAGTCGAACCGCAGTTCGATTCGTTTGACGACGGCATCCGTTTCGACGTATTTTTCGCCCTTCGATAATTTTTCCACTTTTTCATCCGCCAGATGCCATTCGGCAAACAGCCGGTCGCTGTCGAGTCCGATGTTTTCTGAGTAATCGCCGGCAGTCGAATAATCCGTGCCGTAGAAATTGGGTTCGTATTGTTTAATTACCGCGCCGAGTTTTTGCAGATTGAAAAATGCGTTGCGCGATTGAACCGGCTGAAAAGTCCATTTGATAAAGTTCACGCCTTTTTCCAGAGCCATTTCACGCTGCGCCCATTTCAATTTCGCGCCGATGCCGAAACCTTGAAAATCCTTTTTGACCGCCGCCATATGCGAGTAGAAGAACCGCCGGTCGCCGGTAAACGCCGCCACGCTCAAGACGAATCCGACCAGTTGATTGCCGGCGAACGCGCCCATTGTGAAACCGCCCGCGTGACGGCTGACGACAAAATGGCGCACTGGCGAGATTTCGATTTCCGGCAGCGCGAAAACTTCCCTTTGCAGAGCGACGCAGCCGCTTAATTCTTCGACGCGGCGGCATTCGCGGATTTCGATTGTTGCGTTTTTCATTCGATGATGCCAATTAAGAGTAAAAATTTTTGTTAATCGTGTCGCTCTTTCGGGGTTTCTGCGCCTCTCGCGTAAAAAAATCATTTCAAAAACTTTATGTCCTCGATAATACCTGAGAGCGTGTTTGGAAAATGATTCGGGCGGCGAGTTGACGGCTTAATTTTACATTTTACATTCGACATTTTTAATTTTTATCCGGTAGAAATTTAGAATGAAGAATGTAAAATGTAAAATTGCCGGTCTTTTTTGAATTTCCAAACACGCTCTTAAAAGTAGCTGCCCGCGAGCGGCGCGGAGACCGCCGAATTTCTCTACGCTCGATTCGCTTTCGGTTATATTTCAATTTTCGTGAACCAATCTGGTGAGACTTTCTCAATTTGTTTCCCGCGTGTCAAATCTGCGATATTGCCGACAAAATTTATTAAAACGACTCTGCCCGGCGGACGGTATTTGGCGGGAATTTCCGCCCGCAACTGCTCGACCAATTGATTTACATTCTGCCCGATTTTAAACAGCGCGAGCCTTTCGACGCGGGCGTGTTTCAAAAGCCAGGCGGTTTTGCGGAGTGAGTTCGCGCCCGCTTCGCCCCAGAATTTAAACTCGCCGCCGTCGTTTCGCGCAACCAGATCGGGCTTGTAGCGCAAGCCGACTTTCACTTCAATTTCCAACGCCGGATATTCCGGGACGAACAGAGCGTAGCCGAGAGCTTTCATCAAAACGTGTCCGTAGCTTTCGCCGACGCGCTGCCAGAAACGCACTTTGCCGCCGGCGATTTGAAATTCGTGCAGCATTCGACAATGGTAAATGTTAAAAGGCTTCCGGTAAATTGCGCCAACCGAAATGATCGCTTAACTTTTATGAATCTAATTTGCTAAAATTAAACTGGTCGCGGAAAATTTCCCGCCGCCGACCTCTGAATAAACCTGAGTTTCGCATTGAAATGACAAGGAAAATTAGACCGCAAAGCAATGCGGATACAACGGATCAACGCGGATTTGATAAAAATATTTATTTACTCCGCCGGAACATTGACAGAAAAACCCCGGCGAAAATCCGCTTAATTCGGCGTTCATCCGCGTCTCGTTGTCTTTCCCGTTTCAGTCCAAATCTCAGGTTGAATAACGTGCCGTTTTTCCAATGGAATCTGCAAATAATCTTGAAATAAAAGGCAGCCTGCAAACCAATCCGCTCGCCGAACTGCTTTACGAAATTGCCCGTAACCGCTTTAACGGCTCGCTGCGTTTATCGAACGAAGGGCAGAAAACCGTCGTTTATTTCGACGGCGGAAAGCCGACATTCGCCGTGTCGAATGCGCGACGGCACCGACTTTTTCAGATGCTTTTAGAAGCGGGCAAAATCGAACAGGACGCGCTGCTCGGCATTGCGGATTTTACCAATGACTCGGCGTTGAAAAATTATTTACTGGCGCATCACCGGTTGACCGAAGCGGAACTCGACGCTCATTTTGAACGGCAGTTCAACGATATTTTGAATGCCGCCGTCGTCTGGCAAAACGGCGAATGGATTTTCAGCCCGCTTGTCCGCGTAAAAAACAATTGGCGTTTGGCGTTCGGTTTGAGCGAACTACTGATTGAATGGGCGCGGACTTTGCCCGCCGAAAAAACCGCCGGTAAATTCAGAAATTTCGCTGAAGTTTTCAGTTCGACGGTGCCGATGCCCGCCGGCGTTGATCTTTCGCCGCACGAATGGTTCGTTTATTCGAGATTTGAAAATTCGACTCTGACGCGCCGGGAAATTCAGAGTTTGAGCGGTTTGCCGGAAACCGAAACCTCTCAGATTCTTTATAATTTGTGGCTCGGCGGCTTTGTCGTCCGGCACGATTGGCACGCGGCTTTCTCCGAAAGATACGTTGCCGCCGCCGCCGCCGCCCGATTATCCATCAAAAAGGATGAATCCAAGCCGCCTGCTCAAACGGCGGCGATTTTCGGAACGCCGGTTCCGAAGAATCCGCCGGTCGAAATAAAAGAGCCGGCGGCGGCAGCAACTCCGTCGGAAACTCCGGTTTCACTCGAAGAGTATCTCGCCCGCGTCGAGAACGCCGCCAATTATTACGAAATTTTCGCGCTTCCGCACGATGCCGCCGTGCCGGAAATCAAAAAAATTTACTTCGGTCTGGCAAAACGATTTCACCCGGATTTGTATCGAAAAGAAGCCCGGACAGCTTTGCACCAGCGCATTCAATATGCTTTTACCGAACTCGCGCACGCTTATGACACGCTGAAAAACGAGAATTTACGCGAAGTTTATGATTTTAAAATGCGAAAGGAAATCGCCGAAATGGTCGAGCGGCAAAAAAGCGGCGCGACCGTCGAGGAAGCCGATTCGCAAAAACAGGCTGCCCGCGCCGCCGAAGATTTCAAGTTGGGCTTTGATTATTTGATGAATGAAGAATATGAAGCCGCGACTCCGCTGCTGGCGCGCGCCGTTTTTTTTGCCTCGAACAATGCCCGCTACCGCGCCTATTACGGCAAGGTTCTGGCGGCGGACGACCGCCGCCGTCACCGCGCCGAAGCCGAACTGCAAGCCGCCGTTAAACTCGACGAACAGAACGCGGACTATCGGATTATGCTGGCGGAATTCTTTGTTGACATCGGACTTTTGAAACGCGCTGAGGGTGAATTGAATCGCCTTTTAATCGTCGCGCCGAACAATTACGAAGCGCGGACGCTGCTCGACAGTATGCGAAAAAAATAGTTAAACTTAGGTTTCAGGTTTCAGGTTTAAACCTTGAACCTGAAATCCAAATTAGTATGAAAAGTTCCTCCGGCAAAACAGCGGATTTCGACGAACGAATTTTGAAATTCGCCGCCGCTGACGACGAATTTGAAGGTTATAAAAATCCGCACGCGACGCGCGTCGCCGCGCTTGCCGACGCGCTGGCGCAAAGGTTCAATCTCGCTTCGCACGACCGATTTTCACTGCGGCAAGCCGCGCTCGTTCACGATTTGGGCGAAACAGTGATGAACCGCGAATATATCGGCGCGAAACGTGTTTTGCGTGAGGACGAGCTTTCGGATGTTCAGCGGCACACGGTCATCGGCGAGCAGGAAGCGGCGAAACGCGGGTTGAACCGCGCCGTGCAGTTGCTCGTCCGCTGGCATCACGAATGGTGGAACGGCACCGGTTATCCCGATGTGCTGGAGCGCGAACAAATTCCGCTCGCCGCCCGAATTCTGCGCGTCGCCGATACTTACGCGGCGATGACCGACGACCGACCGTTCCGCGACGCAATTCCAGAAATCCAGGCAAAGCAGTATTTGATTGAGTGGGCGGGCATCGAATTTGACCCGAAAGTCGTTAAAGCGTTTACGGCTTTGGAAAATTTTCCCGAATTGGAATCGTATTCGGGAAAAAGGGCGGCGCGGGAAAATTACGTCGAATCATCCTACAGTTCCTCTATTTTCAACATTTCCTGATTTTTATGTTCAACCGATTACACGCCGCGCCGAACGGCTGGCTGGCTTTTGAATTAAATGTTTTGCAGCGTTTGCCGTTCGCTTCGGTAATGATGCCCTTCACCGCGCAGCCGAATCTCGGCGCGTATCTGAAACGCCGGAACGTGCGCGTGGCGGCGAACGACGCGATGCAGTCGGCGTGGATGAAAGCCGTCGCCGCGATCCAAAATAACAGCGAGATTCTATCGGCGGCGGACGTGGATTTAATTTTGGAGGATGTTTATGTTCCGCGTTATCGCCTGCACAACGCCGCGCTGCGACAGTGGTTTAACGAAACCGATGCGTGGTGGTTCGATAACGTCCGGCAAAATGTCGAAAACCTTTCGTCGCCCGTCGCCCGCGCCGTCGCGCTGAGTTTGGGAATGCGCGTCGGCGATTACGCCGGATCGTTTACCGAAGAAACGCGCGAACTGCGCCAGCCTTTCTCGAAGGTTTATCAAAGATTGTGGAGCGTGTTGCCGAAACCGTTCAACAACGGGCAGAACAACACCTGCCGCAATCAAACGCCGAACGAATTTATCGCCGAAAACTTTGCGGATTTGATGTTTTTGCGACTGCCGCCGCTCTATCGGCAAAATCATTCGAGCCGCGTTTTTTCGACGGCTTGGAGTGAAGAATGGATTCGCGGCACGGACGAATTCTGGAACGATCTGAAAATCACCGGCAAATTCGGCGCGGCGGTCGAAACGAAATCGCAGTATTTACAGCTTCTCGAAGAAATTTTACAGTCCGCCTCGAACATTCCGGCGTGGGCAATCGCGCACGTCGAAGACGGATTCGTCACCACTCAGGAGTTAGTCGAAACCGTCGGGCGGATTCGCCGCGTGGACACGATTTATTCAAAGGATTTTTCGGAATTGACGGGAACCAAAGCCGTTATTATTACGGCTTAAGAGAGTCGAGAGTGAAGAGATAAGTTCTTTCTTGCTCTCGACTCTCGACTCTCCACTTCCTACTCTCCACTTTCAAACGGATGACTCGCCAGAACCGTCCGCATATTGATTTGTCCGAAGAGCGTTTCGAGATACGCGCCGAAGCGGTGCAGAATCGGCACGAGGTCTTTTTGATCGGCTGTCACCAGAACTTCTTCGATGAACCGCTCGACCGTTTCCATATCTTTGTAAAACAAAAAATGCAGCGTCGTGTCGTTAAACTCGGTCAGATTTTTGTGCAAAGCCTCCAGTTTCGCCTTTTCGGGATTCTTTTCCGCCTCTTTGACGGTTTGGAAAGCCTGCCATAAATTGCGGCGTAAAATCTGCGACTGCTGGAGTTTGCTTTGGAAATTCGGAAACAATTTCGTCGGCTCGACCGTCGGCTCAATCAACTGTGCGAAGGTTACCAGAGTCTGCTGAAAACTGTCGTTCAAAAGCGAGTAAGCCGTCTCCATTTTGGCGTAAATCAAAGGCGTTTGCCGGATTTCGATAATCCCGGCGAGTTCGTGCTGGTAAACTTTTCGCAGTTCAATCGAAGCCGTGTAAGCCGCGCCGTCGAGCAAGCCGAACAACTCGTCGTCTTCGTTGGAAAATCGCAGCAGGCGATTGTTGATAAAGCCCATCAACTCCTGAATTTGCTCGTAAATCCGCGCAAACAAAAGCAGCGCGGGTTTGAGCGGATCGTCGTTTTTGAGCATCTTTTCGATTTCGTTGAGCCATTGCAGAATTTTTCCGAAATGCGGCAGAACCAGCCGCAAATCCGTTTTCGTCGCCAGCGAAAGCGGCTGGCTTTCAAGCAGATTCCGCAGTATTTCCGGCAGAAATTGTTCGCCTTTCCGTTCGGCGAATTCAATGGTTCTACTGAAGAGTTCTGCCGTTTTGAGTTTGCCAGCAAGCAGATTGCTCCACGCCGTCCACTCGCCGAACTTGAGCGGCGCGGCACGCATCAGGGCTTCATTTAACTGCACCGAATCCTGCACGATTTGCGAAAATTGATAAATCTCGGCGGCGGAAAATTCGACGGATTGGGATGCAGAAGCCTGTTCAAAATCAAAGTCGAACTCGTCAATCGAAGCATCCTCTTTGAGCGTTCCGCCGAGTTGGAAGATCAATCTCGAACAGCGCAGAAGCGTCGAATGCGTCAGCCGAAATTCCCGCGTCCAATCACGGGCGGCGGCTTTGGCGCGGTGTTCTTCGGCGAATAAATAATTGTGAACATTCAGGAAACTTTCGAGTCCCGACAGCCACAAACCGAGTTCAAACGCCGTCTCGTCGGCATCTGCGACCGGCAGCAGCGGCGCATTCTCGTCATTGACGGCATCCGTCGCGGACAAATTCAACGGATTTGAAATTGTAGTGGTAGTTGCGGCAATATTCAAGGCAGGATTTCCTCACAGAAGCATTCGTCGGTTAAAACGGGAAGCGCGGTAAATTTCGTGCGCTATATAATTTATACCTTGTCGAGACTCGTTTTGGCAACAAAAAAATTGTCGCCCGTTTTTGACGGACTTTGTTCGGCAGCCGATTATTTTGAGAAAGTGTAGTGAACGATCAAATGAAACTTCTAATTGCCACCAAAAACGTCGGTAAATTGACCGAGATTAGCGAATTGCTGGCTGGTTTGCCGGTTGAAGCGTGTAATTTGAACGCTTTCCCGACCGTCGTCGAACCCGAAGAAACCGGCGCGACGTTTATCGAAAACGCTGTTCTGAAAGCGCATTATTACGCTTCGCAAACCGGACTCTGGGCATTGGCTGACGATTCGGGTTTGGCAGTCGAGGCATTAAACGGCGCGCCCGGCGTTTTGTCCGCCCGTTATGCCGGTGCAGAGGCAGGCGCCCGGCAGCGGCTCGAAAAACTGCTCGAAGCACTCGGAGACACCGAAAACCGCCGCGCCCGATTCGTCTGCGCGATGGCGGTGGCGGACGAATCGGGCGATATAAAATTTACCGCCGAAGGTTTTTGCAGCGGCATAATCGCGCCGCAAGCCGGAGGCAAAAACGGTTTCGGCTACGATCCGATTTTTATCCCCGACGGTTTTTCCGCCACGTTCGGCGAACTGCCGCACGAGATAAAGCAGCGGATAAGCCACCGAAAACGGGCAATCGGCAAAATAATTCAACAAATACGGCGTTTTTACGATGTTCGGACTTGACCACAGGCTTTTTCGCTTGTAGAATTCGGCATTTGATAGTGTTTCTTGTATGAAACGCGCGGAGGGTTTTCGGGGCGTAGCACAGCCTGGTAGTGCGCTCGGTTTGGGACCGAGAGGTCGGATGTTCGAATCATCTCGCCCCGACCAATTTAACTGCTTTTCGGTTGGTCGGATACACCTTTTCAGCGTTTGCAATTCTGCAGGCAAATATGTTCAATTGAGTAGTATTTTACGACATTAAAATTATTTCGGAGGACACTTTATAATATGGCAGCAGCAACAGTTACGAAACGTATGACGCAGACGGACATCGTTAATCACTTGGCTGAGAAATCGGGAGTTAAGAAAACCGACGCGAAAGAATTTTTCACCGCTCTGGCGGCTCTCGCCACCAGCGAAGTTAAAAAGAACGGCGAATTTACGCTTCCGGGTTTTGGAAAATTGGTCAAAGCCACCCGCAAAGCGCGTGACGGTCGCAATCCGGCGACCGGCGAAACCATTAAGATTCCGGCAAAAACCACCGTTAAATTTCGTTTGGGCAAAGCGATGAAAGACGCTATCGGCGAAGGAAAATAACCGCCCGCTTTTTCAATTTTACGAACCGGCGAATCTTTGGATTCGCCGGTTTTTTCTTTTATCGGCGGGCGGTTCGAGAAAAAAGTTTCGATTTCCGAAAAAAAGTGGTGACAAAAGGTAAATTCTTTGTTAACATCTATTTTCATTGAGTCAGAAAAATTGTCGGCATTGATGTTTTTAGCAACTTTGAACTTGTTAAATTCAACTAAAAATTATGGAAAACCCCGTTGTTTCCACGTCTTTAGATTTTTCGTTCAGCGATTAACGACATTTTTTTACACGAACAAGGGGTTAATACAAAAATAAGGAGATTAAAAAGTGGCACCAGCAGCAAAACAGATTACGTTACAGGACAGAATTTTACAGATTGACCATATCCAGGCTCGTCGCTTCGCTAAATTGAGCGGCGCACCGATGGAAATCGCCGCCGAGGGAATTATCAGACATCTGCGCGCCTGCGCCCGCATGGATGTTAACCCGGACGCGTCCGCCGTTCGTGAAATTATTGACGACGCGCTGAACGGCAGACGAGTTTTCGCCGAAACGTCGAACGATCTTCTCGCCGCCTGATTTTTATATTTATTTGCATTACTTAAAAGATGACCGCCGAAATTTCGGCGGTCTGTTTTTGTTTAAATCTCACTGATTCCCCGCCTTTAATTTCACTTTATGGAGTTTGAACTTGCCGAAATCTTCGCCCGCGTCCATTTCATACCAACGCATCAAATTGGACAAATCCAGGTTGGCATCGTCCGGCACGACGATAAATGAGAGCGGCGGCGCGGAAGCCTGGGCGAAGCGGAAATTCCGATAGAAAACGTCGTAACGGCGCACTTCCTCTTCGACTTCGCCGACAGTTAAAGGGTGGGCGTTGACCGACAGCGTCGGGTTAAACCGATCCCAGCCGAATAGTGCCATGTATGCTTCGATGTCGCCGTTTCTGAAATCCTGCCGCAGCCAATCGGCATCGCGTCCGCTGTAGTAAAGCAGTTGGTAAAAGCGCGTTTTGTTTTCCTCCCAGCCGACACCGGCGAAAACGTGCTGGTGCCGCGCCCACAAAACCGCGTTCGGCGCAATCGTCGGTTGATTATCGGCTTGAATGTAATCGAGGTTCAGGGTGACGGCGTTTTTCCCGGCGAGCGTCTCGTTTTCTTTGGCGAGTTCGACTAATCTTTTGGAAACCGGCAGTGCCTGATCGCGTTCGAGATTCCACGAGACGAGCAGTTTCGTCGTGTATTTGACTTCCAGGTAACCCCAAACGACGGCTGTCATTCCGACGAATAATAAAACGGCACTGTAAATTTTCGGCGATTTCAGACGTTTGAGAAAAATCGTCAGCGTCAGCACCACCGTTAAAGCGACCAAGTAATTGACGACGTAAAATTCGTAATGAAATGGTTGAAGCGAGCGTCCGGTGATAATTTGCTGGTTGAAAACGATGAACGGCACGACGGCGAAGGCGATCAGAAAGACGGTTGAAAGCTCTCTGAGTTTGGCGAATTTCAGCGCGACGGCGATTGCTAGAATCGTCAGCGCGGCGTAGCAGATCATCGCCGGAACGCGAAATAAATCCGGCGCACGAGTGTAAACCAACAGTTGAATCGCGTCGGCGGACGGCGAGCGGTTTGATAATAAATAGGCGTAAGGCAGCAGAAACAGCAACGCGATAGCATCGGTTAAAATCAAAAAGCGGAAGGTCTCTTTCCAATTCTCCGGGCGCACAATCAGCCAAATCAGAGTCAGCGCGAACAAAAACGCGGCGGCGGTCGTCCACAGATAGAAATACGAGAAGACGAGAAACCCGAAACACAATCCGGCGGCGATTGACGAAAGATATTTCGTTCGATTAAATTCGCTTTTTAAAGCGAGCCAGACAAACGCGAACAGCGCAAAGAAAAACGGGAACGCGACGGCGGGAATATAGCGGCGCAGAAACGGCAGAAACGGGTAAGCCGCGCCGCCCAGAAACTCCCGAATCACGCCGTTGCCCGAAGCCAGCGCACCGCCGAACATAATCACGAGCGTCCCGATTGCCGCCAGACGATTGTCTTCGGTGATTTGTGCCAGCAGCCGAAACATCGCCAGCGTCGTGAAAAAACTCGCTATCGCCAGCAGTCCGACGAATATTTGCGAAGCGTTCAAACCTAAAACACGCGCCGGAATCGCCACCAGATACGGCGCGGCGAATTGAATGGAAAAAATTGATTCGGCTTGCGGACTTTCGGCGGTGTCGTCGCGCCCGGAATACGGATCGTTCTTTCTGGGTCTGCCGTCAATCAACGCCTGCAAATAGGCCGCATACGCCGGTTCGTCCAAATCGTTCGACGCGAACACGCCGTTGTATTCAACGCCGCGCTCCGTCCAAACCGTGATTTGCGGAAACAGTGCGAACAAAGCGACGACGAACGCCGCCAGCAACCCGAAACGCCATTGAATTTTCATTAAATTAGTCGGAAGTCGGTAATAAGTTGTCGGTAAATCGGTTTTAGTATAAATCGAAACACCTTCGACAAACCAACCCGCAGCCGGCAACTGACTGCCGGCTGCCGTTATGTTAATTTAGAGCTATGAGCTTAAAAGACACGATAACGAGTGATATGACCGCCGCGATGAAGGCGAAGGATGCCGACCGGCTTTCGGTTTTGCGAATGGCGAAGTCCGCTCTGATGAACGAAGCGAACAAGCGCGGCGCAACTTACGAATTAAGCGACGACGAGAGCGCGAAAGTTCTCAACACGCTCGCCAACCAGCGCAAAGATTCCATCGAGCAATACGAAAAAGCCGGGCGCACGGAACTTGCCGACAAGGAAAAATCCGAACTCGCCGTCTTGCAGGCATATCTGCCGCAAGCCGCGACGAAAGAAGAAATTGAGCAAGCCGTCACAGGCGCAATCGCGGAAACCGGCGCGGCTTCCATCAAAGAAATGGGCGCGGTGATGAAAGCCGCCCAAGCCAAACTCGCAGGCAAATCCGCCGACGGCAAACTAATGAGCGAAACCGTTCGAGCGAAATTGCAAAGATTGTAACTGATATTACGCAAAGTCAGTTAAGTCTAGTCTTTCCAATATGTTTCAGTTACTATTTTATTAAAAGTAGATTGAATACCATTCTGATAGAAAAAACT
>JAYVKL010000082.1:0-9729 GCA_043768465.1 Pyrinomonadaceae bacterium
ATGCTTACAGTTCCTACAAAAACTTGTGTCAGGAACTGGATCAAGTCCTTTCACAAATTGGCTCATTATATCGTATTACTTTTGTTTAGGTGCTTATATTCATCAAATCCGCGCTGATCCGCCGAATCTGTGTTTATCCGCAGTCTGATTTTCTTTCTCATCTCAACCCAAGACTCGCGTTGTGTTACCTTTATTTCAATTTCCCAAGCGGTTCAGTTGATAAAATCCGGTTTCTTTTCGTCAATGAAATCAACGGGCGCGTCGAATCTCGGCGCGTCTTCCTCCAAACTCCAGACTTCAAACAGCGCGGGCGGGCATTCCATCACGAAGCGCGACGGTTTTTGCAGCACGGTTTGGCGGTTGTAATCAACGATCATCAGCGGATACGTCAAATATAATTCGTCTTTGGCGCGGGTCAGCGCGACATACCACAAACGCCTTTCTTCCTCTTCGCTGTCAATTTCCTTTAAACTGCGCGGACTCGGAAATTTGCCTTCCGCCGCCCAAATTAAAAAGACGGCTTTCCATTCCAAACCTTTCGCCTGGTGAACCGATGTCAAAGTCAAAAGCTCGTCCTCTTCGCCACCGGAGATAACATCTTCGCCCGCGATTCCGGTCGGTTCTTTAAAGCGTTCGGTCGAAAGCAGCGCGAGTTCCGACAGAAAATCTTCGGTCGAATCGTATTTTTGAGCGAACATCGCCAAGCCTTTTAAATCTTCGAGCCGCGCCTCAAAATTTTCGTAGTTCTCCTGCAAATACGCTTCATAACCGCCGCTTAAAATCAGTTCGATCTGCTTCGCCGGTTTGTTTCGATTGTCGTCGGTCGTGATTTTTTCCAGCAACTCGACAAAGTTTTTCCAACCCGTTTTGTTGCGGATTTTCGAGCCGATGTCAGAACCGCCGGCGGTAGCGGGCGGGTTCGCCGTTGGTTGGAAAATACTTTTGCCGACGGTTGACCCGCCCGCTACCGCCGGCGGTTCTGACTTGATGAGCGCGAGCGGATTTTCGGCGTAAGCCAGACTTTCATAAATTCTGTTCGCCGTCGCGTTGCCGACGCTCGGAATCATTTTCAAAATGCGTTTCCACGCCAGTTCGTCGCGCGGATTAACGATGATTCGCAAATAAGAAATCACGTCTTTGATGTGCGCCTGTTCAAAAAATCTCACGCCCGATTGGACGCGATACGGAATGTTGCGGCGCGTTAATTCCAACTGCAATTCAATCGAATGATAATGCGAGCGATACAAAACCGCGATTTCTTCAAGTGAAGTTCCCTCGTCGCGCAGCTCCAAAATCCTTGACGCGACGAACGCCGATTGCTGTTCGACATCGGAACACGGAACCAACGCCGGTTTCCAGTCTTTGGATTTTTTGATCGCTTCGAGCGTTTTCGGAAACTGTTTGCGATTATTGGAAATCGAAATGTTCGCAAGTCCTAAAATCTCCGGTGTCGAGCGGTAATTGAGTTCGAGTTTGTAAATTTCGGCGTTCGGATAGCGTTTCGGGAATTCGTAAATATTGGTAAATTCCGCGCCGCGCCACGCGAAAATTGATTGCGCGTCGTCGCCGACGACCATTACGTTTTTGTGTTTGACCGCCAAAAGATCAATCAATTCGGCTTGCAGTTTATTCGTATCCTGATATTCGTCAACTAAAATATGCTGAAATTGCTCGGCGTAAACCGCCGCGATGTCGGGTTTTTCGATTAAAAGATGTTTCCAATTCAGCAGTAAATCGTCGTAATCCATCACGTTGCGCTCTCGTTTTCGATCCATATAAACGAAGTCAACGCGCTTGATTTGCTGGGAAAGCATTTCAAAATACGGATACTTTTTGATAATGACATCTTCAATCGTCTGGTCGGTGTTGTTGGCGTAACTGATGATATTCTGGACGACTTCGGGTTTGGGAAAGCGTTTTGCTTTCGTGTCAATCGCCGCCTCTTCGATGCAGACGCTGATAAAATCCCTTGAATCCTCCGCATCGAGAATCGAGTAATTGGAGTCGAAACCGATGGAAGTCGCGTGGCGGCGCAAAATCAAATTGGCGATACGGTGAAAAGTTCCGCCCCAAATTCGATGAACATTCTGGCTTCCCGTCAAATCTCTGACGCGCCTGAGCATTTCTTTGGCGGCGCGGTTCGTGAAAGTGGCGAGCAGAATTCTCTGCGGCGAAACGCCCTGTTCGATTAAATAAGCGACGCGATAAGTTATCGTTCTGGTTTTCCCGGTTCCCGCGCCCGCGACGACTAACGCCGCGCCCGGTTTCGCCGTCACGACGCGAAATTGCTGTTCGTTTAATTCGCTTCGGTAGCGCGTCAGGCGTTCGGGCAACGCGTTTTCATCGCGTTTGATAGCGTATTTTTTCATTGGAATTAACCAAAGATTAACACGAGACGAAACGGTATAAAAACCGTCGCCCGAACGAACGATGGCGGCAATCAAAAACACTTGCTTCCGCTTGCCGCGTGTTTTGACTATTTGCTGAATTCCAATTTTGCCAGCAAATCACCACCGCTGAAATTTCGTTTGTAAAACTTACAGAGTCGCAGATTGCCGACGGCTTCGATTGATTTGCCGTTCGATTTTGTCAAAGCCGTTTCAAATTCCTTTTCGGCTGATTTCCAATCGTTCGACAGCGCGGCGATCACGCCGAGATTGTTGTGTGCGTCCGGCGCGTTGACGCTTTTATATTTGATGGAATTGGCAAATGCTTTTTCCGCCGCCGCAAAATTTTTATCCGCCAAATAAATCAACGCCAGATCGAACCACGCTTCGCCGTCGGTTTTGTCAATTTGAACAGCGTCGCGCAAAGCGGCGGCGGCTTCGCGCCAATTTCGCAAATCTTTCTGCGCCATTCCGAGCGCGTAAAAGGCTTTTTGATACTCTCGTCTGCTCAACTTTGTCGCTTCGGTATATTCGGCGACGGCTTCGTTTGTTCGCTGCAAATGATAAAGGCAAACGCCGATGTTGAAATGAATTTTAGCGAGCAGCGCATCATTTAAACGCTCCGCTTCCGCCCGCAAAATCGTCGCCCGATATTGCTTAATCGCCTGTTCATAATTTCCTTCTCGCGCCGCCGTGTTTCCGTTATCAAAGGTTTGACTGATAAAAGTCGTTTGCGCCGCGATTGAAAAAGCAAAGACCAAAATTAAAAATAAAACTCGCATATCTTAAAATCTCCTCTAGACTTCTTTAGTCTGAAATGATTTTAGGAAATGCGCCGCGCCCGAATCTTCCCGCAGATTGCGGTTTGTGTTCTGAAATTGCTTGAGAAGTGGTAAGTGGTAAACGGTAAGTGGTAAATGAATTGTTCTTACATTTACCACTTACCGTTTACCATTTACCACTTCTCACTATTACGCGAGTTTTAGTTCGCGCCAGAGTTTCGGCGTGAATTTCGTGCATTTGCGGAATAGCGTGGTGAAATGACTTTGATTCTTGAAGCCGGTTCGCAGGGAAACTTCGACGAGCGGCAAATCGTCCTTTGCCAGCAATTGCTTGGCGCGTTCGATGCGCTGTTTCATCAGATATTGCTGCGGTGTCAAACCGGTCGAGAGGCGAAAGGCGCGGGCGAAATGATATTGACTCAAATCGGCGGCGGCGGCGATCTCGCTCAAACTCAAATCTTTTTCGAGGTTGGCGTTAATAAATTCCTGAACGCGCCGTAATTTATAGCCGGAAAGTCCGCCGTGAATCGTTTCGGGTTTGAAGTTCGCCGTCGAATAATTTTTCAAAAGATGCAGCGTCAGCGTTTGAATCAAGGAATCGGTGTAAAGTTTGCCGGAAGGCGTTTCGGAATCGGCTTCGGCGAGCAAGGTCAGACCGATGTTTTCGACGAGCGAATCCTTATTTTTATAAACTTCGGTGAATTCAAATTTCGGCGAAAAGCGGTTTTCGAGCGCGGTTTGATTGACGAATTCGGGACTCAGCATAATGCCCATCGAGTCGAGCGGTTTTTCCCAAACCGCGCCGACCGGCTGACCTGCCGGTGTCAGACAAATGTTGCCCGCGCCGCCTTTGGTGCGAATCTGTCTGCCGCTCGCCGAATTTTTTTCGGTCGTCAATCTGCCGTTGATCGTGACGTTAAGCTCGTGATAATCCGAGGTGTGTTCGAGCATTCTGCCCGCCACAAGACGCGCTCGATGGATTGTTACGCCCGTCCATTCGGCGCGTTGACGAAACAAATACGGCGATTGATTGCTGCTGTCTTTCCAAACTATTTCCACAAAGTCATTTGTAATGCAGACGCTTTCAAAAAGCAAGTGATAGATTTACCGGCTTGCGAAAAATTGGTTTACACGGCTTGGTAAATTTTAGACTTTATCTTCTGGTCGCGTCAGAAGAGAACGAGGAGGTAACTTGCCAACGTCCATCGCGGAATATGAACTTATCAACATTATTATTGGTATATATCGAATTTTTTTTGTAGTTATAAACAGTCGTAACTCTAAATGATATTGTTGCGGCATTACCTGTGCGGGCAACAAGTTTTGCATCAGTTATCTTAAATGTTTTAAGATTTGGAGTTCCGCCGCCCAAATATCTAAGCCATTCTGTTTTTGAATAGATATGCCCTGCTTCGTCCGTATTTGTAAATTCATCGGCAAAAATTCGATCAAGGGTATTCACGTCGCCTGAAATTTTTGCTTGTTTCCAAATGTTTTCAGTAGAGATTAAGGTTTGTAACAATGAGTCATCATTGATTAAGTCGGTTGTTATCGAAGAGTTATATTTTTCTATTGCTTGAGAGTCAGAATTAATATTCGCCGGCGGGTCAGGCTGTTCGGTAATATATTTTTTGATTGAATTACAAGAATTTGTTGAAAACAAAACGAGTGCAAGAACAAACAAGGAAGACAAAAATTTCATAAAACTCCAAATTATATCTGAATCGAGCGGTAAAAGATTGGAAGCGATTTAGTTTACTCGCAAATTCTGTGTTCACCCGTGATTAAATAATTCCAAATGAAATTTATAATCATCTGCCGATTTGCGCCAAAAGTTCCCTGACGGCGACATCCAATTGCGAATCTTTGCCCGTCAAACTTTCACCAATCGGGCGCGTGACCGGAACGTCCACCGGACGCGAGTTAAGTTCCATATCTACGCCGTCGCCGCCGGTAATCATCTGACGCGGCAGGCGCACGGTCGTGCCGTCGAAAGTCGTCGTGTTCCAGGTGAAAATAATCCAGCCGGCGGTCGGCTCTCCCACGACTTTGCCGATTTTCAAACTCCGATAACCTTCGGTCAAATCTTCCGCGTCCGACAGCGAATGCTGATTTGTAATTAAAATCGTCGGGCGTTCGAGCGCGCGCTGCCCAAGCGCGGAACGCCCCGGAACCGTCCATCCGCCGCGTTCTTTCATATTCAAATAGCCGCGTCTGGATAAAACGTCTATGACATAGGGATTGACGAAACCGCCGTTGTTGTTGCGAATATCAATGACGACACCGCTCCGCCCCTGATTCTGCACGTCCAAATCAACGTAAAGCTGATTCAAACTGTCCGAAGACATATCCGGCAGGTGAACGTAGCCGAGTTTACCGCCGCTGATTTTTTCCACATAAACGCGATTTGACTCGACCCATTGGCGATACAAAAGATTTTTTTCCGCGCCCGTGCTGACGGGTTTCAGAACGATTCGGCGTTGGTTCGAGCCGTCGGCGTTTGCCGAGATTTCGATTTCGACGCGCTTGCCGACTTTGTTTTCGAGCAGTTCGTCTAAGTTTTTCGCGCCGTCAATTTTCACGTTATTGACGCTTCTCAGATAATCGCCGACTTTAATTTCTCTGACAATATCCGCCGGACTCAAGCCGATGATTTCCGTGATTTTCAAACGTCCGTTCGTTTCGTATTCAAGGCGGTCAAATCGAACGCCGAGTTTGCCGACGGGCGTTGGCGTGAAACCGTTCGCGCCCGAAACGCCCAAGTGCGAAGCGTTCAATTCGCCGACCATCAGAGACATCAGGCGGCGCGTTTCGTCAATGTTTCTCGCGCCCGCGATCAGCGGCTCGTAAGTTTTTTCGACGGCGTTCCAATCCGCGCCGTGATATTTTTCGTCGTAGAAATTATCGCGCAGAAATCGCCAGCCCTGTTTGAAAATCTCCATTTTTTCGGCGGCAAAGTTGGCGTTCATCTCGACGTTCAAGGCAAGCGGACGAACTGCGCCTTTTTCCAGATTGACGACGTTCACGCGCCCGTTTTCGATGTAGAAAACTTCCTTTGAATCCGGCGAAAACTGCGCGTCCGATTTAAAGTTCGGGGTCGCGGTGATTTGTTTCGCCGACGTTTCGGTCGCCAACTCGTCGAGCGGCATCGTGTAAAGATTAAACTGACCTTCGGCGGCGGCGAGCAGCAAAACGGTTTTCCCGTCCGGGGAAATCGCTTGCCCGTTCACATTTACGCCGGTCGGCAAAAGGCTTAAACGACGGCGAATGTTTTCAAAAACAATTTCCTTTTTGCGGTCGCCGTCTTTATCGTCGGCTTTGACAACGCTCGACGGCGAAGTCGTCGGACTTGGACTTGGATTCGGAGTCGGATTAATAATCGGAGTCGGCGAAGTTTGCGGTGTCGGCTGCGGTTTTTGCTGCGGATTTTCCTGTTTGAACAAATCTCGAAACTGATCTTCGCGGAACTTCGGCGTGCGAAGCGTCAAATCAATCTGCGCCAAAACGCCGTCTTCGGTGCGCTGCCCGGAATCAAACAAAATAAATGTGCCGTCGGGACTCCACGAAACCGAACCGCTGTTGGAATTGGCGAGAAAGCTGACCGGCTGTGCCGGGCCGCCGCTTGCCGAAACGATTGAAACATTCGTATAAGAACGATTTTCCGGCGCGGTCGTCAGAAAGGCGAGCCGTTTGTTATCGGGCGACCACGCGAAAGATTGTTTGCCGGCGAGCGGCGGCGCGTCGGTGAAGAGTTGGCAGAGTTCTCTTTCCTGTTTTTTCTCGACATCGTAAATCCAGAGGGCGCGGGCGTTGCGGAGAAAGGCGATTGATTTGCCGTCGGGCGAATAAACCGGCGAAAAATCGTCGCCCGCCGTCGTCAACCGCGATTCGTCGCCGTCCGCAAAACTGTATTGATAAATCTGCCGCTTGCCGCCGCGCTCCGAAGTATAAACGATTTTTTGGCTGTCGGGCGACCAGGCAGCGAATGATTCGGGCGCGGGCGTGTCGGTGATTTTCTGCGCGTCGCCGCCGTCTTTGCTCGAAGCCGCGAAAATCTTACCGCGCGCGACAACCGCGATTTTTTTGCCGTCGGGCGACAGCGCGAATTCGCGGATTTGCCCGGAGAGATTTATCTTTTCCGTTAACGCGCCCGCCGCCGTGCCGCGCAGAGTAATCGGAACTTCATCGGCTTTTCCGTTGTCCGTGTTCATCGTCCAGATTCTGAAATTGCGCTCGAAAACGATTTGCTTGCCGTCAAGTGAAATGCTTGCCCATAAAACTCTGCCGTCTTTGAAATCAGTCAATTGTTTCTCCTGACCTTTCAACGGTTTCGTCCAAATGTTCTGCGTTCCATTACGGTCGGAAACGTAATAAATTTGTTTGCCGTCCGCGCTCCACATCGTCCACAACTGCTTTGCGCCGCCCGGCGTGATTTGCCCGTAATTCTCGCCGCTTTTGAGCCAGATTTCGCTTTCGTCAATGTGGCTCCTGCCTTTGCGCCACCATTGCCCGCCGGCGATTCCGCGAGCCGAAAATGCGAACGAAATTCCGTCGGGCGCGGGCGCGACGAAAAATTCGCTCGTGTAGCGGTCGTTGGAAATTGTCATTGGCGTTCCGCCGCTGGCGGAAACCCGGTAAACGTCGTTCATTCCGGCGATGTCGCGGCTCGAAGACGAGAAGTAAAGCCATTTGCCGTCGCGTGACCAGGCATCGAGATTATCCAAAGAGTCGTCGAAAGTGATCCGCGATAAATCGTTCGTCTCCAAATTTAAAACGTAGATGTCACCGCCGCCGGTGCGGTTGGAAACGAACGCCAACCGTTTTCCGTCCGGGGAGAATTTCGGACGCGATTCGGTTGCCGGGTGCGAAACCAGAATCGAAGCCGTGCCGCCGTTCGCCGAAACCGTCCAAATATCGCCGCCTGATACAAAAACGATTTCCCGGCGGTCGGGCGACAGCGCAGGTTCGGTTAAATAGGCAATTGACGTTTGGGCGCGGACGGCGGCGCAGAACGAAAGACAAAAGACGAGAATGGAAAGTTTTTTAAGCAGCATATTTTATTTTTGAATGGTCAATTTTAGACGGCTGTTTTTTTACGCGAGACGCAGGGATTTTGTTTTGAAAACTCGGATTTCAGAGAGGAAATTAACCGCAGATGGCGCGGATAAACGCAGATTTTTTAGATTTTATATCGGCGTTTATCCGCGTCCATCGGCGGTTGATAATCCTTTTCTCATCCCTTTACAAATTTGCATTTAACCCGTCGGACGGTTACGATAAATATAACAAATCAAGACGTAAAGGAGTATAAAACAATGAAACTTCCCGGCGGATTCGATATGAATTCGATGATGAAACAAGCCCAGAAAATGCAGGAGCAGATGGGCAAGGAAATGAAGGAAATGAAGGTTGACGCATCCGCCGGCGGCGGCGCGGTCAACGTCAAAATGCGCGGCGATTTTGAGGTTCTGGAATTGACGATTTCGCCCGATTTGGTCAAAGACGGCGATGTCGAAATGATCCAGGATTTAACTTTAGCGGCGATCAACGAAGCGCGGCGCAAAGTCGAAGAATCTCTAAAAGGACGGCTCGGCGGAATGCTTCCTCCAGGTTTAATGTAAGTCAGTGGTAAGTGGTAAATGGTAAGTGCTAAGTGAATGCAAAGACTCACCATTTACCATTTACCATTTACCATTTATCACCTTTTATGCTCGAATACTCAGAACCAGTCGCCAAGTTGATTGACGAATTCAAACGTCTGCCCGGTGTCGGACATAAATCGGCGCAAAGGCTGGCATTTTATATTTTGCGGCGGTCGGCGGAAGATGTCGAACGCTTTGTTGACGCGCTGCACGAAGTTAAGGAAAAAATCGTTTTCTGCTCGGTTTGCAACAATATGACCGATGTCAACCCCTGTATGTATTGCACTTCGGCGGGACGTGACCGCTCGCAAATCTGCATCGTCGAAGAACCGTATAATCTCGTCGCCGTCGAAAAAACCCGTTCCTATAAAGGTCTTTATCATATTCTGCACGGCTCGCTGTCGCCGATTCGCGGAGTCGGTCCCGACGAATTAATGCTGGCAAATCTTCTGCCGCGCCTGATGCCGGAAAATAACGAAGGCGTTGAGGTCAAAGAGGTGATCGTCGCCACCAACCCGACGACCGAAGGCGAAGCGACGGCAAATTACATCGCCCGATTATTGAAACCGTTGGGCGTTCGCGTGACCCGAATTGCGATGGGAATGCCGGTCGGATCAGACTTGGAGTTCGTGGACGAAGTAACGATGGACAAGGCGATGACTAATCGCCACGAGATTTGACATCTTTTACCGCCACTATTTTTTTGGTTTAACCTGCTCGATTGAAAAATCGGGCAGGTTAAATTTTTGTTAGCCGTCGTTCACTCCGGTTGTTCAAACGGACGCGAGATATGGTAAAAATAATCTACCGATGCGAATCAAGGGTTGAAAATTACCAATGATGAAAATAAAGGGCTTAGGAAATCAAATTTTTGGCTTTTACTATGATTGAGCCTGTAAACTGTTGATTCTTAGCATC
>JAYVKL010000083.1:0-4217 GCA_043768465.1 Pyrinomonadaceae bacterium
GCAGACAGAATAGTTTTATAAATGCAGAAGCCCGCACGAAGTAAGGGCGCAAAGACACACTCGACTATCGTGCGTGTTTCTGCAATGATTCATCTATCAAATAATTCTGTCCGACTACTTACTTTATCATTTTTATCAATTCTTCTTTGTTGAAAATCAGTTAGATATGCAGATTTTGCTTCATAAAGAGAAATAGAATCATCATCATTTACAAAACATATATCAACTCTTTTATGTTCAACAAAGGCAATCCGTTTGTTCGCTTTTCTATTGGCACTAACTACTATTGCCAGTGAAACAGTTTTTTCACTTTTAGTATCAATTATTGAACAAGCCAGAGCATTTTTGTCTTGTATTCCGTGAAAGGCTTCAATAAGTCTATCGTGCTGCATAATATTTTTAGTTATCAATCACTTTAATTTTCCCCGTCACGACTTCCGAGATTAACGCCGTGCGGTATTCGCGTAAGAATCCGATTTCCTTTTCAATCGTGGCAATCGTCGCATCAGTTTTGCCGGTGGCGGTTTCGATAAATTCGACGATTTGTTTTTGTTCTTCAATCGACGGAACTGCGGCTGATAAATTTTTAATGTTTTCTACTGCTAATCCCGGCTGCGCGGCTGATTGCGAATACTGATTGAGATTCATAATGCGAAGCAATTCACCAAACCAAAATACTTCGTGTTCATCGAGTAAAGTTGCAACAACTGCGTGTTCCGAAGCCCAAAACTTTCCGAAAGCGTAATTAACATTGCCGCATAACGCGCCTTGTCTGCCGATTAAAGCAAAATTCCCGTCGTGCGTGAATGATGAAAAATAGCCTCTCAAACCGTTTCCGCCATAAACCGGAAATTCGCCTTCATCACGAATTGCATCGGAAGTTATGCCTTCACCGCTTCTAAAACTTGCAACATACTTCAACTTTTTAACTTCCCAATGTTCGGGAATATCGCCGAGCCAGGCGATACCCGAAGGTTTGAGTTTGGCGTGTGGATTGATGCCGCGTGTAACGGCTTGATTGATAACGCCCAAGCGTTCTTCTTTGAGCAGTTCAATCAAACGCCGTTTTTCCGCAATCAGTTTATCTATTTGCGCGGTCTTTTCGTCTAAATAATCGGCAATCGCAGATTGTTCAGGAAACGTCGGAAGTAAAACATTTATGCTGTTAAAATTATCTCTATTCAATATTTGTCTTGTTGTTCCCTTAGCATTACTCGAAAACTGATTCAAAACAAAGTGATTACTACAAAGATATTTTTTGAAGTTGTGAGCTAATTCCTTCTCAAACCGGAATCTTAAAACGTGGTAACTGTAAGCTGTGTTTTCTAAATCTTCATTAACAAGCGCGGAAACTCCTATATCTTCGATAGTTTCAGAACTTGGAGTAAAAATTAAATCGCCTTTTTTCACCTGATGTTCTTTTTGCCTTTCTTCAGAGCAGGAAACTTCCATATAAGTTCTTGCGGAGTTTAATATATTATTTGAATTTCCATAAACATCCGTATAGTTTATGATTTTGACTATTGGTTCGCCTTCAATAATCTTTTTATCAATTCCGCTTGCCGTAAAGTTGCCGACAAAGCGTAATTTCCTAACCTCCCAATGTTCAGGAATATCGCCAATCCAATCAATACCCGAAGATTTATATTTATCGTAGGTTTTCATCGTTATCAATTATCAATTATCAATTTTCAATTGTTGTTCAATTTCTTCGATGGTCGGCAAGTTTCCGCGTAAATTGGCGGGCAAAATATTGGTCAGTTCATATTCCGAAACGCCGATTGGTTTGGTCATATCGCGCAAAGCGTATTCAACAATGGTGCGCTTTTCTCCGCGACATAAAATTAAACCGATACTCGGTTTATCGCCTTCGTTTCGTAATAAATCATCAGCCGCCGACAAATAAAAATTCAGTTTGCCGAGATATTCGGGCTTAAATTTTCCCGCTTTCAATTCCAAGACCAAAAAGCAGCGCAGTTTCAAATGATAAAAAAGCTGGTCAATAAAAAACTCGTCGCCGTCAACTTCCAAACGATATTGACTGCCGACAAACGCAAAACCAACGCCTAATTCAAGCAAATAATCGCGGATATGCCGCATCATCGCCGCTTCGATTTCAAGTTCCCGCGCTTCTTCGCCAAGTCCGAGAAAATCGAAATTATACGGATTTTTCAAGATTTCATTCGCCAAATCCGATTGAGGTTTCGGCAAAGTCAATTCAAAGTTCGTAATCGCTTTCCCTTGTCGTAAATACAAACCCGTTTCAATCTGAATCTCCAAAATATCCCGACTCCAACCGTTTTCAATCGTCTTGCGAATATAAAACTCCCGCTCCGTTTGGTCTTTTACCTTGTCTAACAAGACGCAATTATGAAACCACGGAATTTGTCCAGCAACCTGCTGGACAAATTGCTCGTCAGGATAATTTTTGGCAAAAGAACGCATATATAAAAGATTTGTCCGCGAAAAACCTTTCATCGTCGGAAACTCAACGCGCAAATCACGCGAGATTTGTTCGACGACCTTTGCGCCCCAACCGAGTTCGCTTTGCTTTTCCAAAATCTTTTTCCCGATGCGCCAATAAAGCAAAACAAGTTCACGATTAACCGACAACGCGGCCTTTATCTGCGAGTTGCGAATGTCTGCTTTGAGTTGTTCGACAAACTGTTGATATTCGTTGGTGATAATTTCGTTCATAAATTTTAAGCAATTACCGCTTTAATCATTCCGTCGGTTTCGGCTTCGAGCGCGAGAATGTCGGCGCGAATTTCCGCTAAACTTCTGAGCGGTTTGTATTTGTAAAAGTATTTCGTAAAGTTCACTTCGTAGCCGACTTTGGTTTTCGTGTAATCAATCCACGCATCGGGAACGTGCGGCGTAACTTCTTTTCGGAAATAATCGTCAATCGCTTCACGGTCGAGAACGTCCGCGCCGTGTTCGTCCCGTTCGGGAACATAGCGCAGCGGCACATTTTCAGCGTCGCGCAATTCCGGGTCTGGTTCGGGATTGCCGTTTTTATCACGGCAAATCTCCGCCGTCTGGTCGCGTTCCGCAAGCGCGTTAAGAATCATCTTCTTTTGCGCCGGTGTCGGTCTGAATCTGCCGTCTTTCAACGCCCGTTCAAAATCCGGCAAAAACTTGGCGCGGTCTTTGTAAAATTTGTGATTGTCGAGATGAATCGCAAGCACGTCCCAAACCGCTGCAATTTCCGGAGGCGTGAACGGTCGCTTTTTCTCGTAATCTTTCCGCGCCGCGTCTTTTAATATTTCGCGCTTTCGTTCGTCGGTTTCGGTGATCGCTTCGAGTTTCTTTTCGTATTCGCGGAAAACTTTGTCGTGTAAATCCTGAACTTTGGCGAGTCGTTCCGCGTTCGTCTGAAAATTCAAACGCAAAGGACGTTCGACCGTAACGCGCCAGTAACCGAAAGCGTGATTGTCGAAAATCTTGCAGTATTCGTTTTCTTCAAACTCGAAATAAAGTTTCGTGATATAGCCGATTTGGTCGGGCTGGTTTTCTTCGTCCTTATCGCCGATCAATTTGCGCTTGTCGCCCAAACTACGCAGCATTTTCAAATAAAACGGATTGCCTTTGTCCGCCGCTTCCGCGCCCGTCGCATTGACAAGCTGAACTTTCCCGCGCCGGTCTTTGTGAATCCGCTCATCTTTCGGCTGGTTCTTTTTGTTGTTGAGAACCCAAATATAAGTCGAAATGCCCGTGTTATAAAAAAGCTGGTCGGGCAAAGCGATAATCGCTTCGAGCCAATCGTTTTCGATTATCCAACGCCGGATGTCGCTCGTTCCCGAACCTGCGCCGCCCGAAAAAAGCGGCGAGCCGTTAAAGACAATCGCCAAACGGCTGCCGCCGTCCTGCGGGTCTTTCATCTTGGAAATCATATGTTGGAGAAACAAAAGCGAACCGTCGGAAATCGGCGGCAAACCCGCGCCGAAACGCCCGGAATTGCCTTGCCGTTCATATTCGTCTCGGATTGCCGTTTCAACCTTTTTCCACTCCACGCCGAACGGCGGATTCGATAACGGATAATCAAAAGTTTTATCCGGCAAACCGTCCGCGCTGAACGAATTGCCGAAAACCATATTCGCCGGATTTTGCCCTTTAATCAACCTGAGTCTTGAGTTGAGATTTATGTAATCTCCCAAAAATGAGTAGAATAATTTTACAGAAAAAACTGCTCAGAAAAAGGAGATTACACGGTGAAA
>JAYVKL010000084.1:0-4482 GCA_043768465.1 Pyrinomonadaceae bacterium
ATACGCCGCGAAATGCTCCATCGGACGATTGCAGATAATACCAAATGCCGCCGCGATAAACAGCGATGTCGGATTTGCCGTCGCCGTCGTAATCCGCCAAAAGCGGTAAATCACCGGATTGTCCGAACGCCACGCCGACAAATTGATTATCGGAGCTTCGCAGATAATACCAACTTCCCGAAGACGGACGGAAGACGGCGATGTCGGCTTTCCCGTCGCCATCGAAATCGCCGGGACGCGGTAAATCTTCCGCCGCGCCGAATGCGACGGCGCGAAATTGATTATTAGAGGACTGCAAAATATACCAAATGCCCGAACGATAAACGGCAACATCGGTTTTGCCGTCGCCGTCGTAATCGGCAGGCGCGGGCGCGTCGCCTGACTGACCGAAGGCTACGGCGTTAAATTGATTGTCGGCGGAATTTAGATAATACCAAACGCCGTAGCGGAAAACTGAAACGTCCGACTTACCGTCGTTCGTGAAATCCGAATAAACGCCGCTGTGAAAAATCGTGTTTTGTCGCGTCACGAGGGCGCGGTCCCCAAGTTTGCCGAAGATGTTGATTTTGCCGTCGGGACGCAAAGCGAGGCTTAAGCCGTCAAACGGCTGACTGGTGCTGTTGCCGTAAAAAATCGCGTTGAGTCTGAGCCGCCCGACTCCGATATTGTTGGCTTGCCACGAAAAATTGCCGAAAGACTGGTCGCTCGAACCGTTCGGATTGAAACGCACGACGCCGCTTCCGGGAGTCACATTGTCAACGCCGAGGATTTTGCCGTCGGGCTGAATCGCCTGGATGGTCAAATTGTTGAAGGGGACACCACCATACTGCGTGAAGCCGTTCGTGCCGAAAGTCGTATCAACCGACAAATCGCTTAAATTTAACCGTGTTAAAGTGGCGAAATTTTGATACGAACCGGAGACGAGAACTTTGTTGTCTTTGGTCAAAATCGCGGCGAGGGCTTTTTCATTGGCGGTAGTGCTGGTGCTGTTGTCGAGTCGTCGTCTGGTTTCAAGCTGTCCGCTCACCGTCCAGCGCGTAACGAGAAAAACCCTGCCGTTGTTTCCGCTGCTGTTAATCGTGCCGTCGTGTCCAACGGCGATAATGCGTCCGTCGGGCTGCACGGCGACCCTATAGAAGCGAACCGATGACCAAATATTAGGTGCCGGCGGTGGCAGGAGTGTTCCGAAGAGTCTGGCGACACCGTTCGTGCCGAATCCGGTGTCAATCGAACCGTCGGCGTTAAGACGAATTAGAATGGCGACATAACGGTTGCTGGCGGCAAGGAAGTCGCGCGTTTCGCCGACGGCTAAAATTTTACCGTCCGGTTGAATCGTCATATCGTAAATATATCCTTGCGTGCCTGCCAAACTTCCATCTTCCCGCAGACCGGTTTGGAAAATAGCTTTGCCCTGCCCGATAGAGAATTGCTGCAAGTTTGCTCCGTTCGGACCCGAAACTCTGACCAACGTATTACCGAAACTCGTGTCGAACGTCCCGTCGGCGTTGTAGCGAACAAAACAAGCATCCTGACCAAAATCAGTAACGCCCGGCGGTCCGGTAATATAACAACTTCCGGCGATAAGAATTTTCCCGTCCGGCTGGCGTTTTATTGTGTATGACGTGTCGAGCGAATTGCCGTTGGGAGTGGTAAAGAAATCGGTTTGCACGATTCCCGTGCCGCCGCCGAAAGACGTATCGAGCGCACCGTTCGGCGTAAATTTCTTGAGCCAAAAATCGCAAATCGGTTCGCCCGGACTACAGCCGATTCTTCCGACCGCGACGGTTGAACTGTCCGGGTTCACCACACCGCCGGCAAAGTAAGTGTTACGTTCAACTCCCGGAGTCGGAAATTGTCCGTCAATAACGTAACCGTTCGGCGCGCCGAAAGTCCGGTCGTAATCGCCGTTGAATGTAAATTGCGCGAAAGCGTTGAGCGAACTCGCCGAAAGCAATCCGCCGAACGCCGCCGTCATCAAAAATAATTTAAATGTTCCTTTACCGAATCGATTGGATTTCATAATTTTTCTCCCGACAAAATCTGTCTTTGAACGATAAGGCGTAAAGCGCGTTCAAAACAGCCCGAATTTTTTTGCCGGTTAAAATAAAAGAAGCCGGACGTTTCCATCCGGCTTTTTAAGTATTCGATTGAATCCGAACTAAAAATACAGCGTCACCGGACTGGAAGGTTCGCCTCCGCCTGCGTCATTCAGCCGCGTCAACGCGGAACTCCGAACTTCATCATCTGATTTTTGAGATAGCTTGTAATTAAACTCGTAATGTCGGAATTACTGCACCGATTCGTCCGGCGGAAATGAGTTGAAGGTTAGCAGAAATGAATTAGAGTCTGTTTAAATTTTCTTTGAAATCGCTGAAAGCGATCAATTTAACAGCGTCGGGTAAAGCGTCTGCGACTCCCGACGAATAATGAAAACATCGGTTCCGACGCTGAAAGTGCCGAAGACCGTCGTTGAATGTTCGACTTTCAGCGTCGGAAAACTCTTATGCTCACGCCTCGGATGCTCCCGCCGCTATTAAATTGATCGCCTTCAGCGATAAAACTGGAAGGTTTTCAAAATTTAAACAAACTCTTAAAGGAAGGCGGAAATGGCTCAGACGCTGGCGGAAATAAATCATTTCCGCTTTTCTATTAAGCCATCTCCGCTAAGGTCAACGGCGCGGCGTTACCATTTGGAGAACAGTTTGCACGTTCCGGCATAGATATAAACGCCCATTTCGACTCCGGTTCCGCCCGTCGGCACGTCAATGACGGTGACGTTTCGTTCTGCAAAGTCGTAGCCGAAATTATCATAAGCCGCTTTGCCCATACCGATAATTTCCTTTTCGCGCTCGCCGTTTTTTATCGCTTTGACCAAATCTTCGACTTTGTTGATGCGCCTTGCCATTTCGATAAGCATCGGACCCGATTTCCCGAATTTGGCAAATCCGCTGAGTTTCGCGCCCAAACTTAGAGACCAATCCCAGCCGCTGACCGAATGATTGTGTAGTTCGTCAATATTTGGAAATCCGGTAACAATCACCAGCGCGACTCCGGCGGTAAATCCGCCGACCAATCCGAGACGGCTCGAAAGCACGTTGAACCACGCTCCCAGACTCGAATTATCCCACGAGCGAATGAGGCAGACGACCTCTTCGCCCTGAATCGCCACGCCCGCCGAACCTTTCAGGGCAAGCCCCGACCAGCAGCCGCTTTTTCCCGGTTTAATAGGCGTTGCGGCGCGTCGCCACGTTGATTTGAAAGGAAACACGCCATACTGCGGAGCTTCGCCGTAGAAAGCTATTCCGTCCGACGCTTCGGGCGATCTGAGCGCAAAGCACTGCTGTCCGTCCTGCCCGTTAATGGTCAGTTGGAACGAACTCTGCGTCCACGTTCCGGCGGGATAATCGGGAATATAATATTCCCATTCGGTCGGGAACGGCGGAACCAATTCCCAACGCTTATCCTCGGAAATCTTCAACTTCAGCTTTCCGGCTCCGAGAACTTTGACGTGCTTGTGTTTTTTTCCCATCCCGCCGCGTTTGATGCCCGGTTTTAGCTCTATTTCTATGTAACGTGCGCCCATAAAATATTCTCCGAATGTTTATTTTAATTTAAAAAAATCTTTCAAGCTATAATGCGTATTCGGCAATGAAAATCGGACATTCAAATTCAAAATTATTTGAATAATTCTCACCGAATGGAAATTGCATTCAATCAATAGAGCGCAAAGCGTTTGGAAAACCGCCCAAACTTTTTTGAGAAAACTGAATTTTTTTTCTGTATAATCCTTTTGAGCCGTAAATCAATGAGTTTGCCGAACCAACAGGACATCACAGTTTTACTGAACGCCGTCAATACCGGAAGCGAAACCGCGCCGGGAAAACTACTCGAACTAGTTTATGATGATCTGCGGCGTTTGGCGGGCGCGTATATGAAAAACGAGCGCGGCGACCATACTTTGCAGGCGACGGCACTCGTTCACGAAGCGTTTATCAGATTGGTTGATTGGCAGAATGTAACGTGGCAAAACCGGGCGCATTTTTTCGCCGTCGCCGCTGAAGTGATGCGGAAAATCCTGATTGACCACGCCCGCCAAAGAAAAGCGCAAAAGCATTCCGGCGGACGGAAAATCGAACTTCACGAAGCGATCAGCTTTTCCGGCGAAAAGGAATTCGATGTTTTAGCGTTGGAAGACGCTTTGCAGACATTGGAAAAACTCGATGCGCGGCAGGCGAAAATCGTCGAACTCAGATTTTTCGGCGGTTTATCAATCGAAGAAACGGCGTATATTTTGAAAATCTCGGAAACGACCGTCAAGCGCGAATGGACGTTTGCGAAGGCTTGGTTTCAGCGCGAGTTGAAACGATGAAGAATTTCACCACATAAGCACCTAAGAAAAAGTAATCAGGTATTTTGAGCCGATTTGGGAAAGTATCCTGTCCAGTTCCTGACACAAGTTTTTGTATGAACTATAGGCTTCCC